>JAYUCP010000026.1:0-16419 GCA_043740245.1 Acidobacteriota bacterium | reverse complement strand
GATGTTGACCAAACGTTGCGCCAAACGGTCTTTCACGGCTGCGCTCAACGTGGCGTCATCGAGTTTGTCTTCGAGCGTTTTGAACAGCGTGGCGAGTTCTTTGTACTGATGCTCTTCGCTGCCGTTGGCCTTGTGGCCGTTGGCGATAAACAGGGCGTGACTGTGGTAGCGGAAGCAATTCTCGGCCAGCGCATTCGCTTCGGGCGCGAGCAGCTTCTTTGTCCAGGCGTCGTTAATTGCCGCGCGCATCGGCGGATTCCAAACCCACCACTGCCACGCGGCTTTGGCGGCCCAAGCGCGCACGCCAGGATGTTTGTCAGCGTTGAGCGCGCGGTCGAGCAGGCGCGTCAACCGTTGTTGATCGAAGCGCGGCTGCGTCATCACAGCGTCGGCGCGAATGCCCAGCGCTTTCAACGCAGTCTCACGCGTCAGATCGTCGCCGGTGTCGAAGGCCGCAAAGACTGCTTCAAAACCAACGTCATCCAACAACATTTGCTCCAGCGCCCACGCCGCCGCATCGCGCACAGGCTTGGCCGGATCGCCCAGCGCCTTGACCAGTGCGGGCACGCCACGTTCGTGATGCACGCCGCCCAGCGCCATCACACCCCACTTGCGCACCTGCGCTTGCGGGTGCGCGGCGGCTTGCAACATCAGATCGAGCAACGCCGGATCGTCAGTCAACGACAGCGCGCGGACGCGAGCGATGGCGGCGGGCAAGGACTCGCCCGCCTTGGCTACGAATTGCGCGCGCGCCGGTTTGACGGGCGTTTGCGGATAGAGCCGCGATAACGCGTGCAGTGCATACGAAGTCGTCACGAAACCCGTCAGCGCGTTCTTGTTCCAACGGCCATAGGGATTTTGCATTTGCAGCAACGCCCGCACGCCACGATCCACGTTTGCATCGCCGGGGCCGTGGCCCATTGCCTGCAATGCGATCAATGCCAAGGCAGTCGGCGCGGGGTCATTCTCGCCATCGGTCTTCCAACCGCCACCATTCGCCTTGCCCGGATCGAAACCCCACGAGCCATCGGCGTTTTGGATCGCGCGCAACCGCGCTTCGTCTTTCGGCAACTGCTCCTGAATGCGTTGCCAAAGCTGCACGGCTTTTTCGGCGCTCAACAATTGATACGGCGGAAACTGCGCGGGCGGCGGTTCAACGGGCTTGCCATCGGGCCTGGGGGTTGGCGTGGGTGGCGGCGTCGCTTCGGCGGGCAGCGTCTTTTGAATGTCGCGCACCTGCTGATTCAGCGCGACGTAATTTTGCGGGAAGAAGCGTTTGAAAAACTCGATGCGATGCGACATGTCGTCGCTGTAGCGCGGCACGACTGACAGCATCAACGCGGCCTTCTCTTCCAACGCGGCCAAATAACGCGGATGCTGCGTGCGATCCCAGGCACGGCGCAAAATTTCGCCGGCGTAGTTATAGACGACCGATTGCCCGACATTCGATCCCGGCCCAGCGGCGTTGATGCCGCTGGGGTCGGCGGTTTGCAACACGTGATTGGCCGCGCGCAGGGCCTGCATCGAATGCAGCTTGCGCGGCGGCGCGACCAGTTCGGCGGTGCAAACGTTGTGTCCGGCGACGCGCGTGCCGGCGGGGCCGTCGCCGATGTCGAGCGGCGCGAGGCTGGTGTTGTTCGCGGCGTCTTTCAAATAGTTAGTCGGGCGCAGCGATTCGTACATCACGTTGACCAGCCGCCGGAAGTTTTGCAGGTTCTCGATGGCGTAGCCTTGTTGCATCGGGATGGCGCTGCCCCAGACGCCCGATTGCGTGTGGCAGCTCATGCAATGCGTGCCCATCAGATTGCCCGTTTCGCGGATGCGGCGTTCTTGGCTCGCACCGCGCGGGCGATTGGTGAGCCAGGCATCCACTTGCCCCAGATGGTCGTAAAGCGCTTGCCGCACGGCTAAACGCGGATCGTCGTAAGGCGCGGGTTTGAGCAACCGCAATTCGAGGTCGTAGCCAGGCGCGTTGGCTTCGGCGCGTATGAAATAGGTGCCGCCGGGTTTGAGCGTGCGCACGATGGCGGCGCGATGGCCTTCGTTTTGCTGATGCACGCGTTCGTTCTCGTTGCGGCCTTCGGTGTATTCGGCCAGCGCGCCGTCCAGCGTGTAAACGCGCAACTGCGCCGCCAGCGTTTGATCGGGGATGCCCAATTGGCAGGTGAGCAAGCGCGGCTCCGTGCCGCTGTAAACCAGCTTGAACCAATCGTCGCCGGATTTGCCGACCGCGCCGTTGTCAAAGTATTCGATGTCGTCGGCGCTGCCAGCAATGCGCAACACTTGCACGCCATCAGCATCCGCCACGCCGTTGAACGCCAGCGGCTGTGCTTGTTCGGGCGTATCGTTCGGTTCTTGTTCGACATACTGGCCGAGCTTCTCGCTGTCACGCAGATCGAGCGGATTGATGCGCACGTTGAGCGGCACTACTGACCCAGCAGGCCAGGGCGTTTGACGCGGGAAGGTGACGGCATTGGGCGCGCTGCCTTCTTCACGCCAGCGCGCGCCTTCAAAGATGGTGGGTTCGTCTACCACCGGTGTTAGCTCCAAGGCGTACTCGCCCGTCACCGGCGCGCGATAGACGAGATAGACATCGGGATCGAGCGCGTGCAAGACCTTGCGCCAGTCCGCCGTCGGCGCAGTGTAAATCCCAAAGGCGGCGGCGTGCGTCAGCGTATTCGACACGGGCGCGGGGCTTTTCACCAGCTTCCAATTCACAGCGATACGACCGTGCGGCGGCAGCACGGAAGGCGCAGGCAGGCTGACCGAGACCTCAAAGGTTTCGCCTTGTTTGAGCGTGAGGCGGTGCTGCCAGGGCTTGCCAAATTGCAACGCCAGGCGCAGGGGCAATGCAGCCTGCTGGCGTTGCGCAGTTTGATAAACAGCCGCGCCATCACGGCTCGCCAGCAGAAAGACTATGCTGAACAAACAAACTGTCGCGGGCAGCAAACGCCAATGAACGAACAGCCGATGCAAAGTAGGCATAACACCCCTCTCAGATTGGTTCTCACTACATTTGGACGGTCAGGGCCTCCCGCGCGCGCATTTCTTCGTGGGCAAGCCGGGGCCGTGATTCTCATTACGGAAAGTGTGCGGTATCCTAAAGCCATTCCACATCACAGACAAGATTTGTCACGGAGTCGCCAGTGCAACAAACGCCTCGAACTGCTTTCCGCAAAATCCTGATCGCCAATCGCGGCGAGATCGCGCTCCGCATCATGCGCACCTGCCGCAGTTTGGGCATCGCTACGGTCGCGGTTTATTCCGACGCCGATGCCGACGCGCCGCATGCACGCTTTGCCGATGAAGCCGTGCATATCGGCCCTGCACCCAGCAGTGAATCGTATCTGAACGGCGCGCGCATCATCGAAGCGGCCCAACGCACCGGCTGCGACGCCATCCATCCGGGCTATGGTTTTTTGTCAGAGAACGCTGAATTTGCCGAGGCCTGCACGGCTGCAGGCCTCGTGTTTATCGGCCCGTCACCAGCGGCGATTCGCCAGATGGGATCGAAAAGCGCGGCGCGGCAATTGGTCGCGGCAGCGGGCGTGCCGACGGTGCCGGGTTACGATGGCGTCGAGCAAAGCGCCGAACATTTGCGGGCGGAGATGTTGCGCATCGGCTTCCCGGTTTTGATCAAGGCTTCGGCGGGTGGCGGCGGCAAAGGGATGCGTGTGGTGCGCGCGGCAAGCGAGATTGACGAAGCGCTGGCGGGCGCGCGCCGCGAGGCCGAAAAGTCATTCGGCGACGGCGCCTTGTTGCTGGAAAAGTTTATCGAACAGGCGCGCCACGTCGAGATTCAGCTTTTCGGCGACGCGCACGGCAACCTTGTACATCTGTTTGAACGCGACTGTTCATTGCAACGGCGGCATCAAAAAATTATTGAAGAAAGCCCGTCGCCCGCCGTGTCGCCAGCGTTGCGCGCAGCGATGGGCGCGGCGGCGGTCAAGGTTGGGCAGGCCATCGGCTACGTCAACGCGGGCACGGTTGAGTTCATCCTCGCGTCTGGCGGCGAGTTCTATTTCATCGAAGTCAATACGCGCTTGCAGGTCGAGCATCCGGTGACCGAGATGGTCACGGGGCTGGATTTGGTCAAGCTGCAAATCGAAATCGCCGAGGGCAAGCCGCTGCCGTTCCAGCAGGATGAAGTGCGCGCGCACGGCCACGCAATCGAGGCGCGGTTATACGCTGAAGACCCGCGTAACGATTTCTTGCCTGCGACCGGCACGCTGCACGCTTGGGAATTGCCCGCGGGCATTGCTGGCTTGCGCATTGATGCGGGTGTCGAACGCGGCAGCGAGGTTGGAATTCATTACGACCCGCTGCTGGCGAAGTTGATCGCCCACGGCGCGCAGCGGGACGAGGCTATTCGCAAACTGAGCTATGCGCTGCGGCAGTTGTCGGTGCAGGGCGTGATGACGAACCGGGAGTTTCTGTTGCGCTTGCTCGAAAGCGCGGGCTTCGGGCAAGGCGTGGCTACGACAGATTTCATCAACGAACATCTGGGCGCGTTGCTTGACGAAGACCGCGCGGCGTTGGAGCAGGCGTCAGCCATCGCGCTGATTTTGTATTTGCAACAGCAATGGCAAGACAGCGACGCGCTGGCGCGCGAGTTGCCGCCGGCGTATCGCAACAATCCCTATCGCAATCCCTCGCTCAAGCTGCGCATTGGTGAAGGCGAACTGGAATTCGCCTGGCGTTGGGTGAGCGGCAACACGTTTGAATTCATGCAGCCTGAACCTGCTGTACAAGCAAAGTTGCTGGCGCTCAACGGCAACCAGGTGCGCGTGGCGCTTGAGGGCGTGCAGCAGCTATTCACAGTGACCAGCGCGGGTGAGCAATTCTATGTGCACTCGAGTTTGGGTTCTTGTACGATGCGCAAGCTCGCGCGTTATCCCGAACACCAAGTGGCCGCCGATGCCGGTTCCGCCAATTCGCCGATGCCGGGTCAGGTCTTGAAGATTCTGGTCGAAGCTGGTCAGCAGGTCGCGCGCGGCGAGGCGTTGTTGATACTGGAAGCGATGAAAATGGAACACACGATGCGCGCGTCGGTGGACGGCATCGTCGAAACGATTCTGGTCAAGCCCGGCGACGTAGTTGCGCCGGGGCAAATTCTGGTGACGGTGGCGGCGCTGACGTAGCTCTCGACAAATTCAAGTATGATTTCTCAGCAGCATCGAAGAGGGCTTGAGCCGCGCGTATGTGCAAGCGGTGGCGGCGCGGGCGGGCGTCAACCTTGGCACGGCATTTTTCGATTACGGGGTGGATGGCACGTTTCGAAGAATAATCAAGCGGCGACAGCGGTTGTTTGAGAGCGGCTTTGCGCTCGACTATCAGTTGAAGGCTTCCGCACGCTGGCAAGCGGAAACCGCGCATATCGTTTATGATCTGGCGGCGAAAACGTACAACGATCTCGTGCTGCGCAACGCTGGCGAGGCCGCGCCGTTGTTGCTGTTGCTGCTTTGCCTGCCGCAAGAACCGGCACAATGGCTGGAATGCAATGAGCGGCAACTACTCTTGCGCGGGGGCTGTTATTGGAGCTTCGTGACTGGCAACGTAACCAAGAATGTTCGCACCGTGCGGCTACGCATACCCAGACAGCAACTGTTCACGCCCGCGGCCATGCCTGATTTGCTGGCACGTGCAGCTCGCGGAGGACGTTATGGATCAATTGATGAAAAATGATTCGGGCATCAGGCGCTTGCAAGTCGCTGACTTGGTGAAGTGGGTCGAAGCACAGGGTTGGCGCAGGCTGGCGCACCCGAATGAAAACTTTTTTGTGTTTGCGGACCCGGAAGTTGAGGCCGAACCGCCAATCATTATTCCTATCCCACGTCACACCGGCTTCATTGCCGCCCACCAGCGCATGGCTGAGGTGGTGCAAACGCTGGCGGCTTATTACGACCGCTCGCCGCGCGCCATTTTGCGCGAAGTTGAGGCCAAGCCACCCCGTGCCCGTCTGCATTCGTTACCGCTCAATGGCGCGTCCGCATCGTCATCAAAGGCACGCAGTGCCAAGCCGCCTAAATCAAAATCCCAAAGGAGCAACCAATGACTACCGCAACCGCCACGGCGCCCACGCCCGAACGCACTTTCCCTTACTTCACCGAAGAGCACGCGATGCTGCGCGACACGGTGAAGCAATTCTGCCTGAACGAAATCGCGCCCCACGCTGAAGAGTGGGACGAGGCCGGCATCTTTCCGCGCGAACTCTTCAAAAAGGCCGCTGACCTGGGCCTCTTCGGCATTCGCCTCGATCCCAAATACGGCGGCAGTGGCTTGGACTGGTGGGCCACGGCGGCCTATCTGGATGGCTTGTCATACGCCAACAACGGCGGTGTGGGGATGGCCTTGATGGTGCAATCAGACATCACGCTGCCGGTGCTGGATGAGTTGGGCACGCCCGAACAGAAGGAAGTATTTCTGCGTCCGGCCATTGCCGGCGAGTGGATTGCTGCGCTCGGCATCAGCGAACCGGGCGGCGGTTCGGATGTGGCGAATCTGAAAACCAAGGCGCGCATCGAGGGCGATGAGTTCGTCATCTCCGGGCAGAAGCTTTGGATCACCAATGGCACGCGCGCCGATTTCATCATCCTGGCCGTGCGCACCGGCGACGAGGGGCACAAAGGCGTTTCGATGGTGCTCTTCCCCACGAAGACGCCGGGCTTCAGCGTCGGCAAGAAGCTGAAGAAGATCGGTATGTTGTCTTCGGATACGGCGGAGTTGTTCTTTGATAACTGCCGCATCCCGCGCCGGTATTTGCTGGGCGAACTGAATCGCGGCTTCTATTACACGATGACCAACTTTCAGGGCGAACGGCTGGCGGCGGCGCTGGGCGCGGTTTACAAGATGGAACGCGCGCTGGAATACGCGATCAATTACGGCAAGGAGCGCAAGGCGTTCGGCCAGCCCATCGGTTCGTTCCAGGTTTGGCGGCATAAGTTCGCCGAACATCTGGCCAGCATCGAAGCCGCCAAATGGCTCTGCTATCGCGCGCTCGATTTGATCAATCGCGGCGAGCGCGCCGTGCGCGAGATCACCATGGCCAAGCTGGTTTGCAGCGAGTTGGATCAAAAGGTGATGTATGACTGCATGCAGATCATGGGCGGCTTTGCGTATACGACCGAGTATCCGATTGGCCGCGCCTGGCGCGATGCGCGCTTGAACACCATCGGCGCGGGCGCATCGGAAATCATGAAAGAGATCATTGCCAAAGACGCCAAGTTATAAAGCTGTTGTCAGGGGAAGCCCTACAGTGTTAGCGGCTTCCCCAGCCTTGCCCATCCGAAAAAAGCTTGCCTTGCTCTACCAACCTGAGTATTCTCCGGCTCCCACGAAACCTGCGGCACTCACGCATCCCTCGCAAACAGCCTGTCACAATAACGTTGTTTGTTGCCTTTACTACCCGCAACCCCACATCTGAAATGTTCAGCGTGGCGCTTGGCGTTTCACCAATACGGGAGACTGGTTTATGAAGGAATGGATTGGGCCGGGGGTGATTCTCGGCGATTATGTAGTGGTTTCGCGCATGGGCGACAACCGCTGGGACGATGTTTTTCTAGTGCGCGATGAACAAGGCGCGCCTGCCACGCTCAAATTGCTCTCCGAAAAGTTGGTATGGGAGCCCGCTCACCTGCAACGCTTTATCAAAGCCATCAAAGCCGCCCCGCCGCTCGATCATCGCAACATTTGCCGCACGTTTGACGCGGGCGCCACGCTAAGCGGGCGGCCGTTTGTCGTCAGCGAATTGATTCAAGGCCGCACGCTCGATGCGTTAGAAATCGGCTTGTTACGCTCATTGTCCGAGCGGCTGGAACTGGCCAGCCAAATCGCCGAAGCCGTGCAAGCGGCACATGCCAACAGGGTGCTGCATCTGGGCCTCAGCCCGGACAAAGTGCTCGTCGAATATGATCGCCAGGTCAAGGACGCCAACTGGATCAACGAATACGAAGACAACCTGGATGAGTCCAAAGTTACGATTAGCTTCACGGGCTGCGTCAAGGTTTTGGATTTCGTGGTGATGATGGCGGCGTTGGGAGCTTCGACTAAGCGTGAGGATTTCATGCTGCAACCTTACACGACGCTGGCAACGTTGCCCTATTGCAGCCCGGAATGGGTCAGCGGCGCAAAGCTCACGCCGCAATCGGACATCTTCAGCCTGGGCGTGCTGGTCTATGAATTACTGACCGGCCAGCGCCCTTTCGGCGGCAAAACGCTCGAAGAAATTCGCTGGTCAATTTTCACCACAGAGCCGCAGCCGCTCACAGACTTCGTCCCCGAACTCAGCCCCACCATCAATCAAGCGGTCTTAACAGCCCTGGCCAAAAACCCCAAGCAACGCTTTCACACGGCGGGCGAATTTGCCCGGGCCTTGCGCGGTCTGGTGCAGGAAGAAACCGAAAGCGAATTGCAGCGGGCCGCCGCCGCCAAACAGGCCCGCTCACTCAAATTACGCTGGCGGCAATTTTGGCCGCAGGCGCTGGACGCCGCGCGCGGCAATTGGCGGCGCGGCGTTTCAGCGTCAATCGTACTCTTCGAACTGTTCTTTATCGCCGCGATTCTGATTCACTCGCGGCGCAATCATGTGGTCGAAGAAGTGCTCATTGAAGGCCCGCGCGAAGCGCTGACGCTCGCGCGCCTCACGCATCACGGCAAAGTCCGCGAGGCGGTGCTCGCGCCCGACGCCTCGGGCTTGGTCTATCTCATCGAAGAGCCGGAACGCCAGAGCATTCTCTTCAAACCCTACGGCCAAAAAACCAAAGATAAAAAACCGTTGCCCGAGGTCTTGCTGGTGACCAGCAAGAGCGCCCAGTTCGCCGGTTTGTCATACGCCCCCGGCGGCGATTTTGTGTATTTCCTGCGCGCCGACACCGGCAAGGCCGCCGAACTATTGCGCGTGCCGGTCAGTAGCGGCCCGGCGCAATCCATGCTGACTGAGGCAGCCAGTCCGGCCGGCTTCGCGCCTGATCGCAGGCAATTTGCCGTCGCCCGCTTACAAGCAGGTCAAACGCAGGTTGTGATTGCCAGCGTCACAGGCCAAAACCCGCGCGTGTTGGCCAGTTGGCCCGCGCCGAACACCCTAGCGCCCACAGCACCGGCCTGGTCGCGCGATGGGAAAACGATCGCGTGCGCGTTGCGGCGGACTGACAACGGCGACGCCTACGATCTGGTAACGCTGGACGTCGAGAGCGGCAACCAACAAACACTCGCGGCGGGGCCGTGGCTCGAAGTCTACGGCCTGGACTGGTTGACCGGTGCCCAAGCCGTGCTGGTGAATGGCCGCGCGCCCGGCCTGCACGCCGGTCAAATCTGGCGCGTCGCGGTTGGATCAAACGAACTCACAGTGCTGACCAAAGGGCTGGACGATTATCGCGGCTTGAGTTTGAGCGCCGATGGCAGCCAATTGCTCACTGTTTATACCGAGCGGCAGGCCGCGCTTCAGCTTGGCCTGGATGAACAGGCGCAGTCCTTGCCCGCCATCAACGTCGCGGCACAGGCCGGGTTGACCTGGCTCAATGACCAGCAACTCGTTTACGCGGCGCGGCCCGCCACAGGGCTGGAACTGCGTGAAATCACGACGGACGGCCAACGCTCACAGCTTTTCTGCCAACTCGATCCGGGCCTCACGCTGCACGGCTTTCCGCCCGTCCGCGCGCGCGGCCCGCAAAATTCGAGCGTCATTTTTGCGGCGACGCAGGACAAACAAATCAGACTCTGGGAAGGCGCGCGCGGCGCAACTACGTTGCAGCCAGCCGCTACTGAGCAGCTTACGATCTGGCCATCCGTGCTGGCTGAGGCGCTCAGGCTACAGAATTGGAGCATGGTCATGAGCAAGACAAGACTGAAAATCAGCCTGCCTGCCCAGCCCGCTCAGGTTGGCGTCAATTCGCAGAAGGAAGCCCAGGGCGGCCTGTATTCGCCCAACGGTGAGTTGATCGCGGCGAACACCTTCGATGAAAAGACAGGCAAATGGCAACTCAGCATCTGGCCGGTGAAGGATGGCGCTGCTGTGCATTCTTTTGATTTGCCCGCCAGCGTGCCGCAACGCCTAGGCTGGTTGCCGGATGGGAGCGCGGTTGTCTATGTCGTGACGGAACACGGAACAGACAACATCTGGCAACAACCAATTACCGGGGGGCCAGCGAAGCCGCTGACCAAATTCACCAAACAGCAGTTCTATGATTTCGCCTGGTCGCCGGACGGACGGCAATTCGCCGTCTTGCGCGGCGAACCGCATAGCGAGGCGTACTTGTTGGAAACAAACAAGCTGAAAAACTAAATCAGAACACGCAACATTGGAACAGAGGATTCAACCACGGGGGACACGGGGAACACTGGGAACACTGGGAGGCCTATGGTGATTGGTTTTCCCCGTGTTGCCCCGTGCTCCCCGTGGTTCGAACTGTCCCAAGGTTTGTTGTTCCGATTTAGACCGCAGAAGTGCTGGCCGCTACGCCAACTTGTGATTCCACTTGTAGTAGCGAATTTATTCGCGGCGCGGCAGCGCGAATAAATTCGCTACTACAAGGTTGGGCATAACTCGCTGCCGATTGGCCAACCCTGGATCATGTCGCACGCGCAGGCCAGCATTCGTGGGGGACGCGCAAAAAAACCTCGCCATCCACCCGTCATTTGTTTATTATCCTGGCGCTTCCCCTGTCCCCATAATGGCGGTTGAAAACTCGAGTTGAGTGGAGTTCTGGTGATGAAGGAATGGTTACGGTCGGGCACGATGATTCATCAGTATCGCGTAGTGATGCGTATCGGCGTCAGCGCGATTGGTGAAGTTTATCAGGTGCGTGATGAGGTCAATTACCGCGACTGCGCGTTGAAACTGCTCTCAGCAAATCTGCTTTGGGATGACAACAGCCGGCAACGCTTTCTGCAAATCGTTAAATCCGCTCCGCCGCTCGACCATCCGAACATTTGCAAAATCCTCGATGCGGGCGTGACTGCCAACGGGCAGCCATTCGTTGTCACCGAAGTCGTGCACGGCCGCACGCTGGACGAAATCGGCATCGGGTTGGCGCGCAAGCTGGGCGACAAGATTCAAATCGCCATCGAAACGGCTGATGCGCTGGCCGCCGCCCATGCCAAAGGCATTCTGCATTTGGGGCTGAAACCCGCCAATGTGATGCTGGATCATCAAAGCAAAATCCGCGTGCTGGATTTTGCCGTCACGCTGGCGACGCAAATCGCCTTGATGTCGCGCGGCCCCAAGGCGCCCCGGCAGCAACTGACCATCGGCAAAGCGCGCTACCTAAGCCCCGAACAGGTGTGCGGTGAAAAGCCGACACCGCAGTCGGACATTTTCAGTTTGGGCAGTCTGCTTTACGAACTGTTTTCCAGCCAATTGCCTTTCCCCGGCAAGTCCGTTGAAGAGGTTTGCCACAACATCGTAAACACCGCGCCGGAAGAACTCACCCTGGAAAATCATGAAGTCCCGCCGACAGTGAATCCGCTCTTGCTGAAAGCGCTCGCTAAAAACCCGGCAGAGCGTTATCGCACGGCGGCGGAATTCGCCGAGGCCTTGCGCCAATTAGCCGCTGAAGAAAAAGCGGCTGCCCTCGTCAAAGCCAAAGGCAAAAGCAAAGACGACAGCGAAGATAGTTTAGACCTCGACTCTCAAAGTTGGCTGGAGTGGCTCAAAGAGTTGCTCAAAAAGCTCAAGATGCAATTGATAGTCTCCCTCATCTTTGCGGTCACCGCCGGCGCCATTGGTCTCACTTACTACTATCGCAAAGACCAAAACTTCAAATTACCCGAAGAGCTGTTGCCCTTCGCCAAAATCACCACCAGCGGCAAGGTGCTCGAAGCCGTGATTTCACCCGATAGCAAGGGCCTGGCGTACTTGGTTGAGGATGGCACGCGGCAAAATCTGATCTATCAAAATCTCAAGGACAAGCGCGACCGCTTAATCTATTCAACCAAAGACACAGAAGTAGGCGGGCTGACGTTTTCGCGCTTCAACGAATTCATCTACTTCGTTAAGTCTTCACCGGCGCCTAGCCAGCTTTACAAAATCCCGCTCACCGGCGGCGTCACGCCGAAAATCCTGGATAACATTGCCAGCCCAGTGACGACTTCGCCGAACAACCAGCAAATCGCCTTCGTGCGGCGCAATGGCCCCGAATCCCAGTTGGTGATTTACGACCTGAAAAACCTGACCGAAAGCATCGTCACCACGCGCCACAGCCCAACCCAGTTTGCCGCCAGCGGCCCCGCCTGGTCGCAAGACGGCAAAACAATCGCCTGCGCGCTCAAGCGCGCCGAAGACGATCTGACCCTCGACATCGTCTTGATTGATGTCGAAGGCGGGATCGAAAAACCCTTGGTGTCGGGCGCTTGGGTTGAAATCAGCCGGCTCGCGTGGATGGCTGGCGACGAGGGCTTGCTGGTCAATGGGCGCACGCTCGAATCGCAACGCTGGCAAATCTGGCGCATCGCGCGGGCCAACGGCGAAGTGCGCGAGCTGACCAGCGGCGTCAACGACTATCGCGGCTTGAGTCTCACCAATGACCGGCGCATGGCGCTCACCGTGAATTTCGTGCGCGATGTCGTGCTCTGGCTCGGCGCCAACGACAGCGCCACGCAAATCACGACCGGCCATGATGATGGAATCAGCGGCCTGGCTTGGTTAGGCAACGATCAACTGATTTATACCTCGCGCACCAACCATCGCGATGAGCTTTGGTTGAAGAAGACCGATGGCACGCCCGCGCATTTCCTGGAATCGTTTTGGCCGAACAATGCCCGGGCGGTGCAAAGCCCAATCGCCAAAGGCCCGGGTGCCATCTTCGCCGCCATCGTTGGCGATAAAGCTCAACTCTGGCAGGGCGATATTAGCAACAACGGCATGCAACAATTGACCGACGGCCAGGTCACACTCTTCCCGCAACTGAGCCGCGATGGCGCGACCTTGCTCTACTCAAAACTTGCCAATGGCCGCGCGACCATCGTCAAGCACAATCTCAGTAACTCAGAAACCACCGTCCTGCTAGATGGCCGCGCGTGGGGCGGCGTCATTTCACCCGACGGCAGCCAAGTCGCCTGCAACGTATTCGATGATGCCACCGGTCAATGGAAGCTGCTGGTCTTCGCCCTGGCCGGTGGCGCGCCCGCCACAAAGTTCGAGTTGCCGGGCGCCGCGCAGCGCCTCTTGCGCTGGCTCCCGGATGGAACCGGCCTCGCCTATCTCGTCACACAACGCGGCGTCACGAATGTGTGGAAGCAGCCGCTGGATGGCAGTGCGCCCAGTGCGTTGACCAATTTCACAAAACATCGCCTCTACAACTTCGCCTGGTCGCCTGATGGCAAACAACTGGCTGTTTCGCGCGGCCGTAACATCAGTGACGCAGTCACGATCAGCGGTTGGGCGAAAGACAAACGCTAAACCTGTCGGATAGTGGCGCAATCGGGTGAGATAAACGCTTAAGGGCAAGTGCATGGAGTTCAGCCTTCAGGCTGCGGCCCGCCGCAGGCGGGGCTGACAAGCTAAAGCTTGAACCATGCTTTTCTCCCCTGATTGCGCCACTACCACCTGTCGTTTGAGCAAAGGCTACCTCTACCACTTTGCCACGCTGGCTTGCTGGGTATAGCGCAAAGGGTACAGGCTTAAATTTGAGCGGGATTTGGTTAGGGCTGGCTGCTTGACTGGCCAACCAACGATCAACTTATCGCTGGTGAGAAAGCGGTCTCAGGATGTCGCCGCTTCCGCGCGAAAGTAGAGAATCCGCGCGCAACTTTCGCAGGTAATGATCACCTCGGCGCGTTTGATGTCGCTGAAAACCTGCGGGCGAATTTTCATGCGGCAGGACATACAGGAATAATCGCGCGCTTCGGCCAGCACGACACCGTTGCGCATGCGTGAGAGGCGTTGATAGTTGGATTTGGCTTCGCTACCCAGGGTGTTGAAAAGTTGCTGGCGTTCGGTCTGCAACGCCACGAGTTTCGCTTCTGCGGCAGCCACAGCTTGTGCAAACGCCGCCAATTCTTTGTCCACTTCAACCCGGCGCGTAGCGATTTCAGGCGTGCGCCCCTTGACCTGTGCTTCGAGCTTTTCGACCTGCTCCATCATTTTCAGGATTTCAGTCTCAAGCGCGCTGACGGTTTTTTTGGTCGCGTCAATCTCGCGCAAGGCGGTGGTGTATTCGCGCTCATTGCGCGCTTTCATCAGGTCTTCTTTGAATTTCAGGTGTTTCTGTTGTTCGGTTTCCAGGTCGGCTTCGGTGGCGCGGCGTTTGGCTTTGACGGCGTCGAATTCAGTTTGCAGGCCGTGGAATTCGCGGTTGGCATCAGCGAACTTGCGTTCGATCTGCTCTTGCCGGCTGGGCAGTGTGGCAATCTCGTCGTTGAGCCGCCTGATTTCAAGGTCAGTCTCCTGGAGTGAGATCAATTGGCTCAGTTCCGCGTTCAAATGGGCCTCCTGTGGGTTTTTGCTTGGGGGCAATCGCGCTTGCGTAATGCGCGCGCATCATCACACAGCACCGTCCTTCGTGCAAGCTGCGCGCCAGTGGTTCAGTGCAATGGTCTCATTAAGCCTATGATCGGTTTTCTGATGCTTCTATTTCACCGCACCGGGATGGATTGGTTGACGAATAAACACCCCTGCGGCATTATCCCGCCGTCTTCCCCCCTCCGTAAGCATTCACGTTGCCTTGGGAAAACAAAAGCTCTCAAACTTACCAGCGGGACTTAACCAAAGGACAGGAAGCCAAAGGACAGGAAGCCAAAGGACAGAAAGATGGCTATTGTGTGCAGCAAAGCGCTCGCCGTTCGGCCGGTTGTCCCGGCCGATGATCTGTTTCTTTACCAACTTTATGCCAGCACCCGCGCCGCGGAATTGGCAGTGTATGGTTGGCCGCCTGCACAACAGGAAGCCTTCCTGCAATTGCAATTTCGGGCGCAAAGACAGCATTACGAGTCGTATCCCAACACGACCCATTACCTCATCGAGCAAACCGACCAGGTCTTCGGCAATCCGGTGACGCACGCCATCGGACGCCTGCTGACCTCGCGGCCCGGCGGCGCCGAAAATGAAATCCGCTTGGTGGATATTTCGTTGCTGCCGGAAAAGTGTGGCAACGGCATTGGGACGGCGCTGCTGGAATGGTTACAGGCCGAAGCGCGCCTCAACAACCAACCGTTGCGCTTGCACGTCGCGCCCGAAAATCCGGCCCGGCGTTTGTATGAGCGCTTAGGCTTTCAATTAATCGAAGATCGCGGCTCGCACCTATTTCTGGAATGGCGCGCCGCCGCCAAGGAGTTTTTCATGTCGCGTAGCAACGCCCTGAAACAATGAAAAGGCAGCGCGTGATGTACCGTAGGTTGTCTAACCTGCGGAGGCTTCATATCATGCCGCTTGGTGGAAACTGAATGATTCATTAATCAAGTCCTCCGCAGGTTAGACAACCTACGGTACGTTTTTAAGGGAGTAATCAGTTCATGCTGGATAGTCTGCATTACGACGATTTCACTCCGCACCTGAACAGTAAGTTTCAGTTGCGCGCGGGTAATCAAAGCTGGGAAATCGAGTTGGTCGAAGTGACCGACAAATCGCCCTCGCCCAAACAGGAACAATTCGTGCTGCGATTTTGCGCGCCGCTCGAGGCCCCGCCCAATCAAGCGCTGTTTGAACTCGAACATGCCGCGTTAGGCGCGGGCGTGATGTTCCTCGTGCCCGTCACCCGCGACGCCAACGGGCTGCATTACGAGGCCGTCTTCAATCGCCCGCGTGAGTGAGCCCGCCAGCATGACTGCTTCTGCAACCTCCAACATCGAACTGCGCCCAATCACAGCGGACGACGAAGAATTCCTCGTGCGCGTCTATGGCAGCACACGCGAGGCCGAGTTGGCCTTGGTACCGTGGGACGCGGCCCAGCGCGAGATGTTCATCCGCTTCCAATACCAGGCGCAACGGAATCACTATCAATCCGAATATCCCGACGCTGAGGCGTTGCTCGTGCTCTTTGACGGGCAAGCCGCCGGACGGCTCTATCTGCACCGGCGTGCGCATGAAATTCGCCTGTTGGATTTCACCCTCGCGCCCGAACAGCGCACGCACCCGGCGGGAGTTGAATTGATCCGCAACTTGATGGCCGAGGCCGAAGCCGCCGCGCAGCCGCTCAACATCCACCTGGAAACACTCAACTGGGCGCAGGCGCTGTTTGAACAACTCGGTTTTGTGCCCGTGGTGAACAACGGCGCGCACGTTTTGTATGAATGGCGCGCGGCGCAAGCGTGATTATCGAGCTGAGCTGAAGTCTGGACACTTTTGAAAAAATGAAACCAAGCGCCGCAAAACCGGGCAGCTTGGATACGCGGATGACGCGGATGCAGCGGATTTACGCGGATTTTTCTTTTCGTTGATCCGCGCCGATCCGCTGCATCCGCGTCATCCGCGTATCTATGTTTTCTCCC
>JAYUCP010000025.1:0-2688 GCA_043740245.1 Acidobacteriota bacterium | reverse complement strand
GGCTTTGACTCGCAAGCACAAGCCCTCTCTCACGGTCGGGCTACTGACACGCCTGAGACACAAGCAAGAAGGTTAGCAAATGGCTGCGCACGAAAATCCAAATCAGGTGGCGCCGGAAGCGGCGGCGGAACAACGGAAGAAGGTCATGGCGGGCGTGTTACTCGCGCTGATGATCTTCGTTTTTTGGTGGCAAGACCCGCTCGGGTTGTTTACCAGCGCGGATTCCGGCGCAAAGCCGGCTGCTACCGCGCAGGCCCGCACTTCGCCGACGCCGAAAGGTTCGCCCACGCCGCAGCGCCGCAGTGGCGTTGAGGAGGTTGTCACCGACCCCTTGCATCCGGAATTGGCTTCGTACAAGAACACGCCGCTCGATGGCATTGGCCGCAACATCTTTGTTTATCCGACACCCACACCAGCGCCGACACCAAAACCGCTGCCACCGGCGCCGCCCGCGCCGACGCCGCCCATCGTGCTTGTCGGTATAAATCCGCAAGGTGTGCTTGGGAAAACACCCGACCCTATTCCATTGACGGTGACGGCGATGAAAGTGCCCGCCGATGCGCGCATCTTTCTGGACGGACGCGAGATTCAAACCAAGGTGATTGATGATTCGCATTTGACCAGCGTTCTTACGGCTGAGATGATCCGCAACCCTGGCAAATTAGGCGTGCAGGTGCGCAGCGCAAGCGATGCCCAGATGTATTCCAACTCTCTCACGCTTGAAGTTGCCGAACCGCCTGCGCCGCCGTACCGCTATGTCGGTTTGATCGTGAACAAAAACGGCTCGACCGCCGTGCTCAAGTCGCAAGCTAACGACGAAGTATTCAATGCCACGAAGGGCAAGATCATAGACAAACGTTGGGAAGTGACAAACATCACTGCGGCGCGCATAGATCTGGTTGACACAGCGATCAAAGTCACACATTCAATTGCCTTCACCGGCGACGGTGGTTCGTAGGGGGCTACGCAAACAGGTGAATACTATGAAAACACACGCCAAGAAAAACCGCCGCGAACGCGGTTACCTGCTGGTCGGCTTGCTGGCGATGATGACCATTTCGCTGATTATGATCGGCGCCGCGCTGCCGCAGCTTAAATTCGAATCGCAGCGCGAACGCGAAGAAGAAATGCTCTGGCGCGGCCAACAGATCGCCATAGCCATCGGCCAATTCAGCCAAATGAAGGGCGGGCAGTTGCCCACCACGCTGGAAGAGTTGGTTGACGGCGTCACCATCGGCGTCAAAAAAATGCGCTTGTTGCGCCACTCGGCGCTTTGCGATCCGATGCTGCCGTGCACTGGCGAAAAATCGAATTGGCGCTTGGTGCATCGCTTCGATCCGGTCATCAGTTCGATGATTTCGAGTTTGGAAGCCTATCAACTAAAGAAAAAAGACGACCAGGAACTGCAACGGCAATTAATGGCGGCCATCATCATTCTGCGTAATCATGCCCCGCAAGTGCAGTTGCCGAGCCAAGGTTTAGGCAACGGAGGCACGCCGCAAGACGGACAGAACCCTCAAAATCCGACCAATCCCACTGATCAAAACGACCCGGGCCGGGGCGGGTTGCAATCCGACCAGAAACCGATTGTCGGCGTCGTCAGCCGCAGCAAAGACCGCACGGTGCGCCAGATTTTGGACCTTGAGCAATACGACCAGGAACTCTTTTATGCCGGCGGCATCGTGATCGCGGGCGGCTTTTATTCGCCGTATTTCAACCATGCCAATTTGCCATCTTCCAGCAACACCGGCTGTCCCAATGGAATGCTGCCCATGCCATCGGGTAAGTGCCCTGGAATTCTTTATGATGGCGCCTGTGCTGCGCCTAATAAAATAATCAACGGTGTTTGTACTCCGCCACAGTAAGGACGCCGCCCCCCAAGATGAATACACTGGTGACCGGCGGTGCTGGCTACATCGGCAGCGTCGTAGTCGAACAACTGCTCCAACACGGCCAGCGCGCCGTGATCTATGACGACCCAGGCACTGATCCGGGTACAAACTTCAATTCTGATGCGCCGTGCGTGTCCGGCGCGCTGACCGATCAAGCAACCCTCGCCGCCGCCTTTGCACAACACCAGATCGAAGCCGTCATTCATTTGACCACCGCGCAACAAACCGGCGCCACGGTCAACAATCCGCACGCCAGTTACCAGCACAATCTTGTCAACGGCCTCGCCCTGCTCGAAGCAATGCGGCAAGCCGGCGTGAAAAAGCTGGTCTTTGCTTCCAGCGCCGCTGTGTATGGCGAACCAGCGATAGCCCCGATCAAAGAAGACGCGCCTTTGCAGCCGCTCAATCCCCACGGCGAAAGCGTGCTGGCCTTTGAGCGCGCGTTGCGTTGGTACGAAGCAGCGCACGGCTTGCGTTACGCCGTCCTGCGCTGTTTCAACGTCGCCGGCGCCGCCGGAACGAGTAGTACCGCTGAACCCGCGCATCTGATCCCGACCGTCTTGCGCGTCGCTGCGGGCCAGGTCACGCACGTGGATGTGTTCGGCGAAAATTACTCGACACCCGATGGCACCTGCGTGCGCGATTATGTGCACGTCCTCGATGTCGCCGAGGCGCACGTACTCGTGTTGCCCGCGTTGGAAAAGGCGAGTTGCGTTTACAACGTCGGTTACGGCAACGGCTATTCTGTCGCCGAAGTCGTCGAGATGGCGCGCCAGGTCACCGGCCGCTGGATTTC
>JAYUCP010000024.1:0-6577 GCA_043740245.1 Acidobacteriota bacterium | reverse complement strand
CGTAATGAAGCTTTACGACGTGACAGTCGCCATCTCGAAAGACCTGCCCGTCTATCCCGGCGACCCGCCCGTGCAAGTCACGCGCGTGATGTCGCTGGAACAGGGTGACATCGCCCGCGTCTCGCACCTGAGTTGCAGCACGCACAGCGGCACACACGTTGATCCGCCGTACCATTTCATGCGCGACGGCATATCGTCAGATCAAGTGCCGCTCGACGTTTTTATCGGCCCGGCGCGCGTCGTGGACGTGGGCGCGGTGGACGTGATTGACGCCGCCGTGTTGCGGCAATTTGATTTGGATGGTGCGACGCGTGTGCTCTTCAAAACCAAAAACTCGCGCTTCTGGCACACGACGAAAGAGTTTCAAACCAGTTTTGTTTATCTGGAAACGGATGCCGCCAAGCTGCTGGTCGAACGTGGCGTGCGGCTGGTCGGCATTGATTATCTCTCCATCGAAAAGTTCAATTTCGACCAGCCTACCGTGCATTGGATGTTGCTAGGCGCAAACGTCGTGATTGTCGAGGGCCTTGATCTGACCGCAGTCCCGGCGGGCGATTACGAACTGCTCTGTCTGCCGTTGAAGATCAGAGACGGCGACGGCGGCCCGGCGCGCGTCGTGTTGCGCGCGCTGCAATGAAAAGGAAACTTATGGCAGCACATCTGGATTCATACATACGCAACTGGAAGCGCATTCATAAACAGACGACGCGCGTGATGGCGCTGGTGCCGGACGATCAATACGACTGGCGGCCCGCACCGACCTCAATGACGCTCGGCGAGTTGATGAATCATCTGTGGCTGTCCGAACTGGGGTTTGTGGAAGGCGTACTGAATGGCGAACGCACCGAGCGGCCCGCGCCGCTGCGCAATACGGCGGAGTTGGTCGCCGCCTTTGATCAAACGCACGCGGCGGCGGCTGAACACGTCGCCACGCTCACGCCCGAACAGTTGGAAGAAACTGTGACGCTCTTTGGGCCGGAGTATCCGCTGAAACGCCGCGTGATTTTGAATATGCTGCACGAACACGAGATTCATCATCGCGGCCAGCTTTATGTTTACCTGCGCATGTTGGGTTGCGCGTTGCCGGCTTTGTATAGCTAGCGCGATGGCGAGCGCTGCGGTACCGAGAGCGGTAGCGACCGGGCACCTTCGAGTTGCGCGCATTCGGAGGCGCCCGGACGCTACCGCTCTCGGTACCGCAGCGCACCAACACAGTTTCAAAAAGCGATGGCAGACCGAATCGTCAAAAACATCATCAAGACCAGGCCCCGCGATGAACCGAGCTTCCGCGAGCGCGCCTACGAACTTGTCCTGCGCATTCCGCGCGGGCGTGTGATGACCTATGGGCTGGTCGCGCGCGTGTTGGGCGCGGGCTACGATGCGCGCGCCATCGGCAACATCATGTACGCGACGCCCAAAGATGAACGGCACATCCCCTGGCATCGCGTCATCAATTCGCAAGGCGTGTGTTCGACATCCGGCATGACCACGCCGCCCGATTTGCAACAGCGGCTGTTGGAGTCGGAAGGCGTCGTCTTCAACGACAAAGGCCGCTGCAAGCTGGAAGCGTATCTGTGGACGCCGCCTGAATACGCGACGGAGACGCTGGCCAGCGAGCAAGCGGGTTTGTTTGAGTAAGCTATTCAACCAACGAGGAGCAGCAATGGAAAACAGCATGAGCCAGTCCGTCCCGTATCAAGTCACGGGGCCGCGTTATTCAGTAGCGCATCACATGGTCACGACCAGCAACGACCTGCCCGGCTTTCGGATCGTGCGGACACTCGGTGTGGTGCGCGGCATCACGGTGCGTTCGCGTTCGATCTTCGGCACGATTGGCGCGGGGTTGCAAACACTGGTCGGTGGCAACATTACCATTCTGACCAAGCTCTGCGAACAGACGCGCGTCGAAGCCTTTGAAATCCTGATCCAGCACGCCTCCGAACTCGGCGCGAATGGGATCATCGCCGCGCGCTACGATGCGACCGAGATTATGAGCGGCGTGACTGAAGTGCTGGCCTACGGCACGGCGGTCATCGTCGAGCCGCTGGAACAGGCCGGGTATCGCGGCTAGTTTGGAGGCATGTTGGCTATGAATCTGATTCTGCTGCTGGCGCTGGTTGCATTCACATTCGCCGACAACAAGGCGCCGCGCACCTACACGCTGGACTTGGCGCAAAGCCAGCTCACGCTCACGCTGGTGCAAGAGGGCCTGCTCAGCAAGCGTTACCCGACGCATCTGGTCGTGGTCAAAAATTTCAGTTGCAACATCACGCTGCCGCGCGACGAGAAACTGACCGCCGTCACCCTCGAAGCCGAAGCCAAATCGTTCACCAACGCCGACAAACTCATGAGCGAATTCGAACGGCGCGGCTTTCACGATGTGCTGCAAAACAAAGTGCTCGAAAGCGAGCGTTACCCCGCGATCAAATTTAAATCAGTCAGCGTCAGCGGGCTGAAAAAGCAGGGCGACACCCGCAACTTCATTTTGAACGGCGAACTGGCGTTGCACGGCGTGACCAAACGCGTCGCGCTGCCCGTGACGGTCACGCTCACCCACGATCAATTGCGCGCGACCGGTGCAGCCAGCTTGAAACAGAGCGATTACGGCATTCAGCCGTATGAGGGCAATATGGGATTGATCAAGATTGGCGACGAATTGAAGATCAGCTTCGCCATCGTCGCCAAACTGAATGAGGAGAAGAAACCATGAAAACGCTGTTGGCTGTGATCACTTGTTTGGTGCTGTTGCCAATGTGTAGCGGGGCGCAAAATGGGCAGCGCATTACCTACAAGATCGTGGCCGCTGAGAGCAACCTGTGGGTTTATGTCGCCAAAGCTGGACTCTTCAGCGCGTTGGCGCATGACCATGAGATTGGCGTGCGGTCGTTCAGTGGCAGCGTCACGGTGCGTGAACATAGTGTGGCAGGCGGCGCGCTGACCCTGGACATCGAAGCCAAATCGCTCACCGTGCTCGATAAAAAAGTCAGCGAGGCGGATCGCACTAAGATTTTCAATTCGATGCACAACGAGGTGCTCGAATCGGCGCAGCATCCGCAGATTACTTTCAAATCAGTCTCGGTCAGCGATGTGAAAGCGGCGGGCGAGAATGCATACAGCCTGACGGTCAACGGCGACCTGACCTTGCACGGTGTGACCAAACGCATCGCCGTGCCGGTGAGCGCGACAATCACGCCGCAGTTGCTGAAGGCGACGGGCAAGTACACGCTGCGGCAGACGCTCTTCGGCATCAAGCCGTATTCGACGGCAGGCGGGGCGGTGAAGGTGAAGGATGAGGTGGTGGTCAACTTCAACATCGTGGCGAAAGCGTAGCGCGGTTTTCAAGCGCGTGGGCGGGACGAACTGACAGTTTGCCCCACCGATTCGAGTGCAGGCGGCACATGGTTTTCTTAGGAGGAGATGAAGAGCTTGGCCGACAAACCCAAAAGCAATTGGCTCCGGCGGTTGTTGTCGGGTTGCGGCGTGGCGCTAGTTGTTTTGGCGCTAGCTTGGCAACAACGGCTACGCAGTTCCGCTCCGTCCGAGCCGCCGCCAGCCGCGCCCAGCCCTGCGGCAACCAACGTTACGCCGCGCCGCAGGGACACGCCGCAACCTGCGCTCACGCCGGCGACAGACGCTGCTTCAACCCAGTTGCCGCCAGGTCTGAAGCTGCTCATTCCGGTTGCCGGTATCAAACCCGCGCAGTTGCGGGACACCTTTACCGAAGCGCGTTCGGAAGGCCGTGAGCATAACGCGCTTGACATCATGGCGCCGCTGGGCACGCCGGTGTTGGCGGCTGCTGACGGCCAACTCGTCAGGTTTTTTAACAGCGAGCGCGGCGGGATCACGCTCTACCAATTGAGCAGCGATCGGCGCGTGGTATTTTACTATGCCCATCTACAACGTTACGCCGCTGGGGTAACCGAAGGGCGCAGCGTGCGGCAGGGCGAAACTATTGCGTATGTGGGCGACACAGGCAATGCGGGGGCGGGCAACTATCATCTGCATTTCGGGGTCTGGCTGATCGCTGATCCCAAACATTTTTGGGATGGCGCAAACCTCAACCCGTATTCGTTGTTGAAAGAAACGCCTTGAAGGACAAGTCTTGAAAAAACTCCTACTGTTCTTGCTCGTAATTGTGTTGCTCGGTTCGGGCGCCTACTTCTTTGTGCTGTTTGGCTGGCGCGGCGCGTTGCCGAAGCTGGCGTTAACGCAACCCGCACCCGCGCCCACGCCGTTGCCGGCGCCCGCGCCGATACCCACGCCATTGCTGAAGCTGAAAGAATTGCCCATCACGCTGCCGCTGCTGGATGCGTTGTTTTTCGCCGATCGGCAGTTTGCTGCCGCCTTGAAAAGCCAGTTGCAATTGACCGACGAGCAGCTCACGCAATTGCAACAGGCCGCGCGTCAGGCGACCGCCAGCCTGAACGAAGCCGCGCCCGCCGGCACGACCACCGCGGCGGGCGAACGCGCCGCCGAACGCATCAGCGCGATTCTGGGCAACGACAAGGCCGCGCAATTCGCCAGCTTTGCGCTGACCCGCTGGCAGCAACTCGGGGCGCGGGAAAATGAGGTTGCGCTGGCCGAAGAGCCGCTCCCGTTAGCCTCGATCACACCGCTCCCTTTGATTGCAGCGACTGAAACGCCGCTCCCCTCACCTGAAGCGAGCGCCACATCGCCCAGCCCGCCCAGTTCAGTGGCCTCGCCCAGTCCGGCGGCCCGCGCGAACAGTGCCGCGCCGCCGGTGCTGGTACCCGTGGACACGCGCATCGTGGTCAACGCGCCCGCTTACCGGATGGACATTTTTCAGGACGGACAGCTTGTGAAGTCCTACAAGACGACCATCGGCTATCCTGAATTTCCGCTGCCGACGGGCCTGCGCAAGGCAGGTTCGATCATCTTCAATCCAACCTGGACGCCGCCCGACGAACCGTGGGTGGAATCCTCGAAAACGGTCAAAGTCGGGCAGACGGTGGCGGCGGGCGACAAACTGAATCCGCTCGGCCCAATTAAAATTCCGATTGGCCTGCCCTCACTGATTCACGGCGGCAAAACCGTCGCCAAGCTCGGCACCTTCGGCTCGCATGGCTGCGTCGGGTTGACCGACCGGCAGGTGCAGGATTTTGCCAAGTTGCTGGGCCGCATCGGCGGCGTCGAAATCACCGATGAGCAGATTGCCGAGCGCGCCCGCAAGCGCACGGAAACCAAAACCGTGAAATTGAAGCAGGCGATCCCGGTCGAATTGCGCTACGACACGATCACGGTCGAAGACGGCAAGCTGCATATCTATCGCGACGTTTACGATCGCGACACGAATATCGCCGAAAACCTGGCGGTCGTGCTGGGCGCGTATGGGGTAACGCGCGCCGATTTGAGCGAAGCCGAGCGCGGCAAAGTTGATGCGGCACTGACGGCGTTGTCGCGCGCGCCGGGCCAAACGACCGATACGCCGTTGACGCCTGAGCAGAAGGCCGAACGGCGTAAAGAACAACTCAAGCGCCAGCAGTTGACGCGCCAGTTCAAAGGCAAAAAAGAGGCCGTGATCGAGATTGCCGCACTGGCTGGCAAGGGTTACCCTGCGCCGGTCGAACTGGATGACGGCGCGCCACCCAAAGTGGCAACGAAAGCGCCGCAGACCGGCAAAGCCAAACGCAAGTGAGTAACCTGGGAGATGAAAATGGCGCAGCGGATTTATCAGGAACAATTGCAGGAACTCGAGATTCACAGTCCCGCGACATTGCAAAAAGTCGGCGCGGTGCCCATCAATTCGCCCGCCGAGGTGCGCGCCGCTGTCGCCCGTGCCCGCACGGCATTCAAAGTCTGGCGCAAGCTCGACCTGAAACAACGCGGCGCTGTGCTGCTTTCCGCCCGCGATTATTTGCTGGCGCGCAAGGAAGAACTGATCGAATTGCTTTGCGCCGAAAACGGCAAGCCGCGGCTGGAAGCGTTGGTCGAGGTCACTTACGTGTGCGACGTGATCACGTTTTACGCCAACCAGGCGCGGCGCTTTCTCGCGCCGTCGCACATCACGCCGCACTTGCTGAAGACCAAGAAAGTCACCGTGCATTACCAGCCGCGCGGCGTGATCGGGCTGGTGACGCCGTGGAACTTCCCGCTCATATTGACCATTGGCGAAGCGATTCCCGCGCTGATCGCGGGCAATGCCGTGGTCATCAAGCCTTCGGAATGGACGCCGCTGATCGCCGTGCGCGGGGCTGAGGTTTTGCACGAGGCGTTCAAGGCGGCAGGCGTGCCAACGGATATTTTGCAGGTGGTCAACGGCTACGGCGACACGGGCGGGGCGTTGGTGGATGAGGCCGATATGATCGCTTTCACCGGCAGCGTGCGCACGGGGCGCGCTGTTGCCGAACGCGCGGCGCGGCGGCTCTGTCCGGTCAGTTTGGAACTGGGCGGCAAAGACCCGATGATCGTGTTGCGCGATGCCGATCTGGAACGCGCGGCCAATGCGGCGGTCTGGGGCGCGTTCACCAATTCGGGCCAGGTCTGCATTTCGGTCGAGCGCGTTTACGTCGAAGCGCCGATTGCCGAAGAGTTCACACGGCGTGTGGTTGAAAAAACG
>JAYUCP010000023.1:0-39669 GCA_043740245.1 Acidobacteriota bacterium | reverse complement strand
GTCTTCCGGTGGCGCTGCCACCGGCTATTGAATTCAGCCCCTTCAGGGCTTTTGGGGCTTAACTTAACCTCATTGGGCTGAAGCCTGAACTCCATGCTTTTGTGTCTTGGGTTTGGCAATGAAATGGTTGGTATCCGAATTACGTATTACGCGCTTCGCACACGACCCGGAAGCCCACCAGCGGATCGCGCAGATCAGGCTGATGATTGCTGCGGCCGGCGTTGCGGCAATAGTTCGGCAAGCTATACCAAGAGCCGCCGCGCAACACACGCGAGGTGCCTTTGGCCGGGCCGAAGGGATTGACGCTGGGGCTGTGCTGGTAATAGTCGGCGCCGTACCAGTCGTGACACCATTCCCAGACATTGCCGTGCATATCGTAAAGGCCCCAGCCATTCGGTTTTTTCTCGCCCACCGGATGCGTGTGGTTGCCGGAGTTGGTCAGGCACCAGGCGTATTGCACGATGAACTCCTCTTCGTCGCCATAATTGAATTGGGTCTGCATCCCCGCGCGGCAAGCGAATTCCCATTCGGCCTCGGTCGGCAGCCGATAGATGCGGCTGGTCGCATAGCTAAGCCGCCGGCAGAATTCAAACGCCTCATCCCAGGTGACGCTATCCACCGGATGGTTGGGCCCGTTGAAATGGCTGGAACTCGTGCGCATCACCGCCCGCCATTGCGCCTGCGTGATCGGATATTTGCCGATGTAGAAGGGCGAGAGCGTCGCGCGGTGTTGGGGGTATTCGTCAGCGTAACCCTGCTTTTCAGGCGAGCCCATCAGGAATTCGCCGCCCGGAATCGCATGCATTTCCATCCGCACATTCAAGGCAATGACCTCGGTATACGAGCGCATCCCCTTGGGCGTTACCGCTGCCGGAGCTGGCGTGGCAAATACTCCGGTCAAATCTATATTGGGTAGGACATCGCCCTGACTGGGTTTTTCAACCTCGTGCGCTAATTGGTTGTCGCGGCGCAAGGAGGTCGGCTGGTCAATAAAGGGCCGCTGCTTTGGCTTGGCATTGATTGGACGCGGGTTTGGCGCCAGCTTCCGGTTGGCTGGTTCCTGAGCCGCCGGGAGCGCGGGTTTTGCTTCGTGTGCGGGCTTGGCATTGGGGACACGTCGCTCGTTTCGTCCGGCGGCGGCCACGACCTCAGGCTCAAGCACGTGTTTGCCGTCATCCTTATGTTCAATGACGAAAAGACTGGTTGGGCGTAACTGTCCTGACGGTTTGGGCGGGGTGTCTTTGACGGGTTTCTCGGCCTGCACCACGACAGGGTTGGGCACTGCTTCGGCCAGCGCTGGCTCGGGTTCGTTGGCTGTCGTCACAGCCGCCAGGGCATTCACCAGTGAGTCGAATCTCTGCCGCTCCGGCTCGGCCACAGCGGTTTCGAGTAATTGAAAATCTACGAGCGTATCGAAGCGTTGACGTTCTTCTTCCGCTGCTTCTGCCTCTGCCGGGAAACCTATGACGGTATCGAACCGCTGTCGTTCCGGCTCGGCTTCACCCGGCGCTTGCGAAGACAGGTCTTCAATGGTTTCTTGGGCTTGGCGTTCTGGGATAGCTGCGGGCACTTCTTCAGCAGCGGGTGTGGCGGCGGGAGTAGTCAAGTGGGCAGCCAATACGGCTTGAATAACTGGCGCATGGTTCTCAGCCTGAACCGAAGCTGCCGTTGCAGCCGCGGCGACCGGTTGCGACGGTTGTCGCAACGGTTCGTTTGCGCTGGCCGCGTTTTCGACCAGGGCCTCAACCGCGGCTTCTTGGGCTTTTCCTGCTGGTGAATCGAGCGGCGTGCGGTTGGTGCTTTCTACGTCCGCGCTGGCTAAGGGCTCAGCCTGAACGGGCTGGGCCTTGACGGATTGTTTTTCAAACGCAGCGGCAGCATTGGCTTTGGGCGAACCATCGTGCGCTGTGCGTGGCGGCGCCGATTTCGCGCCAGGGTTCGTATCGAATTTCAGTTCCGAGAGGATTTGCGAATCAACCCGTGAAAGTTTGGCGCGCGCCTGCCGCAATACTTCACGCATGGCTTGGGCTGTGAGGGGCCGCTCGTTCTGATTGAGCGAGCAGGCGCGTTGCAAGGCTTCAGACACAGGCAGGGGAAAGCTGGGATTGACCTCGTGCAAGGGACGCAACGGATCGGGCTGTGCACTGAGCGTCTCAATCGCGCGTGAGACGGCATCGGGCGGCATCTGGCCTGAAAGCAGGCAATGCATGGTGACGGCCAGTGAGTAAATGTCGCTGCGCGCATCCGTCCCCGAACCGCGCATCTGTTCGAGCGGCGCATAATTCGGCGTGTAGCCCTGAATGCTGGCGCTCAATGTCATGCCCGACACAGCGCCCTTGGCCAAACCGAAATCGAGCAGGATGATTTGCCCGTTGGGCATCAGCTTCAGATTTTGCGGCTTGATGTCGCGGTGGATGATGGGCGGGTCGTGCATGTGCAAGTAATGCAAGGCATCCAGCAATTGGTCGCCCCACTCCAACACCTGGGTAATCGGGAAGGGGCCTTCACCGTGTTCGATGCGGTCGCTGAGCATCTCGCTCAAGTCCTGGCCGGGAATGAACTCCATCACAAAAAACTGGCTGCTATCTTCGGTGATGAAATAATCAATCACGCGCGGCAGGGCATTGTGGCGCAGCCCGTAAAGCAAGCGCGCCTCACGTTCAAAGGCCGAGCGCGACTGCTCATCTACGAAACGGGACTTCTTCAGCACGACCGTACTGCGCAGATTCATGTCGGTCGCCTGATAAATCAGACCCATCCCGCCCTTATCGTTGAACACATGTTCAACCTGATAGCGGTAATTCAGGACGGTTCCTTCGATTGTCGAAGCCAAATTTACGCTCACAGCAGCTCACCTGGGGAAACCACAACATTCCCACCCAAACACCGGAAACAACACCAAGCTACCTGAGCGTGCAGGTAGGGTGGGGGAGATAATTTTATCCTCGTTCGCCGCTCAGCGATGTGTGCGCCACATCATTAGAATGGTTCCTGCTGGGGATACAGCATGCATGTACCACGCTTGGCGCGAATGTTTACCATATTTCCACTTAGCGAGCCAACCACATTTTCATACTTCGGCTGACAAAATCTGAGGCGTCTTGCTGAACGAAGTGTCCGGCTTTCGGCACCGTGACCAAAGTCAGGTCTTTTTCCAGCCATTCCCAGGTGTTGTTGAGCGCGCCCGGCAGCAACGCCGTGTCGCCCAAGCCGTGGATCATCAGGACTGAACATTGCACCTTCGGCATTGGCGTTTTGTTCTCCTGATAAGGCTCGCGCGGGTAGTTGCGTTTGTAGTAATTCAGCATCGCCTCGAAGTCCGACCGGTTGAAGGCTTCGATGTATTTTTTCTTGGCCTCCGGGTCTTTGACCCAGAAAGAGATACCCTCAGCGTTGAGTTTGGTGTGCGCATCCGGCAGTTGGAAGTTGCGCGCGTACTGCGAATTTTTCTGCTGCGCCGGGTTGTTCGCCAATTCGCGCGACAGTCCTTGGGGATGCGGCAGGTTCAGGATGATGAGCCGTTCGACGATCTGCGGCATATACATCGCCACCGTCCACGCGACCATGCCGCCCCAATCGTGGCCGACAATGATGGCTTTGTCGCGTTTGTGGTGTTTGACCACCGCCGCCACATCGCCCGCCAGCAATTGCATGTCGTAATTCTCGACGCCCTTCGGTTTGTCGCTCAGGTTGTAGCCGCGCTGGTCAATCGCGACGACGCGGTAGTCTTTTGATAAGGCCACCATCTGATCGCGCCACGTGAACCAGAAATCGGGGAAGCCGTGAATCATCACGACCAGCGGCGCGGCACTCGGCCCCAAGGCCGCGAAGTGAATCTTGACGCCGTTGGAATCGGCATAGCCGTGTTCGACTTTGGCGTCGAGGTCATTGTTGTCGGCAAGCGTGACAGTGGCGAGCAAAAATGACAGGCCCAGGAATGCGATCAGGTTGAAAGTTTTCATTTGGATGTTCTCCTTTGCGGAACAGGGAAGATGGATTGCGCAAGCACTTGTAAACCAACGCTGGCCAAACGTCCACAACAACGGCGGGTTTCTGGCAGGTTATTCGCCTACCGCCCGCGACACCTGCGAATACAATTTGGGGCTGATCCAAAAGCCTGCTTGTCTGAGCGCGTTGAGCGCAGGTTTGATGATTGGCAGCAAGCCTTGTTGCTTGGCTTCTACCAGCACGCCTAGCAAGCCGATGAAGCGCAAGCCGAAGCGTGCGGCGACCGCGCGGCCCAGCCGTTCATCCAGCAATATCAAGTCAGCGCCTAGCTCCTGTGCCAGCGCAATGGCTGCGGCTTCGCCCTCATCAAGCTCCAAGCGCAAGGCCGTAACCAGTGCTTGATTTTGCACTGTGCGCACATCAATCCAATTGAGCGTTTGAATGATTGCACCGGGGTGGCTGCCATTATCGGCCAACAACTCGCGGTAAACGGCTGCCGGGATCACGATGCGTTGATAGAAATGCCGCAGCAGGTCAAGTTGGCCAATCGCCGCCAGATTGGAGATAGGCGAAGTATTGCTGACGACGATCATGGCTGTTTCAACTCCGCCAGTGTTTGCAGGTCGGCTTCAAATTCGGCGACCTCGTAATGCAGCGGAATCTGGCGGCTCGCCAGCAGTTGCTGAAAGCGCCATTGGCTCAAGCCCGCCAATCGGCTCGCTTGTCCGAGCGTCAGCTTGTCGCGTTGAAACAGTGACACGGCGAACTCCTGCAACAATTCGGCTGGCGTCAGGCGGGTCGCATGAATGAATTCATCGGAAATGACCATGCTCATAGTTTTGCTCCTAAACAATCGGCTTATCTGATCGTGCTGCCGGAGCGTAAGGCAAGTGATGCGCAGAGGGCAATAGCGCCAAGCAAGGATGCTTCAAACAAGTGTTCCTCAACACACTCGTTTTCTCTCAGTCGCCCGCCTGTGCCAGATGCATTTTAAGCAACGGGGCGACACTTTGGGTCGCACATTCGGCCAACCCTAGCGGCACGACGCCGCGCGCCGCATCCGTCACGTTATCCATCCGATTGGTCGGCACGATCTGTAAGCGCCGTTGCCGAATGCGTTGCAACCGCTCTGTGCCCAGCGCCTGGCGTTCGGCGGCGATATTGCCGGCGAAGGCGCGCACCGTGCCTGCTTCACGCAAAGCAGCCTTATTCACAAACGTGATCTCACGAGCGCGCAGATTGGTTTGCAACAAATCGCCGGTTTGCAAATAAAGAATGCCGCCGCCGCGTTTGGCTTCGGGCGTGACGTGCCCGATGGCCGCGCCGTAACTGACGCCGGAATAGCGTCCGTCGGTCACGAGCAGCGCCAGTTTTTTCAAGTGGCGATTGGCGTTGATGTGCTGCATCGGCGTGAACATTTCGGGCATGCCGAACGCTTCGGGGCCTTGGCCGCTGATGACGACGGCGAACTTGAGCTGGTTCGTGTGCAACAGGTGAGCGAAGAGTTCGTCGCGTGAAAGCGCCGCGAGTTGTGCCTCCGCCGGGCGTTGCGCGTTGTGCGCGTATATCCGCAGCAAGTCCGGTTGCGTCAGGGCCGCGTGTTGTTTGACTGATTCCAGAAAATGATCGTCGAGCAGTTTGGCGTTGGCTTCATCTTCGTTCTCAAAGTACAGCACAATGGCCAATTTTGTGTCGAACTCGTCGAGTTGCGCATCGCTCATGCCGCTGATTTTCACGACGGCGGAGTCGAAGAAATTGCTGGTCAGCACGTCAATCCCGCTGATCGGGCGGCGCGGCTTGCTCAGAATGATCGGATTGTTTTGCACACCGCTCGCCGCCAGGTTTGTCGTATCGGCCAGCCGCGCGCGCCAGGTTGTGCCAGTCGCGGTCGGCGCGTCGAGCCGCATCGGCACACCGTTGTTGAGCAGTTCGTACATCACAGTTTCCATCCCGCGAATCTGCCCGGCGCAACATTGCTGGGCCAATTCAAAAATCGTGCGGCCTTGGGTCAGGCTGTAATCGAACAAGTCCGGTATCGGCGTGGCGCGGCGAATGCGGTCATATTCGTGGATCGAGAAATCAATGCCTGCCGCAATAATGCAGGCGACGAAATGCATCATCAGATTGGTCGAGCCGCCCGTCGTCGAATGTATGCGCACGGCGTTCTCGACATTGCGCTTGACCATCTCGGCCACCGAATAGTCCGGGTTATTGCAATAACTGAAGAGCGCATCCACCGCCGCATTGACGCGGCTTTGATCCGGCGGCTCCGTCAGCAATTCAAGCCCCGGATGCACCAGGCCCATGCCCGCGACGATATGCCGCGACGAATTGCCCGTGCCGTTGAAGGCGCAGATGCCGCCCTTCGCGTCGCAGGTGTGCACGGCCAATTGCTTTTCCAATTCTTTACGCTTGGCTTGTGTCAGCAACCCGGCGGCAACGGCGCGCGTGAAGACGCCTTGAAACGCCTGATTGGTCGTGCACTGCAAGACATATTGCAGCGCGTCGCGCATATCGTCGGCAATGGCGGAATGATTTTGGGTGTCGGCGTGTTGGGCGAGCGTTTCGATCTCGGCGCGCAAGGCGTCGGGGAAGCTGCCGCCTTTCAACACGTGGGCGGGCGCGAAGGTGGCGAAGACCGGCGCATCACCGCGCGCCTGGCGCGTGATGTCCAAGGCGGCGAGCGCCACGATGGCGGCAGTCGGTTGTTTGTCGCAGCCTTGAATCACAAAGGCGCCGTGATAGCACTGTGCCTCCATCTGGTTCACGATCATGGCGGTCATCGCATTGCGCGATTCCAGCGAATAACACATTCCGGCATTCGATTGCGCCGTGCCGTCGCACAGCACCGGCGTCGAAAACGCGAAGGGCACGCCGCCGTTTTCCCAAATGCGGATAGCGGCGCGCGCCGTCGTTTCGTAATCCATGATGTGCGCCGGGTGATCGGGCGAACCGCCGATGATGGCGATGCGCGGGGCGTTTTCATCCAGCCGTTCGACGATTTCAGTCAGCGAATACGACAAGTCGCGCACGCCGAGCAGCAGCCGCGCTCGATCCAGGATACCGGCGACGCAAATCGGCTCATTGGCCTTGCCTTGGACTTCACGTTGATAAGGGTTGTCGCCGCGTGTGATGCGAATCATTTCTGTCACAGTCAAGACTCCTTTGGGATCGAAAGAGGGGCAGAATCAGATGGTGTGAGCGCTGTTCGCTTGGCTCCTGCCGATTGAAGGCGTGCTCTGAGCAGGCGCTACAGCAGGCCCGCTAACAACGTGGGCAAACCTAGCAGGCTGCCAGAAGAAAGGCAAAGGTGTGTCACAAGCAAGCTGCGGACAACCGGGGCTTCTTTGCTGCGCAGACGTATCAGGGTCTAAGTCATTCGTGAACTTCAAATTGAAGAGAATTTTTTGAAACTGCACCTGAACCGAGGTCGTCTTCCCGTTCAGATCGCATTAAACGATCACCCGATTGCAACAGGCTGCGCTTCACAAATTACGAACTGCCGCCACGCCGCGCTCAAGCCGGAACTGGCAAACGGCAACGCAGCAAACCAATACAATCCGGAGTCTTCAACAGGAGAAGGATCCCGAGGGCTTATAGCGATGCAAAACGAGAAGAGAGACCCAATGGAAAACTTTATGGTGCGAGTGCTCGCAATCATTTTATCTTTAGGACTGCTTTCGACCGCCGCACACGCGCAGACTTCGACCGTGCGCGGCCAGATAGTAGACGAACTAGGCTATGCCATCCCCGGCGCGAAAGTTGTCTTGACCGGCGCCGATGGCAAGGAACGTTTGGTGACGACCAGTGTGACGGGGGAATTCGTCGTCAACAATATGCCGCCGGGCGTTTATAGCCTAACTGCGGATTTCACCGGCTTTACTCCTTATTCACTCAAAGACATTCGCTTGCCAATCAATGCGCCGATCAAGGTCGTGCTGGCGACCGGCGCAATCAGTGAAGTGATGGAAACCAAACTCAACACTGAAGGCGTTTCGGTCGAACCCGACCAGAACATGAACGCCACCGTGTTGGGCAAAGAATTCATTGATAACCTGCCTGATAACGAAGACGACCTGCGGGCCTTTCTGGAAGCGCTCGCCGGGCCTTCGGCGGCGGCGGGCAACGGCGGCGGCGCGCAAATTTTTGTGGATGGTTTCAGCGGCGGGCGGCTGCCTCCGCGCGAAGCGATCATGCAGATTCGCCTCAATCAGAATCCTTTCTCGCCGGAGTTTTCGCAAAACGGATCGGGCCGTATCGAAATCATCACGCGGCCGGGCAATGACAATTGGCGCGGCAGCGGCGGCTGGGGCTATCGCAATGCGGCCCTGGATGCGCGCAATGCCTTTGCGCTGCAAAAACCCGATCAACAACTCAGCCGCTTCAACTTCAATTTTGGCGGGCCGATTATCAAGAAGAAAATGTCGTTTAATGCCTTTGTGAACCGCAATGACACGACCGGGCAGAGCACGACAATCGCCGATACGCTGGATGGACGCTTCGTGGCGAACGTGCCTTCGACCAGCGTGAGCAACTTTATCGGCTTCCGCGCCGACTATCTGATCAATCAGAAGAACACGCTGAACACCTCGTTTAACTTCAACCGCAACAGCAGCGTGAACCAGGAGTTTTCCACGGGCGGGTTTGGCGGTGGCTTTGGTGGCGGCGGCGGTGGCGGACGCGGCGGCGGCGGCTTTGGTGGCGGTGGTGGCGGCAGTAGCAACAACCGCTTGCCGGAAAGCGGCTCGGATCGTGAGAGCAATAACTACTCAATCCGCGTTTCCGATACCTGGATTCTCAGCGCGAAAATGCTGCACGAAGCGCGGTTCCAGTTTGAGTTTGACAAAAGCAAACAAGCACCGCACACCAATGGCGTTTCCATCAATGTGCTCGACTCTTTCATCGGCGGCGGCTCGACCTGCTGCCCCAATAACGTGAACCAGACTGGCGTCGAATATCAGGACTACCTGACTTACACGACCAAAGGGGCCAAGCACACCCTCAAAGGCGGGGTGCAGATCCAGTTCGACAAGTTCGAAAACACCAGCGGCAGCAATTTCAACGGCACGTACACCTTTTCGAGCTTGGAGCAGTACCGCCTGGCGCTGGCGAATCCGACGACAAATTTCGCCCAGCAGTTCTCGATCAATCGCGGCAATCCTCTGATCGAATACAACATGTTCCGTGGCTCGTGGTTCATCAATGACGACTGGCGTGTTCGCAACACGCTGACCTTTTCCTATGGTCTGCGCCACGAATTTCAGAATCACATCAGCGACAAGGCCAACTTTGCGCCGCGCATCGGTTTTGCCTGGTCGCCTTTCAAAGACCGCAAGACGACCTTCCGCGGCGGCGGTGGTGTCTTTTTTGACCGCCTGCAAAACAACGCGTACCAAAATTCGATTCGTTACAACGGCCTGTTGCAACAGAGTTTCACGGTTCGCACCGATCCGAAGGTAGGAGTTGGGGCGATTTTTGCTACAACGACCGAACAAGCTTTGCTGCTCAACGCCATTCAACTTGGCAATCCGGCGGCGCAAACCTTGCGCCCGCTCGCCGCAGATTTGCACGTCCCTTACGACCTCAATGGCAGTTTTGCGGTTGAACGGCAATTGCCCAAGTCGCTCATCCTTTCGGTCACTTACAACTTTTTCCGTGGCATAAATCAGTACCGCACGCGCAATATCAACGCGCCGACCGGCTTTGTGCCGAATCCTGCGAAGCCCGGCCAATTGCTTCCACAGTGTCCCATTCCGTCCTGCGGTGTGATCTATCAATACGAATCGTCGGCGCTCAACGAAACCAACCGCATCAGCTTCGGGTTGAATCGCCGGGCGGGCCGCGTGATTCTCTTCGGCAACTACAATCTGCAATGGATCAAGTCGAATGGCGAAGGCACGCCGGCCGACAACTACCACCTGGTTTCGGAGTGGGGGCGTTCAAGCGCCGACCAGCGGCATTCGTTCTTTACGGGCGGATTCATCACTTTGCCGAAACAATTTCGGCTGCAAACGACGATCAATGCCGGCAGCGGCAGACCGTTCAACATCACGACCGGCAGCGATGACAATCTGGACGGCAACTTCAGCGATCGGCCAGGCGGCATCGGCCGTAATGCGAATTTGCCGGCCAGTGCCTATGCTCAGTTGGCGAGCCGCTTGATTTGCACGCCCGGCACGACCCCGAAACTGTTTCCCGGCGCCACAACTACGGTCTGTCTCAACAGTCGGAGCGAAAGACTGCCGCAAGTGCAATTGCGCGACTTCCTGGCGCAGGCCTATCCCAACGGCGTGGACGCACAAGGTCCCGGTAGCTTTAACGTCACTATGAGCCTGAGCAAGACCATCGGCTTCGGCAAACGCGCAAGCAATCAGGCGCAGGCTGGTGGTGCGAATGGTGGCGGTGGTGGACGCGGCGGCGGCGGCGGCGGTGGCGCACGTGGTGGTGGTGGTGGTGGTGGTGGTGGTGGTGGTGGTGGACGCGGCGGCGGTGGTGGTGGCGGTTTTGGCGGCCCGGGTGGTGGCCCGTTTGGCGGTGGCGGCAATGAAAGTGCGCGGTTCAACATAACCTTTCAGGCCAGCGTCTCGAACGTGTTCAACCGGGTCAACTTTAACAACTACAGCGGCACCCTGGGTTCGTCCTTCTTCGGCATTCCCAACGGTGCGTCGAACGCGCGCCAATTGAATTTTGACGTGCGGTTCAATTTCTAAGCCGCAGTTTATCCCGCCTACCAGAGGGCTTGGCTTGCCAGTGAACGAGGCGCGCCAAGCCCTTCGCTTTTCAAAGCCAGACAGACCTGAACTGGTACTGCTTTGGGAGGAACATTTATGAACCTGGAGTTGCAAGGCCGCGTTGCCATGATCGCCGCCGCCAGCAAAGGCCTCGGCAAAGCCTGCGCGCTGGCGCTGGCCGCCGAAGGCTGCAACGTTTCGATCTGCGCCCGCAGTGCCGATGAATTGGAGAAAGTCCGTGCCGAAGCAGCCCAGCATGCTGAAGCAATGGCCGTCACGGTGGACGTGGCCTCCGCCGCCGATCTGGAACGCTGGTATCAACAAACCATCGAGCGCTTCGGTCAACTAGACATTCTGGTCACCAACACGGGCGGGCCGCCCGTCAGCCGCTTTCTGCAATTGAGCGATGCACAATGGCAAGCGGGCGTCGAGTCAACGTTGATGAATGTCGTGCGCCTCTCGCGGCTGGTCATTCCCGGCATGCAGCAACGCCGCTGGGGGCGCCTCATTCATCTGACTTCGCTGGTGGCGAAACAGCCTGTTGACGAACTGACGATTTCCAGCACCATTCGCGCCGGGCTATCGGGCCTGACCAAAACACAAGCCAATCAATTCGGGCCCGATAACATCACGGTCAATGCCGTGTTGATGGGCCACATCCTGACCGACCGGCAATACCACCTCGCTGACGTGCGCGTGAAAGAGCAGGGGATTACTCACGAACAGTATTTTGAACAGCAGGCCGCCGCGATCCCGCTGCGCCGTTTGGGGGAACCCCGCGAGGTCGGCGAAGTCGTGGCGTTTCTGGCGTCGGAACGCGCCAGTTATGTGAGCGGGGTGTCGTTGCAAGTGGATGGCGGGCTGATTCGCGGCACAATGTGATTCGATCAATGCTTTGCCAAACGCGCTTGACCCGGGTGGTTTTGACAAAGAGTTAGCGCGGGATTTTGGCGTGGCAAGCAGCGTAAGTGGCTTAAAGGGACTGGGCGGAAAGAATTTTCGGAGGCCCTATTGACAGCGACTTGCCCGGCCAGTACAGTGCGCCTTCGATTTTTGACGCGGGGTGGAGCAGTCTGGTAGCTCGTTGGGCTTAACACTCGCGGGATTGACAATGAGTACGAAACTTAAGGGAGACATTGCAGAGCAAGCAGCTATCCTTCAAGCATTGAAGTTTGGCTGGGGAGTTCTCAAACCCATTGGAGATCGAATGCCATATGATCTGGTTTTTGATGTCACTGGGTCTCTTGTTAAGGTTCAAGTCAAGTGCGCATGGTTTGACGATCAACGCGGTAACTTCGTCGTTGATAATCGCCGGACTAAAACAAATCGGCGCAAGATGATTCGTGATCGCTACGATTCATCCGATTTCGATTTTGCTTTGGCGTATTTGCAAGACCTTGATTTGTTTTATGTTTTTCCAGTTGACGTATTCATCAGCTATGCCAGTGAAATCCATCTGGTAGAAGCTGACAAGCGGCAGCGCAAGCCACGCTCAGTGGAATATCGTGACGCTTGGAAATTGATCCTTGCATGGGCTGCATGCGAAGAAACTCGTATGCGATTACCTCTTAAATTCGGGGAACCCTCTGGTAGTGGCAATCCCGAGCCAAGCTTCTGCAATTGATAAAGCTGCAGAAGAAGGTGTAGAGACTTGACAGGAGGCACCCTAACAGTTCGGCTGAGGGTGAAGAGAAAGTCCAGACCACAAACTGAATCATTGACTCAGTCGGCGAAAGCCGAAGTGGTAAGCATAACCCAAAGGTCGCAGGTTCAAATCCTGCCCCCGCAATCCAAATAGCAAAAAGGGCTGGAAGCAATCTTCCAGCCCTTTTTGCTATTCGAACATTCGCTCAGCCGCGACTCCCACAATTCCAACAATTCATGGTTGTTTCAACCCGAAGATAATTTGCGGGTCATCGGCCGGGTTCTCATCCGCCGGCCAGCCGCGAAAAAAATTGCGCATCAGCGAGCCGCCATCCACGGCAAAGAGCGTCAACTGTCCCGGCACGGCGTGGGCGCGCACCGTCGCCCGCGGCAACCGATTTTGGCGTTCGAAGGTCAGCATGATTTCGTTGTGTTCACTATCGAGCACGGCCTCCCAGGTGCCGTTTTCAAGTGGAACCGGCGTTGTCAACGCGCGAAACCCACGCGATGACCAGGTGCCATTGTTGTTCAAGCGCAACTCCATCACGATGCCGGTGCGGTCGTAGCCTGTGTAATTAGCGTGCACGCTGCCCTGCGCCGAGATTTGCCGGAACACGATCCAGTTGCCGGCTAAAAATTCCAGCCCGGTTGTTTCGATTAAGCGCAGATTGGATGGCGGCGGTGGATCGTGCCAGCACGTTTGCGGCTGCGTATCAATGTCGCAATGGACGGGTTCATACGCCGCGCCATCATCGCCGTAAGCGGTGAAACGATGGTTGTTCGCGAGTGCAATACTGGGTGGCCTGGTGCGAATCAAATCGTTGCCGTCAATGCGCCCCTCCTCATCTTCCCCGGCCAGCGGAACGGTCTTGTCCCAAAAACTGCCGAAACAAATTTGCCAATACCAGCGCTGTTGGGTTGTGTTATAGGCGCGCGCGATACCGGCTGCTTTCCAGTACGGATTGCTAAGCACGGCATTGCCGGCTCGCGTCGCGCGCCAAAGGCTCAAAATGTCGCGCGCCTCCCAATTGCCTGTTTGCACGAGGGCGTCTTCGGCCTCCGCTCCGCGTTCGCCGGGATAACCGTAAGCGCGGGCGCGTTGCATTGGCGTGCGACCGAGGCTGTCAATCCTGCTGCTGCTGTTGTTGTACTCGGCCATATCTTTCGCCGCCCAGGCTGTGGCCTTGGTCAAACTGATCGTCAAGCCGAGCGGGTTTAGGTTTAGTTCGCGCCGGTAATTATTGAGCGCTTGCCAGAGCGCAGCTTCTTCTGCATCAAGCGGCAAAACGGCTGGATCAATCGGTTGCGGCGTTGGCGTTGGAGTCGGTGTCGACGTCGGTGTCGGTGTCGGTGTTGGTGTCGGTGTCGGCGTCGGTGTTGGTGTTGGCGTTGGTGTTGGTGTTGGCGTTGGTGTTGGCGTCGGGGTAGGCGTCGGGGTTGAGGTTGGCGACGGTTTTGGGGTAGGCGTTGGTGCAGGTTCAGCAGAACCAGTTAGCGGTAAAAGGACGAACGCAGCCATCTCAGCAACGTTTCCGCCCAAGGTGGCTGGTAACAGCAAAGGCTGCCCGCTGTAAGTCCCCGTCAGCACAGGCTTGCCGAAGTAGTCGCGGACGTTACGAATTTCATAACGGCTGCCCGACGATAGCAGGTTGCCGAGATTGATCTCCACCGTATTTTTCAGTTCCCAATTAAAGACCGTGATGTTCGCGCGGCCACGCTCGTATTGATTGGGGCGGATAAAATACTTTGTGCCCAGCGCGCGGCTATTTGTGAATTGCGTGAACTGTCCGTGACTGTCGTAGGCCAGCCGCTGTTGCCAATCGCGGAAATTGACTTCATACCATTTGCCCGTGAGCCGATAAGGGAAAGTCGTCAAATTAGCTTGTGAGTTCACCACCTGGTATACATTATCTTCGACTGCATAAGCCGTTGCCGCGAGTTCATCGGGTAAAGCGATGCGTATGGGATAACGTTTCCCAATGGCCGTATTGCCAGTCGCATTGACTCGCTGCCACTCCTCCAGCGAAATGACATTGGAACCGCCCGCGAGATAGTTGTCTCGCAGCGTCAAGTCCTGGTTGTTTTTTGCGTAGTAATGAAGCTGTGCGTTATACACTCCGGCATCCAGCGGGTGATAAAGATAGTTGCTTTGCAGCGTCACGCGCTCCGCCGGTTGCAGCCCTCCGACCAGTATATTTGGGAACAGCGTACTTGCTGGGCGTTGCAAGACTCCGCTACCAAAAATCGTGTTGCCCTCGAAGTGAAAGCCGCGAATGTAGCCGTTCTCGGTGTAGGCGTGAATGCCGTAGCCGAACTGCTCGAAGACGATGTTGTCCACGACGCGCTTGGTGCCGTTGAGGTTCTGAATATAAATCCCGTGGCCGTGGCCACGGTCAGGTTCAGGCCCTTGCCAGCCGTTATGGAAAACCACGCAACCGTAAATTTCAGCGTTTTCCGCTGTTGACCACGAACCGACGCCCAGCCCGGCATCGTGCAAAATTAAGTTGATGAGTTTGGTGTTGGGCCCGAATACGTAAACGGCGGAGGGCCGCCCGACGGTGCGATCAGGATCGGAATCGGTGACCTCGAAGCCCCAGAAATAAGTCCAGGCACCGTTGATGATGAGCGCGTGATTGGTTTGGCCGGCGCAATCCAGAATTGCACGTTCACCGGGGTATTGCCGCACGACAATGGGCGCGGCAGCCGTCCCTTGCAACTCGCTGGTGAATGAACCCGCATAAACGCCGCCCCGCAGCCAAATCGTATTGCCAGGGCGCGCCGGGCTGCGCGTGGAAAGCGCCGTGCGCAAATCGAGCGGATTACTTAAACTGCCGCTGCCGGTGGCCTTGCCATTCGGCGCGACGAAAATGCCCGCTGGCGGGGTCGCGGAAGGTGTCGCTGTCGGCGACGGACTTAGACTCGGCGATGGGCTCGGACTGGGCGATGGACTCGGGCTCGGCGATGGGCTCGGACTTAATGTCGCGCTTGGACTCGGTGACGGACTCGGACTTGGCGAGGGGCTCGGTGTTGCTGTCGGCACAGGCGTCGGCGTTGGCGAAGGCGCTGCGGTGGTGAGCGTAATCGTATTCGAAGCGCGTGATGGGAGCCCCGTCGAAGTTACAGTCTTAACCTGATAGCGATACGTCGCGCCCGCTTTCACGGTTGAGTCAACGAAACTCGTCTCAGCGCGCGCGACAGCGCCGATCAAGGCGAATTCGTTGTCTTGATTGGCGGTGCGGAACACGCGCGCCGACGCAATGGAGCCGGGATTTTTGATTGTCCAAGTGAGTGTGACTTCAGCGGGAGCCGTTTGCGCGCCGCTTAAGGTGATGATCTGAATGCCTTGCGCGAGCGCCACCGAATCGCTCATCCGGGCGAATGGCTGGAAAAGTAAGACCAGGCAAAGCAAACCAATCAGACCGTGCCAGAGTTCCGGCCCCAGCCAGCGCGCACAGCGATTCGCCATGCGTGCGTCTGTTATCTGTTGCGTCGTGTGTGTGTCTCTCTCGCCAGCGAGAATACGTCGTTTCGTCGGCATAATCCTTAACCCTTAATTCCCACGTGTGTGTCGGCATTGGGACATTCCGCCTTGCGCCCAGTGAAATTGTCCAATGCGCATTGATTGTGAGCGGCAACCAGAGTTTGGGCCGCGTGCGCCAGTAACGGCGCGCGTGCACCGCAACTCTCAATTGCGTTTGTTGTTGCGGTCGTTAGGGGAGGTGAGACAAAAAAGGCGCGCCGAGCCGCCGTTTGCACATGCACGACAACTCCGCGCCGGTCTGCTTGCAGACCGCGCCTGATTTTCAGCACGTCACAGTTGGGTATGCTGGCGGGCAAGCTGAGAGCACGTCCCCGCTTGCCGAGCATACTGCCGCGCAATGAACCAAGCCGTCAGTGTCGGCCCATTCATTGTTCGTCAAGCTCAACCGGGGCACCCGCAAACCGTTCACGCGAACGGTGCGGCCGGACAAGACGCTTGATTGCGTTTGTCGTGATGGTTCAGAAAAGTCTGAAAGGGGCGGCTGCCAAATCCAGTGTCGGCAGCCCACGCTGCGAGTTTTTCCAACTCATCGGGGCTTGGTTCAAACAATCCAGTTCATTGAACCAGTTTGTGCGTGAGGATGTTCACCTACGCGCGCGAGTTTAGCCCAGCCGCAAACAGACGGTCAACCGCTTGACCGTTGCGACGGAACTTTTAATGCATCTGTGAGTTGAATTGCGGGGCAGGAATCCGCCAGCAGGATTACGCTGGGTGCGGCAGGCTGAAGAGCGGGGCTACGTTGCCGTCCGCCAATGCGCGGCAAAGCGCACCAAACCCGTCAAGAAGCCGAGGCCGTAACTGAGGTGCAGAAACAAAAATACCAGCGGCAGCCAGCGCGTGTGTTGCCAGCCCGCGCGCGCCGCAACCAAGAGCGTTGCCGCCAGATTCGCCGCCAGATAAGCGCCGCCCACCGCCGCCAGCAACCAGCCGCCGCCCGCTACAAACAACGCAGCCAGCAACGCGCCCAGCAGCGCCGCGACGAACAGCGCCGGCACGAACTGCCGCCCGCTCATCTGGCGCGGATGCTTTTGCCAGACGCGCACTTTCCAATAGCCGTACTGGTAATACTGGCGGAAGAGCGATTTAAGCGTGCCACGGCTGTAATAGCGCGCGTGCACGTCGGCGGCCAACAGGATGCGCGCGCCTAGCTTGCGCAAACGGTAGTTATATTCGTCGTCCTGATTGCGCACCATTTCTTCGTCATAATGGCCGGCACGCTCGATGATGGCGCGGGTGTAGGCCGGGAAGGCGACCGTGTCGGTCAGCATCGTCTTGTTTTTGACCGTGCGAAACGCCGAACCGCCCACGCCGAAGGGCGAACTCATTGCGGCGGCAATGGCGGCGGCCAGCGGCGTCGTACCGATGGTTTCGAGCGGCCCGCCGACGCCTTCTGCGCCCCCGTGTTGCAAATGCTGCACGCACTTGCGCACGTAATCGGGCGCGATTTCGCAATGGCCGTCCACGCGCACGATCACGTCGCCGCGCGCGTGGGCGAAGGCGGCATTCAACCCTGTCGGCGCAATGCCGCGCGGATTGTCAATCAGTTTGATGTGAGAGTGTTCGGCTTGCAGCGCCGTGATGATCGCGCGCGTCGTGTCGGTCGAACGTCCGTCGGCGATGATGATTTCCATTCGTTCGCGCGGATAGTCTTGTGCGAGCACACAACCCAGGCTGCGCGCGATGAAATCCGCTTCATTGCGGACTGGCATGACGACGGAAACAAAAGGCAAGTCGGTTGATGGGGGCGTAGGCATCTTGGCAATCAGTTGGCGTGCGACTTGCTGCCTTCAGTCAATACGTGGTTGTGCGGCTTGCGTCACTCGATTGATGACGGCTTGGAATTTGCCTGCTTTGGTGCGCGGGATTTCCGCCACCGCTTCGACGATGACGGCGACTTGCGCGCCGAGACGTTGTTGGATGCGCGCGGTGATGTCCGCTTCGTCCGCCGCATTGAAGCCCGCCACCGGCACGACTTTCACGCGAATGCGGTCGAGCGCTTCCTGAATGATCTGGCCTTCGCGCACGTGCGGCTGGTTGACGAAGATGCCGTGAAAGCGCACCAACTCACGCCCGTCGGGGCCGATGACGACGTCTTCGATGCGCCCGACGACTTCTTGCAAGACGGGCATCTGCCGCCCGCACGGACACGCCGCCGCGTCCCAACGCGCGACATCGCCGAGGCGGTAGCGAATTAACATCTGATGCTTGCACATCAAGCCGGTCACGACGACTTCGCCCGTTTCGCCGGGCGCGCACGGCGTGCCGTCTTCGCGCAACAATTCGACGACGCCCGCGTCAGGGCTGACGTGCAACCGCCCGTGCTCGCATTCGGTGGCGAGCATTACGTTTTCGACCGAACTGTATTCCTCAAACACTCGGCATTGATACGCCGTTTCCATCACCGCGCGCATCTCCGGCGTAACTTTCTCGCTCGTCGTGATGACCGCGCGCACGCCCGTCGCGCGCAGGTTTTGTTCGATCAGCATGCGAGCGAGCAACGAATAGGACACCGCGTAACCCGTCAGCCAGCGGACGCCGTGTTGTTCAAGCGCGGCGAGATATTGCCGCGCCGTGTCGGGGCGCAGGTGAAACGCCGAGAGATAGACTTGCCGTTCGACTAGGTTGAAACGATGAAAAGGGCCGCGACTCGCCGGGTCAGGCTCAATCATCCGCCCCGAAAAGGTCGCGCGCGGTTGGCCGAAGGAAACGCCCGCCCAACCGGCGGAACGCGCTTCCCGAATCGCCAGCACGCGGCGCATTTCGGCGACGGTCAGCAACCGGCTGAGCGGCGTGCCCGTCGAACCGCTCGTGGCTGTGACGATGTTGCGCGCGGCGGCTTCATCTTCGCGCAAGAAGGCTGTCGGCGCGGCTCGTAGCGGCTCTTTGCCGAGCAAGGGCAAGTCGCGCAAACATCCGGCGGCGGCGGCGGCTTTCTGTTCTGCGTTCCAGTGCTCGCGGTAATACGGGACACGTTGCGCCGCGAGGGGCAGCAGTTCCGCCAACTGTTCTTGTTGCCAGTCTTGCCATTGCGCCCACGTCCAGCGGTCGCGCGCGCGGTACTCGTCCACGTAGCCCGCATAGCCCGGCCCGAAACGCAGCCAGTACCAATACGCGCCATACAGACTCACCGCGCCGTGTTGTGCCCAGTGCGGCAAGCGTGCGTAAACTGCGTCAAGGCGTCCCATCGGAATGAATCGAAGCCGCGTGCAGGGCGTGATTGCCCTGCGGCGCGGCAAGCGTGTGCAGCAACTGCTCCCATTGCGGCAGCACTATTGTCCAGTCGCAAGTCTCAGCCAGTTGCCGCCCGTGTTGTGAAAGCCCCGTGGCGAGTTCCGCATCGGTCAGCACACGGCGAATGGCCGCCGCCATTGCGGGCGCGTCATCCGGCGGCGCGAGCAGCGCGTCGTGTTCGTGCGTCAGCAAATAGGGCAGCCCGCCCACGTTGGTGCTGACGACGCAGAGGCCGCAGGCCAACGCTTCCAGCACGCTGACCGGCGTGTTGTCTATGTTCGTCGTATTCAAAAACACATCGCCGCGTTGCAGCCACGCGCCCACCTCAGCTTTGGCAATCGCGCCGGGAAAGGCGATGCGTTTGGCCACGCCCAGGTCGCGCGCGGTTTGTTGCGTCGCTTGCAAGCTGCCGTCGCCTTTGTCGGGGCCGATCATCGTCAAATTCAAAGCAGGGAATTCGTCTTGCAGCAAAGCCACCACGCGCGGCGCAAGCGTCGGATTGTAAATCGTATGAAACGACCGCAGCCAAACCAGACGCGGCGCGGCGTGCGTGCGCAAAAGAAACGGATAGGCGCGCAAGTGCAGCGGGTTGGGCAGCAGGCGCAGGTCGGCGCGATAGGGCTGCAACTGTTCGCGCAAATAACGCGACGGCGTCGTGACGGCAGCGGCGCTTTGCAACAGCTTGCGCACGCGCGCCGGATGTTGGCGCGCGAAGTCAGGCAGATTGCCGCCGTGCAGCGTGAGCACGAAGGGTTTGTGCAAGCGGCGCAACAAGCCGCAGACCGCTTCGGCCCAACGAAAGGCCGGGCCGCTGTAAACCTCCACGTGCGCGAGGTCGTAAGCGCGCCGCTGTTGCCAGACGGTGTGCAGCATATCGCTCACGCGCGCCAGCCGTCCCGGTTGGTCGGAAGTCGTCTGCACCGTCCAGCCCGCCGCGCGCAATTGCTGCGCCAAGCCTTCGCTCACACCGGGCACGCCGATGGTGGCCGAGAGAAAGTTGCCGACGAGCAGGAGCGCGGGTTTCATAGCGGTTGTGCCGACGCAGCCAGTTGTTCGAGCCAATCGGCTTCGTCTTTGACGACTCGTTGCATTTCGTAGCGCGCTAAAAAACGCTGCCGGGCGTTGACGCTCAAGCGTTGCCGCAAGGCCGCGTCGCGCAAGATGCGCCCGATGCGGTCGGCCAGCGTGACGGGATCATCCGGTGGGACGAGGAAGCCTTCCGTGTTGTCGTCAAACAATTCAGGAATCCCGCCGACGCGGCTGGCGACGACGGGCGTGCCGCAGGCGAGCGATTCAATGACCGTCAGCGGACAGTTGTCGTTGCGGCTCGGCACGACGCTTAAGACCGAGGCTTGCAGCAGGCGCAAGACTTCGTCGTGCGCCGCATTGCCGTGAAAGACGACGGCGTCGGCGATGCCCAGCGTTTGCGCGAGCGCCTGGTATGGTTCGCGCAACGCGCCGTCGCCCGCGAGCACGAGGCGCAACTCAGGAAACTCGGCGTGCACGCTCGCCCACGCGCGCAAGAGCACATCTTGGCCTTTGACCGGATCGAAGCGCCCGACGCAGAGCACTTGCTGGGCCAGCGGCGGCGCGTCTTCCGCCTGCGCCAGCGGGTCGTGCAAGGGGTTGTAAAGCACGCGGCAACGGTCGGCAGGAATGCCGAAGCCCGTGCGCAAATCTGCTTGCGCCGCGCGCGAGACGGGGACGAAATGCGTGACGAATTGATAGACCAGTCGTTTGCGCATGGCTTGCAGCTTGCGCCGCCAGGCGGTGCTCTGTTGGTCAATCGCGAGCGCGGCTTGCAAGGTGTGATACCAGGCGAGGCGCGCCGGCACGCCGCGCAACCAACCCGCCAAGGTCATCACATTCACCGCGCCGAAATTGGCGAGCAGCAAATCGGGCCGGGGTTGCGCAAACAAGCGGTAAGCAAACAGCGCGTCCCGCCAGCGCGTCGGGCGCACAGACGGCCACGTCAGCACGGCAGGATTTCCGGCCGGCGCGACGAGGTCGTGCGCGTGCCGGTCAAGCAGCAACGTGACGCGATGGCCGCGTTGCGCGAGTTCGTCGGCGAGGGCCTTGAAATGGCTGGGCACCGCCGCGCCATGCCGCCAGGAAGACGTGGCGATGACAATGGTGCGCGGCGTGGACATCGTGCGGCGTTCAGTGCGAGATGGAATACAACGTCGGCGGCGCTTCGAGCCCCAACAGGTATTTCAACGGCTGCGTCAGCGCGCGTAACGATTTGCCGGCGGGTGGATAAAGGCGGCGCACGAAAACATTGTTATGCTCGAAGCCATTCAATCGCAGCGTCTTCCTCAACGACTCTTCGGTGAAAAAGTTGAGATGCACGGGCGGGGCCATGCCCGTGCCCCAGGCGTCTGAGCGCTGGTACGCCGTGCGCCAATAATACGGCGTGCTCATCAGCAACAAGCCGCCGGGCGCGAGCGCTTGCCGGATGGTTTGCAAGTATTCGCCGACGTTGCTGAGATGCTCGATGACTTCCCACAGCACGATCAACTCAGCCGACGCGCGCGGCAAATCCAAGTGCGTGGACTCGATGCGTTGCGTGCGCAAGCCCAGTTGCCGCGCCTGTTGCAGCGCGACTTCCGAGACATCGTAGTTGGTGTAATCCCAGCCTTGCGCGACGGCGATGCGTCCGAAGATGCCGACGCCGCCGCCGATTTCCAGCAGGCGACGGCCCGGGCAAAGTGACGCGACGCGCGCGAGCAAACGCGCTTGATAGGGCCGGTATGGTTGCTCGCCCTGCAACAGCCGCGCGACTTCGTCATTGTGTTGGTCATAGGCGGCATCGCCTGCGGGGCCGTACAGGTCGTCATACAACGCGCCGCCCGCCGGCGTGTCAGCATCGGTTTCCGCCGGGGCCTGGATGGTCTGGCAGACCGTGCATTGCAACAACGGGAAGCGGTCGTTGATGACGCGGCCAATCGGTTGCGCGCTGGCCGGTTGGCCGCAAATGCGGCAGTGGGTGGTCTGGTTCATCGGCTTTCCTTTCAAACTTATGCAGGGTGAGGCTGGTTGGGAAAAGTTGGGTGAGGCTGTTGGTTGCAAAGAGGCAAAAGAACAAAGAATGAAAGCAGTCCCTTTGTCCTTTTGTGATGAAGAAAAGTTTCCGTCTACGGCTTAAGCGGGCGCGGGCTGCGCGCGCGGGCCGGCCCAGCGCTTCGCCAGCCAAAAGAGTTTTTTCACCCGGTCGCGCTGCTGTGCCAGCAAGGCGTATTTCGATTTTCTGAGCCAGAGCGGCGCAATCGTCTGGCCGCCGTACTTGGCTTTATAAAGTCCGCCGCCGCACATGTCATAGCGCGTCATCCCGCGCGCCTTCCAGTAACGCATCGCGTACCACTGGATGGCTTCGTTCGGGCTCAAGGCTTGATCCGCGCGCCAGCTCGCCCCGCCCCAGTAGTAAGCGGTATCGTTGAGCGCCGGAAAAATGCCGGTGGCAACGCAGCGTCCGGCGGTGTCGCGCGCGCGCAAAAGCAGGAGTTGCCCGCTCGGCAACAGATGTTCGAGCAGGATTTGAATCCGCCGCTTATCATAGGTCGGCGTCAACTGGCGTTTGGCAAAGACTTCTTCGAGTTGCGCAAAGTATTCATCCGCGAAGGCGGCATCGTGGGCTTCTTCGACCACGACGCCTTGTTTGGCCGCTTTGCGAATGCGCCAGCGGCAATCGTCTTTGAAACTCGCCAGCAGGCGCGGTTCATCCGGCGTGAGATCAACTTCGTAACCACGGTAATAACTGAACGCGCAGCCGAGCGCCTGCGCGTCCGCCTCGGTCAAGCGCCGATCCATCAATTCCAGGTGGACGCAGCGCAACTCGCCAAAGGCAAACTCGAGCAAGGCGCGCAAGGCTTCGGCGCGACTGACCTGCGGGAGCAGGTTGAAGCCCATATAAGAACTCGTCCAGCCAGGAAAGGGGCTGCCCAGCATACGCAAGCCGAATTTTCGGATGATGCCGCCAGTGAAATAGCCGCACACCTCGCCGCCCGCGCGCAATGCGGCGATGACCGGTTCGGCATGTTGGGTCGCCGTGATGAAATTGAGCCAAGGCTGCGATTGATACAACGTCCGGTCGGCAAAGCCATCCAGACGCTGCCAATCAACCTGATGAGGATTCAGCCGTTCGAAGTGCATCAATTGTTCAGCCAACCAACCTTGTTATGGAACTTGGAATGAGCGCGGCCAATTCACGTTAGCTCACGGGTCGCGCAAAAATGATCGCCCTGGTCATAAACATGCCAGCCGGTGCGTTCGTGCAGCCACAAGCTGGCCAGGTTATCCGGGTCAATGTTGGCATCCACGCGCGTCACCCCGTAACTGCGCAAGCTGACGAAAAGTTGCTGATAAAGTTGCTGGCCCACGCCCGCGCCACGCCAGTCGGGATGCACCCCGATGTGTTGCACGCGGGCGATATGCAAACCCGCTTCATCCCAAGTGCCGGGCGCGCGTGCGGTCTTGATAAATGCCAGCGCCGGTTTGGCGGGCTGACTTGGGGGCGGTGGTGAGATCGGATGGAAGCGCAGGCGGCGGCGCAGCCGTTTCCAGAGCAGCTTGGTTGCGGTCAGCGGATGCCGCCGCGCAAAGCCGCGAAAAAAAGCCGGCCCGCCAATGTGTGTGATGACATAGCCGATGAGCTGGCCGTCCTTTTCGGCCACCACAATCGCCAGACAAGGTGGCTCGCGATGGCGGCAAGCATCGCGGCAAAGCGTTTGAAACAAGCTCGGCGAGGTGCCGCGCGCAAAGCTCGCGCCTGTGTGCGCCATCAATTGCGCCGCCGCGTCCACTTCGTTTTGTGCGAGCAAGCGGCAGTGCACGACGTTCAAATTCCCATCTTCTTGCCGAACTTGCCGGTTAGCCAGCGCAGTTCGAGGGCCTGCCGTTCCCACGGCGTGATCCGCCGTGCTTGTTGGTCGCCGCCTTGCCGTAAGTGATCGAGAATTTCAGAGACCGGCGCGAACCAGCCGTTTTGTTGCGCGAGGTATTCGATCATTTCGCGAAAGTACTCATCAATCCGTCCGTCGCGGTAAAACCCCGCTCCAAAATGTACATACGCAATGCAGAGGCCGCCTGCGGCAATCAGCGCGTCAATCTTTGGGCGCGAAAAATTTTGCCGGAAGTACTTTGGCGTCGAAGCGTTGGTGGCGGCGAACCAGAAATTGACATACGGCTTGCTGGCGTCGTGATACGGCATCTGCGGGCAGGCGCGCAGTGTGTTGACTTGATCGAAGGCGAAGTTGCGCACGTAGCGCACCTGCTCAACCGCCAGGTCGCCCCAAAACTCCGGACTGTTTGGCTCATGGCCGCGTGCAATCGCGCGCCGGTTGCCGCCGGAATAGAGGTTGAACAGCGCGCGCCGCCAACCGCTCAAGCGCGCTTCGCCCCAATACAAGTTGTCGCGGCAAAACCCGTGATTGCAATGTACGGATGGCGGCTGGCCGAACAACTCCTGAAAGCGCGCCAGCCCTGCTTGCACGCGTGCGCGCGGCGAAGTGTGCGGGGCGACGTTGTGCAAGCCGATCTCGAAGCCGCGCTGTTTGAGCGCCAGCACCCAGGCCAGATATTCCGTTTGCGCGCAGGTTTCGCCCAAGGCCGGATCAGCGGTTTCGTCCGCAAAGAGCCAGACCAGCTTGGTAGTGCGAAAGCGTAGCCGCGCCAACAAGTCGTAGACCGGCGCGACATTCGCGCGCGTGGCGAAGTCGGTATCATCACAAAAGGTGAAAGCGAATTGATGGCCGTTGGGCCAGGTCGGATTCATGAATAAACAGCCAAGGCTGCCGCGCCACAAAACGCAGGTGCTTTCGTTCAGTTGCGTTGAGGTTGAGGGCTGGGGTTGGCATTATCCGGCGGCCCCACGCTCACCGCGCTCAAGCCAAACGTGAATGATGGTGCGACCAACCGCATCGCCAGCGAGAACATAAAAATCACCCCCCAGCAGAGCATCGCCAGCACCAGACCGCGCTCACGCGGGGTGCGCGCCGCCGCAAAATTTTGCAGCCCAATCAGCAGTAACACCAAAATTGCGGCGGCCCCGAACAGGCCGTGCTCGGCGAGCAGCCGTGAAAATTCCGTATGCGCGTGGGCCGTATTGGAGTTGCCGGCCTGCGTGCGAAATTTGCCAGTTTGGCCGGGGCCAACCCCAAAAATGAGATGTTCGGAAAACACCTGCAAGTCGCCCACCAGCATACTGTCGCGCCCTGTCAGGCCGGTGTCTTGCAGTCGCTTGGTGAATTTGCCTTCCGTGAAACGATCCAGACCCGGCAGCACAAAAAAGGCAATCGCCAATCCCAGCGTCAGCAAACTGGCGCATAAAACCAGCCGCGTTTTGCGGTCATGGGCGGCAAAAAAGGTAGCGGCCAGCGCGCCCCCCAGCGCCATATAAAGTCCGCCGCGTGAAAACGTCAGGGCGCATTGCCCCAGCAGGTAAAGCAGCAGCACGAGTAAAACAAGGCGCAGTGAGCGAGAGACCGTTTGATCCACCACCCACAAGAAACTTAACAGGACGCCCAGTCCCAAGGTCGCGGAAACCTGGGCGGGTCCGAACCCTCCGCTTAAGGCGGCATTTGAACCGTGCGTGAACACCAGTGTTTTGGCCGTGAGGATGCCGTGCAGCGTGAAGCTGGCGACGGCCAGGGTGGGACAGAGGCCGGCCAGCCAAAGGCGGTGTAATTGTTGGGGCGCGAGGTTGACGTTGCTGAAAAACCAAAGACAAACCGTCAACGCCAGCGGGCCGCTGAGATTGAAGCTGAGTTCCTCTTGCAACGCTGGCAGCGTCAGGTCGGAAAGTGGTAAGACCGTCGCCGGCAACAACAAGAGAAAAAATAGAAAGGGAAGTAACGGGCCGCGCAAACGGCCCACGCGCAACAAACTAACCACGAATAGAACCACCAAAGCATATTTGGCAATCTCCCAGGGAATGGCCGCGCGGCTCATGCGCCAAAGCGTCTCGGCCCCCGTAATGTACGCGCCAAAATAGGCCATCCGCGCCAGACTGAAGGACGAAATAAAAACCCAGCCGGCCGCGCATAGCACCAAGCCAAAATGCAAAGTGGCCAACACAGGCGCTTGGGTGAACACTACGCCCAAGGCCATGTGCAGCAACAGCAGGGCCGGAACCCAGACGACTTCAAGCTTGAACCAGTTCCGTAACCGCAGGTTGAACGATAATCCGCGCGCTTTGAGTGGCAGCGGCAAGGTGGCAATGCGATCAATCATCTTGCAAAACCCCTTCGTAAACTTGGCAAATCCGTTCCATGACGGCGTCCACGCTGTAATGCGCTTTGACGCGGCGCGAAAGGCGTGCGCCGAACCGCGCGCGTACTTCGCGCGCCTGCAAAAGACTCAGCAAGGCTGCGGCCAACGCTGCGGGTTGGCCCGGCGGAACGAGCAGGCCAGCCCGTCCGTCGTCCAGCACTTCAGCGCATTGGCCCACCTGGGTGGAGACGACTGCCAAGCCCGCCTGTCCGTATTCAAGCAGCGCGAGCGGCAAGCCTTCGCTGGCGGAGCTGAGAACGCCAATGTCACATTGCCGCAATAAGCCCGCGACATCCGTTTGCTCGCCCAGTACGGAGACATGGCGAGCCAGCCCAAGCGCCGCGATGGTGTCCTGTATCTGCGCGAAGCACGCCGGTTCGACAATGGCTCCGGCCAGCAGCAAATGCGCGTCCGGCCTTTGTTCAATCACCTGCGCCAGCGCTTGCAGTAAGGTCAGGTGGTCTTTTTGCCGCCGCAGATTGGCGACGCAAACAATCCGCTGCCCGGGCCGACCGGGTAGCGGCGCGCCGGTGGCCGCGCTTTGTGCTGCGAGAGCCGCAAAGTTGGGAATGTAGTTGATGCGCGCGGCGGGAATGCCTAATTGCTGGCGCGCCCACTCCGCTAAAGGCTGGTTCACCGTGATGAGGCTGTGGGCACGCCGGGCCAGCAAGCGGTAAATCCAAACGGGGCGCGGGGCCTGCGCGTGGTTGCCGTAATGATCGTGCCACACCAGGCGCGGATAAGGCGGTAAGGCCGCGGCCAGCGCCGCCATCAACAACGAAGTGCTGTGCGCATGCAAAATCTGAATCCGGTTGACCTTGATGAAAGCGCGCAACTGCCGTAAGGCTGTGAGGTCAAAACGATGCTGCCGGGCCAGATTCAACCAACGCACGTCGGGCTTGAGTAAAGCGGCCAACGCGCCGCCGTTACGGGTGGTGCAAAGGAAACTGCGGAAGCGCGCGCGCGGCAGGTGATTCGCCAGATTGACCGCGACCCGTTCAGTGCCGCCCGCCGCCAGCGAATCCGTTATTTGCAACACGCCTACGCCGCCCATGGATGTCCTTGCTGCGGCGCCGGCGCGGGCTCCGTTGAAAACGTCCCGCCCCAATGTTGACTGAGTATTTCGCCGAATTTCGCGCGCAAGCCTTCCAGCGTGAAGCGTTGCGCCCAGGCTGCGGCTTGGGCACGCATGGGCAAAAACTGGTCGGGGGTTGTCGCGACTTGGCGTAGGGCCGCCGTCAACGCCTCCACCTCGCGCGGCGCGACGACAATGCCGCGTCCATCAGCTAGCATCCAGGGAATGACGCCGCGCTGCGAACCGATACAAACGGTGCCAAAGGCCATCGCCTCAACCAACACTTTCCCCCACCCTTCGGTGTCCGAGGCCAGCACCAACACGTCCGCGTTTTCGTAGTACGCCAGCACCTGCTCAAAGTCCACGCCGCCCGCAAAAGTGGTGCAAGCGCCGAGGCCCAGTTGTTCCGCCAGGAGAGCCAACGGTTCGCGTTCCGGGCCTGCGCCGACGATGTCGCAGTGCACAGGCAAGCCCGCGGCATGCAGCGGCGCCAGCGCGGCGAGCAACACGCTGACATTTTTGGAACGGGTCAGCCGGCCTACGTAAAGAACATTCAAGCGCGCCGCCGCCGCTTCAGTGCCTAAGGATGGCTCGAGCTTGCGTGCCGAGGCGTGCCGGGCGCGACCCATTTGCTGTTCGGTCATCACCGAAGTGAAACACGGCACGACATGTGCCGGTTGCCTGGGCCATTCCCCATAAGTCAGCACAGGGGCCTGCCACCAGCGCGAGCCGAGCAGCCAACGTTGCAGGCGGCAGGACCACGCCTCACCGGGAAACCCTTGCCATTCACCCGCATATTTGGCGACACGGTAGCGGCTGAAGAGCGGGGCCAGACCAACGCCTAGCAAGCCAAGATTGCCTGGGCACCGGACCTGTATAGCGTCAGCCTGAGTCAGGGCGCGGCTCAGGTCCCAGAGCAGCAACGGTAAGAGGGCGAGTTGGACGAGTTTGGCGCGCAACGTGTCGCCACCGGTTTCGCGTTGTGGCAGGACTGTGATGTTCGGTCTGGCAAACGCCTCGGCGTCACTGGGGGGCGCGCTGGTGCGATACGGGGCGGCGATGAGCACCTGCGGAAAAAGGTCGGCCCACAGATTGATTTCACGCGCGTAGGGCGCGTGCGCATAGAGCTTGCCCGCATGCGCAAAGTGTGTGACGTGCGAGACGATCAACAGCCGTTCGGGCTTGGACATCAGCGGTTTTGTAGACAACGTTCGTAGTACGCTTCGTTTTTGGTCGCGAGCGCGGCCACAGAGAATTGGGCCACCGCGCTTTGCCGGGCATGCTGGCCCAGCCGGTGGCGCAAGGCGGCGTCGGACAACACCGCAATCACCTGTTGGGCGATTGAATGCGGGTCGTGCGGATCACACAGCAAGCCTGAGATGCCGTGTTCAATCAATTCCGGGCCGGGGCCCGTTTGGCTGGCGACCACGGCCTGGCCCATCGCCATGCCTTCGATGACGACAATGCCTTGTGCTTCCATATGCGAAGGAAAGATGCAGACGCTGGCACGCGCCAAGGTCTGTGGGAGCGCGGCGTTTTCGAGGTGGCCGGTGAATTCGACCCGCTGCGCCAGTGCAGCGGGAATTTGTGCCTGCAAGTGCGCCGTGAAGGATGCTCCCGTCGCCGCCTCTTGCCCATCGCGTCCGGCTACCAATAACCGGGCCTCCGGCACGGCGGCGACGATTTCCGGCATGGCTTGCAGCAGTTGGCGGATGCCTTTCTTTTCGCAGATCGTGCCCACGAAAACGATCAAGCCCGGCTCGGTGGGAATTTGGGGCTGCGGGCAAAAGTGCTGGGTGTCGACGGGATTGGGCAGGATTTCGATAGGCCGCTCGCCCAGCCCCAGTAAGCGGCGGGTTTGCTCCGCAATATACTGGCTAACCGCGCAATAATGGCTGGCCCGGGCAAACGACCGTCTTTCCAGCCAACTACGCCAAAACAAAGGCCGCTCGCCGAGCGCCGTTTTGAAAAAGTGATGGCCGCCATTCATCCGCAAAACCTGAATCGCGCTGGTCGAGGCAGGCATCAGTGCATAAGACAGTTCAGGGCCATCCAAGATTTCCAACGGGGCCGCTTGATTGAGGGCGGCTAGCTTCTTTCTGAACCGGCTCACATCCACGGCAATGCCCGCAGTTTTCAGCCAATGCACCGGCAAGCGGATGACCCGCACGCCTTGATCGTCTTCTTCGCGTTCTTCAACCAGCGGATAAAGTCCGGCTACTGTAATGTGATGCCCGCGCGCGGCCAGCGCCCGTCCCAGCGTTTGCGTAAAACTGCCGACGCCGCCGTGTGGGCCTGGCGGGTATTCGTTGCAGAGAAAACAGATGTTCATGCGTTTCCGGTTAGCCGCGCGCCAGCCGTTGTAACTGTTCGTTGATCAGCCGTCCCGATTGACCCAAGGGCGCGCCGACCTGTAGCTCGACAAAGCGCCGCCGCGCCTCACGGTCAAGCGCGGGCTCAGCCAGATAAGCATTGACGTGTTGCGCTAACTCCGCCGGTGAACGGGCAAAGCGCGCCGCGCCCAACTCAACCACAGGCCGGTAATGCTCGAACTGGTAGTAGTAATCCCACAACGGCACGCCGTGCACAGGTGGGTCGGCGACATCGAACGCGACATTCACCACGGGTTTGTCGTGCAGCGCGAAATCGAGCGTCATGGTTGAGGCCAGATTGATGTTGAGATCGGCGTGCGCGGTTAGATTGGCCAGGAATTGCACGTCGGCGGCCAGGGGAATCGTGCGTGCCCAATCGCCCGGCGCAGTGTGCAACCATTCGGGCTGAGCAAAGATCAAGTCAGGATAGTCGCGCCGCACGGCGGCGTAGCGGCTGCCGTCGTCCACCGGTGCGGGACGCACGATGACGTGCGGGCGGCTTTGCCCGGGGCCGGCGATTTGCCCTGAGGCAATTAATTCCAGCAAGATCCGCAAGTGCTGCGGGTCTTCGGGGGCTGTGCCCGCATCGCCGCCCGAATAACACACCAGGGGGCTGGCCGGATCAATGCCGAGGCGCGCGCAAAACTCCGCTCGCGTCCACAACAGTGTTTGATCGGCATACGGGTCGAATTGTGGCGTGCCAACGATGTGTGTCTGTGCCGGTGCGATGTCCGGGTAGAAGGTGAGCAACTCGCGCCGCATTAACTCGCTCCAGACAAAGAAATGGTCGAAGGGCGCGGCGATACGGCCTTTGCTGGAGAGATTGTCCCAACTGAAAATAAAGGTGGCGGTGGGAATGCCCAACGCGCGCGCCGCCAGCACCGGCGGCACGACGCTGAAAGGGCGCTGATGCGAACAGAAAATGACCGCAGGCCGGAGGCGCGCAAACAGCGCGCGGTAGTGCGCGACGATGGGCAGGCGGCTGACGGCGCGGCAATGCGCGCTGTCAAGCGCCTGAATGCCGGCGGGATAGGCGAGCGCGCGTCCCAGCAGTTTGGCGCCGTGGCGCAGGGCGCGCGTGCGCCACGAACCGAGCACCGGATGTTGCAAGGTATGGCGCATCGCGCGCGTGCCGCCCCAGTGCATCTGCGCATACCCGACGGCGTAACGCAGCCCCGCGGTCAGCGCCGTCTCTTGATAATCCAGCATGCGATGCCAGTGCACCGCGTGCGTGTCGGGTTGTTGCTGGTATTGGCTGAGAGCTTCCTCCGGCACGGTATGCAAGACGTGGCATGGGCCGGCTTGCGCCAGTTGCGGGAGAAAGCCGCCCAGCAAAAAGTTGCGCACGCCGACGCCGTCCGGGATCAAGAGCACTGTGTTCACTGACTATCTCCGGTGAAACTGAGTTGCTGTAAATAAAAATCTGTGACCTGCGCGAGAATTTTGTCGTGGTGGTAATGCTGGGTCGCGAACGCACGCGCCGCCTGTCCCATGCGTTGGCGCAAGCCCGCCTCGCGCAAGAGCGTCACGAGGGGTTCGACAAACGCGTCAATCAAATTGGGGTCGGGCACCAGCCGGACGACTTCTTCGGGATAGAGTTCCTGCAGGATGCGATGATCGGCCGCCAGACACGCCAGCCCGGTCGCCATGCCTTCCAGCAACGAGAGGCCGAAGCCTTCGCCGCTGAACACGGTGGGGAAGACGTAAACATCCGACGCCTGATAGCAAGTCTCCGCGATTTCGGGCGCCGCCGCGCCTTGCAAGCGTACCGAATCGCCCACGCCCAACGTGTCAATGAGATTGCGCAGGTAATCATCGTAGCCAGGCCGTTTGTCTATGCCGCCGACGATCCAGAGAAAAGCATTCGGATGCTGGCGCAAAATCTGCGGCCACGATTGCAGAATCAGGTGCGCGCCTTTTTTGGGCACCAGGCGGCTCAGCCACAAGACGATTTCGCGGTCGCGCGGCAATTGCCAGCGGTCACGCAACTCGGCTTTTTCCACTGCGCTCACCGGCGCGAACTTGTCCATATCAATCCAGTTCGGAATGACAGTGACTTGCGGCTCGTACGCCGATTGCCGGTAACGATCAAAGCGGTAGGAACTGAGCGTGGACACCCAGACGACATCAAAGGCATGCAGGCTGTACAAGTGTCCCGCCGCAGTGGGCGAGAGGTGGTACGACAGTCCTTGTTGATTGAGCACCAGGCGGCAGGGCCAGTTGACGGCCTGCCGCAGCATCGCGCCGAACTTGTAGTTGTCGTAACAGACGATCACGCGCGGGCGCAAGCGCGGCAATTCACGCAGGATGCCCCAAAAATAAGTCAGCGCGTCCTCGCCGGTCACCCCGTTGTGATAAAGCGGCCGCAACGATTCGGGCAAATTCAAATACAGCCGCTGGCGTAACGAGAGATGCTGGCGATTGACCAGCAGCGTTTCGTCGGTGTCCACGCCCGGCGGTAACGGCCGTGGCCAATAACTGATCGAAGCCTGCCGGAAGCCGCGCAGCCGTTCCAATTGCATGCCCACCAGCCGGTTGTACGAACCCGGCGCAAACGGCGGCTTGGAGGTCAGATGCAGGATGTCGAGCGGGCCAGTTGCCATTGTATCAACGTGGGCGAGGCGCGGGTGTTGCCCTAAGACAATTTCAGCTTCGCGCCCGCTGTGAGCGGATAACCCAGGTGTCGGTATACGATTTGTTGTACCCATTCGCGTTTGGTTCCTTGCAGCAATTTGAGCCGCAAGCGGAGGGGCACCCAACGCGGCCAACGCCAGGGGATCGGCGGCAGGTTGGCCGGGGTGCGGGGTGGGGGAAGAGGTTGCCGCAAGGTTGCCGCCAATTCCTCGTGCATCCATTTTTCGGGGCAATTGCCCATGTGATTGACCCAGGCTTGCGGCGTCGAAAGCCGCCAATAGCCCAGGCGGTCGCCGGGCGCATCCAGCCAGAGTTGGTCGGAGGCGCCATCCAGCGCGCGCAAGCACGGTGTGGCCGGCATGCCGTTGACTACTTCGCGGCGGACGGTGCAGACAAAATGTCCCGCGCCGACGCAAGCGGTCACGTGGCGGCGCCGCAGGATCAATTGCGCCGCGCGAAATTCCGGCGGGAAGAAATTGGGTTGGCCGATGCTGGCGGCAAAACGGTCGAGGTCTTCGTCCAGCACGACTTTGGCAAAACTCAACTCGCGCCGCACGAGAGCTTCCAGAAAAGTCGCCGAGGTGTGGTAACGCAGTCCCGACGCGCTTGGAAAGGGCGAGACGAAACCCGCTTCGGGGAACGCTTCAAACAACTCGTCCACGGCGGCGAGCCAGTTTGGGCGAAAGAGTACGTCGGCATCGGCAAAGGTCACGAGCGGCTCGAAACTGCCGCGCGCCGCCGCGACGATGGCGTCCGTCTTGCCGCGATTGAGTTGGTTGATCAGCAGTTGGTTGATCCAGCCTTCCGCAAACTGCTGCTGCAAATCTTCCACGACGGCGGGATGGCAGCCGTTGGCGATCAGCGTGATCGCCGCCCGCTCCGCCGCCGTATGCCGCAAGGAAGCCAAACACAGCCGCAACACTTCGAGCGCGTGCTCAAAGTAGCCGTCGAAATGCGGGATATAGATGGGAATGATGACGCGGTGCCGGCCGTACTCACGCACCTCGTCGGCTGTTTTCGCCGGATTGATTCCAACTCGCATGTGACTCCCGTGATGGTGAAGGGAAGCGGGTGCCCGTAGTCACTGGGGTTCCGCCATCATTATATTTTCCGGGGATTTCTGCTGGCATTGTTTGCAGTTCGACAAGCAGCCAGCTTGTCGAACTGCGCTCGCGCATTCGCTCTTACGCCGCGCTGCTCGCCTGCGCCAATTCACGCGGCGCGTGTTCTTCCGCCCCTTGCGCCGTCCAGTGGTGCGCGATCAGTCCCGCGCCGTGTTTGCGTTTGACGGGCGCGTGGCCGGTGCCGAAATAGTTCGAGGGCGTCACTTGCAATTCCGCCGCGCGCAATACCTGGTCGCTCAGCCCCTGCCGGTACGCCAGCCACAGATCCAAACTATAAGCTTCATCCGCCAGCGTCAGGCTGGGAATGTGGCATTCGAGCGTGACAGTGGTGGCGGGCTCGAGCGGTGTTTGCACCGGGCTGAAGCGCGTTGAAACCGTCGCCACCGGATGCCCCAGCGTGTCGCGCCAGGTCATGTCCAGCCACACGTCGAGCGGGTCGAGCGCGCCGATTTGGCTGGCGTAACGCACCGCGATGGTCAGCGGCGCGCCGGAACCGAGGCTGCTGACCGTCAGTCCCGCGGCATCGCGGAATTCGACGGCTTGTAGCCGAATCACGCCGTCGCCCTTGCGGTCTTTACGCAACGCCAAATCGGTCGGGCCGTCCTGTTGCTGTTGGGCGTAAGCGCGCACGACGCTTTCGGCCGCGCCGAATTGCATCACGCGCCCGCTGTGCAACCACAGGCAGTGCGTCGCCAGATGCGTGACCGCCGTCATGTCGTGGCTCACCAGCACGACCGTGCGCCCTTGTTGCGCCACGTCGCCCATCTTGCCCAGGCACTTGCGTTGAAAGGCTGCGTCGCCGACCGCCAGCACTTCATCCACCAACAGGATTTCCGGTTCCAGGTGCGCCGCGACGGCGAAAGCGAGCCGCAAATACATCCCGCTCGAATAGTGTTTGACCGGCGTGTCAATGAATTTCTCGACCTCGGCGAAGGTGACGATCTCGTCAAATTTGCGGGCGATCTCGCGGCGTTGCATGCCGAGAATCGCCCCATTGAGATAGACGTTTTCGCGGCCGCTCAATTCCGGATGAAAGCCCGTGCCGACTTCGAGCAGCGAACCGATGCGCCCCCGCAATTCGGCGTAACCGCGCGTCGGCTCGGTGATGCGCGACAGGACTTTGAGCAGCGTGCTTTTGCCCGAGCCGTTGCGCCCGATGATGCCGAGCACTTCGCCCGGCATGACGCTGCACGAAACCTCATCGAGCGCCCAGAAGAACTGCTCCGCCGGGTCGGGTTGCGGCTTGCGCGCGAACCGCCAGCTTTCCATCAGCGTGTCGCGCAAGGTGCGGTAGCGCGCCGGCTGCGCGCCGAGGCGGTATTCTTTCGAGAGCTTTTCGACGCGAATTGCCAAGTCTGTCATAGGCCGCTGCTATTTCCTGATGAAGGCCGGGATGTGCGAGATGGGCAGCTTCTCGAAGAGCACATCCTTGTCGGCGAAAAATTCGTCAATGGCGCGCGTCTCGCCCGCCACCGTGGCGAAATCGTCGAGCATCACGATGCCGCCCTTGACGACCAGGTCATACAATTCGCGCAGGCACACCAGGCTGGGTTCATACACGCTGACGTCTACGTGCAGCAGCGCGATTTTCAATTCCGGGTGTTGTTGGCGGTACGCCGGGACGGTGACGAGCACGTCGCCTTCGATGAGTTCGACGTTCTGAATCGCCTTGTGTTCGAAGACGCGGCGCATCTCGCCGACCGGGATGCCGTCGCCGCCCGATTGCTCAAACGACGCAATGAAGCGCGCATCGAACACGTTGTCCTGCTTGGGAAATTTGCCGAACACATCGAAGGCCAGAAGCTTGCGCGAGTACGGGCTTTCCAGCATCTCGCGGTAGGTCGCCAGCCGCACCAGCGAAACGCCCTTGTAAACGCCACATTCCACGACCTGGCCCGGCAGGTGCAAGATGCTTTTATACAACTCATATTGCGCGAGCGCTTTGGCGAGCCGCGTCACATGGCTGGTCAGGTAAAAACCGTTTTCGTAATCCCACGCGCGCGCGGGATCGAAATGAAAGAGCGAGCCAGACTCTTCTTCAGGGGTAAGTTTTGGCATGCTGGTTGACATGAAAGTCTCCTAGGTGTGAGCAGTCAAAGTGTGATGTTGCGGCGTGAGTTGGAGCAAGAGACTTTCCGCCCGCGCCCAATCCTCCAGATTATCAATGTTGACGCTGTGTTGCGGGTTAATCGGATAGCCGAGTAGATGTGTGCCATACAGGCTGTTGTGTTGCATCAACACTTCACAGCGTGTGACGTAAACCGAGCCTTCGCGGTGGCAGGCGGGCGGCAAATCCTGCCGGCGGGGAATGGGCGCTGGTGCGCCCGTGCTCAAGCGCAACAAACCATCGGCCCCGGCGAAATACACCCAATGCGGATTGTATTTGGACGGGACGGGCAAAACGGCGATGACAGCATCAGCGTTGTGTTGGGTGAATAATTCAAGGCAACCGTCAATGTCCGCCGCGCGCCGCAACGGATTGGTCGGCTGCAACAAGCAAACGGCGTCGTAATGCTCTTGCCGCGCCGCGAGCCAGGCCACGGCGTGTTGTATCACGGGCAAAGTCGGCGAATGATCCTCCGCCAATTCCGCCGGGCGCATGAACGGGACATCCAGCCCGCACGCGCGCCCCACGCTGGCGATCTCTTCGTCATCGGTGCTGAGCACGACGCGCGTCAAGCCTTGCGCGGCCAGCGCGGCATCGGCGGTATAGGCCAGCAACGGACGCCCGGCCAGCAACCGGATGTTTTTGCGCGGCACGCCTTTCGACCCGCCGCGCGCGGGAATCAATCCGAGGATGCGCATGCTTCTGCCTTCAGCACTGGATCGTAAATGTAATGCAGCCGTTTTTGCACATAAGGTTGCAAGGTGGCCACCGCGTGCGTAATGCGTTCCGCGACGTGCCCGTCGCCATACAGCGTGCTGGACGCGTAACGCCCGTGCGCGAGTTGCGCTTGCGTCGCGGCGTAAATCGCCTCGGCCAGCGGCTCGGTCGGTTTGACGTGGAGGTCGGTTTCGCGTCCCACCTGCCGGTTGCCGACGAGCACGACCGGCGTGCCGAAATAACTCGCGTCACGCACGAAGCTGCTCGAATTGCCCAACGCGCACGCCGCATTTGCCAGCACCTTCAGATAATTTTCCGGCGTCAGGTTGGTCAGCGTCCGCAGCCAGCCGGGCTGTTCGTTGAGGCGGAAACTGCGAATCGCTTTGCTGATGTGATCGGAACCCGCGTCAATGTTGGGCCAGAGCAGCACTGTTTGCATGCGGATGCGATTGAGCGCGGCCAGCATCGCTTCCATCTGCGCGCGTTCGCCACCGTATTCCGTCGTTGTCGGATGAAAGAGCACGAGCAGAAACGGGCGTGCCGGGTCAATGGTCGCGCCACTGCCCGTCTCGTGTATGAGCGCGTGTGTCAGTGTGTGGTCAAAGGTGCGCGCGATGTCGCTCGACGGGCAGCCGATGGCGAGCACATTGGCAGGCGCTTCGCCCATGCGCACGAGGTACTCGGCTGAACGTTGCGTGCTGGGGAAATGAAAGTGCGCGAACTTGCTGATGGCGTGGCGCGCGCTCTCGTCAATCGAACCGGAAACCTCGCCGCCCTGGATGTGGGCGATGCAGATGTTCATGTAAGCGGCGGCAATCGCGGCGGCCAGCGCTTCATAACGGTCGCCGATCAGCAGCACCACATCCGGTTTGAGGCGCTGGAACTCGCTGGCGAATTCGACCACGCCGAAGCCGACGGATTTCGCCATCGTGGCGGGCGTCGAGCCTTCGAGTTCAATATAGATTTCGCCGTCAATGTGGAAGCCGTCTTGTCGCACAACCTTGACTGGCTGATCGAAGCGTTCGAGCACCATCGTGCCGGCGGCGATGATTTGCAATTGCAGTGACGGTTGTTCGGCCAGGGCGCGCATCACGGGTTTCAAGCGGCCGTAGTTGGCGCGGTCTACCAGCACGACACAGACTTTGCGTTTATTCGAAGTCATCTTCTGTAAGCAGGGTGTTGGCGTCGCGCGCGCGTTTGAGCGTGCGATTGACGAATTCATTGAAGCGCGCGGCGGAAATGCCCGTGCCCGGTTTTTTGCAAGCGAGGTCGTTGGGCGTCAAGCGTTGCCCGGCGGCCAGCGCGCGCGCCGTGACCAGGCTTTTGCCGAAGGTGCGTTTCAATTCGCTCAACTCTGCGGCCATTGCCTCTTTGCTGACGGGATGCGCCTGCGCGTGTTCGATGAAGCGGATGCCTGCGGCCAATTGCTTCAATTCCACCGTAGTGATTGAAGCGGGCACGTCGGGCCCAAAGCATTCGCGTGAGAAAGTCACGTGGACTTCGATGAGTTGCGCACCGAGCGTTGCAGCGGCCAGCCCCGCGTAGATCGTGCCGGAATGATCTGACAGCCCTACCGGGCATGCATAACGTTCACGCAATTCAGCCAGCACATTCAAGCCCAGCTTTTCCGGCGGGCACGGGTATGCCGTCGTGCATTGAAAGACGGCGACGGGCGCGTGCTGTGCGCGCACACACGCGACCGCCGCATCCAATTCCGCCCAATTCGACATGCCGCTGGATAACAAAACAGGTTTGCCGGTGCGCGCCATCATTTCCAGCATCGGCAGGTTGGTGATTTCGCCCGCGCCGACTTTCCAGGCGGGCACTCCTAAACGTTCGAGCAATTCGACAGCGGCCAATGAAAAGGCCGAAGAGAGAAAGAGCAACCCGCGTTCGGAGGCGTGTGCGGCTAGACCCTGCCATTGCTCTGAGGTGAATTCCATCCGTTGCCAGTATTCATAACGTGTCGCATCTTGCGGGCTGAATCTTACGCGCCAGGGTTCGCCGGGTGTGCTTTCGGCAGCGGCGATGTGGGTCTGAAATTTGATGGCGTCCGCGCCGGTGTGGGCGACGGCGTCAATGTAGGCATGCGCCGTGCCCAGGCTGCCATCGTGCGTTTGCGCGATTTCGCCGATCAGCAAACAGCGGCGCGCGGGTGTTTCAAACCATTGAGCCAGGTCGAGCATGCGGCGTTAAAAAGTCTTCGGCACGCGGGGTTCGGGCCGGCGTTGCAAGACGTAGGTGATTGACATCATCAAGCGGTCACGCGTGCCATACGAATGTTTGTGGTAACAGGCGATGTCGGTAAAAAAACCGCTGCCGCGCGGGCCGGTGATGGTGGTGATGCGGTCACCGTACTGCGTTTGCGCCGCTTGATCGGTTAAAAAGCGCGTCAGCATTTGCCGCAGCGTTTTGTGCCGGTGCGTGCCTTGAATGGTAACGTGCGGGCCGCAATCGGCGGTGACATCGGTGAGATAGAAAAAGATGATGAGCGCTTTGAAATCGCTGAGGTCGTAATGGTAGCGAGCTTTCTGGATTTGTAAACGCTGCTGCTCTGCTTCACTGGTGGGCGGATGCGTCCAATAAAGCCGCGTACTGTGTAACCGTGGTTCCGCTCCCAAATACGCCCGCGCCACGGCCAGCAAGGCTGGGTCGTGCACGATGTCGCGGAACGCAGGGCAGGTCAGGTCATGATTATGGTAAGCGTTGGCGCCGTGCCTGGCGCAATACGCCAGCAGTGCCCCGACGGTTGCCTCGGTTAATTGCAAACCCGGCGCAAATCCATTGGTATTGATTTGCGCCGCTGTTTCCGTCGTGCTGAGCGTGGGAAAGAGTGTTTGCTCAGTTTGCGGTAGCGGTTGATTGCGATTGCGCCATTGATAATACCGAATCGCCAACTCGCGCCAGGGGCCAAACCAGTAGATGGAACTTAGCACCCGCAAATGGTCAAACAGCCGGTAGCGCATGGCAAAGCCGCGCACCTTGCTCGCCAGATAAGGGAGAACTGGCGCGCTGGCAGCACTGCGTGCAGGCGCTGCGGTTTGTTCGAGCAAGATTGTTTGTAAGGTAAGAAGCGTCGGTTTCATTGAAATCGAAGTGCTGTGCGGTTCAAACAACATCCGCAAAGGTTTTTTCCATGCGCCGGAAATAGAAGGCGCCAGAGACCAGCAGCAATACGGCAGCCAGCACCGAAAGCCAGAGCATCGGGCCCGGCGCCGTTTTGGTTCCCAACAACGCCCAGCGAAAGCCTTCGACCACGCCGGCCATCGGGTTGATGCC
>JAYUCP010000022.1:0-6591 GCA_043740245.1 Acidobacteriota bacterium | reverse complement strand
TTCGGATTGCCTTTGCGGCAGTCTTACCAAAATGGAATTACACGGTGGCTCCTAACCCTGCCTGATTTGGCAGAGTTATTTTCGAGCCATTCCTAAGCATTCCTGAGCTAAATTACCTCATTGGTGAAAGCCTCAAGGTAAAAGCGACTGTTTCTCAAGACGGTTCCAATCTAATTGGCTTGACGGTCAATGGCAGCTTCACGCTGAGCGGGGGAGGAACAGCTTCCAGCTTCACTCTTTACGATGATGGCGCGCACGATGATGACGCAGCAGGAGATGGCGTTTATGCAGGTAATGCCATACTGAACACTGCCGGTACATACGAGTTGGTGATTACAGCCTCCGGCACTTCCTCTCTCGGCTCTTTCCAGCGTCAACAGGTGAGTAGTTTCTCTGTAGCAGTTGCAGAGTCTTCCATCAGTGGCGGATTTGCAGAATCAGCGCCCGACGCCGGTAGCAATGGGCGCTACGATTCCATTAACTGGGATTTCACTATCAATGTACCGCGTGCAGGCAGCTACACAGTGATTGGTGATCTAACCGCGCCTGATGGCACGGTGATTTCGAGCGCAAGTACAGGCATCGCTGCTATGGCTGGTGGCAATCAATCTGTGACGCTCGTTTTCCCTGGCAAAGAGATCTATCGGAGCAGCAAAGAAGGGCCGTATACGTTGCGAAATCTGCGAATCACTGTCAGTACCGATGACGGCGATAGAATGAGCGGCAGGCCAAGCAACACGGCAGTTACTGGTGGAGCGTATTCGAGTTGGCTCTCATTTGAACGAGAAGATTTTCCCGTGATGACCTGGCAGTCTCCAGTTTTTGAGAGATTGACTCGCGGTACTAACTTTAACTTTGATTTGAAATGGAATGTGAGCGACGGAAACGGCAGCACTACGGTTGATCTTTATTACAACACTGTTGTTAATTCGCCGAACGGCACCGCGATTATCACAGACCTTGCCGCGAACAATGGCGATATGAGCCGCACTTGGGATATGAGCGCTCTTCCCGATGGCGTTTATTACGTTTATGCCAGAATCAGGAACGAAGATTTTTCAAGAGTGGTATACGGCGGCAGTGTGCGCAAGCTGACTGACACGGATGGTGACGGAATGCCGGATGCGTGGGAGACAGCGAATGGTCTGAATCCCAACAGCGACGCCGATGCCTATCTCGATCCCGACGGGGATGGACTATCGAATTTGGATGAGTACATCAACAACACCAATCCACGCGCAGCGGATACGGACGGCGGCGGCGAGAGCGATCTGTCGGAAGTGATGAATGGGCGCGATCCGTTGGCGCAGGCGGATGACGTGACGGGCGTGACGGTGCTGGCGGCCAGCCCTGCGCAGGGCGATAGCCGGGGCGGCGACCAGGTGATGATCGTGGGCAGCGGTTTCCGCACGGGTGCGACGGTGAGTTTCGGCAACGTGGCGGCGACAGGCGTGACCTTCATCAACAGCACGAAGCTGCTGGTGACGACGCCGGCGGGTAACATCGGCAAGGTCAATCTGACGGTGACGAATCCGGCGAATGGCGGCGGCGTGAACAGCGCGAATGCGTTTGAGTACCTGTACCGCTTCACCGAAGCGCCGCTGGCCGGGAGCAATGGACCGGTCTGCGCGGGGGCGACGGTGAATCTGGTGGCTTCGACGATTCCGGGCGCGGCGTATGTGTGGACGGGGCCGAATGGGTTTACGTCGAGTGTGCAGAATCCGGCGATTGCTGCGGCGACGGGCGTGGCTTCGGGTGTTTACAGCGTGACGGCTACGATCAGCGGCTATGCGTTCCCTGCGGCAACGACGGCGGTGACGGTCAATGCCTCGACAGGCATTGCATTGCAACCAAGCAGCCAGGCAATTTGCGTTGGTGCCCCGGCAAGCCTTTCTGTGACGGCTTCCGGGACAGGGCCATTCACCTATCAGTGGCGGAAGAATGGTTCGAACATTGCAGACGCTACTGGAAACAGTTTCAACATCGGTTCAGTCACAACGGGCGATGCGGGTTCTTACGATGTTGTAATCACAGGCGCGTGCGGCAACAAAACATCAAGTGCGGCAACGCTCACAGTCAATACCGCGACAGGCATCGCATTGCAACCGAGCAATCAGACTGTTTGCGCTGGTGCCCCGGTGAGCCTATCTGTGACAGCTTCCGGGATAGGGACATTCACCTATCAATGGCGAAAGAATGGTTCGAACATAGCAGGTGCAACTGGCAGCACTTTCAGCATCGCCTCGGTCGCGGCCAGCAACGCGGGTTCGTATGATGTCGTGATAACCGGCTCGTGTGGGGCGGCGGCGACTTCCAATGCCGCGGCATTGACTGTGAATGCAGTAACGAGCATCGCCACGCAACCTGTTAGTCAAACATTGTGCACCGGCTCACCAGCCAGTTTCACCGTGGCGGCGAGTGGCACTGGCCCCATCACCTATCAATGGCGAAAGAACGGCAGCAACATTGCGGGCGCGACCAACAGCACTTACGCCATTGCAGCAGTCGTCACTGGTGATGCGGCTTCATACGATGTCGTAGTGATGGGAACGTGCGGCACGGCGACCTCGATTGCTACCCCCTTAACCGTCAATTCCGCGACCGGCTTTGTCACACAGCCAACGAATCAGGCAGTCTGCGCCGGCTCGCCAACTTCATTCTCCGTAACGGCAAGCGGGACGGGGCCATTCACATATCAATGGCGCAAGAACGGCTCGAACATCGCGGGCGCGACTGGCAGCACTTTCAGTCTTGCTTCAGTCACAGCGAGCGACGCAGCCACTTATGATGTCGCAGTCACCGGCACGTGCGGCAATGCGGCATCAAGTGCGGCAACGCTCACAGTCAATGCCGCGACAGGCGTCGCATCGCAACCGAGCAGCCAGACTATTTGCCCAGGCGCTCCCGCGAGCTTTTCTGTGACAGCTTCCGGGACAGGGCCATTTACCTATCAATGGAGAAAGAACGGCTCGAATATCGCGGGCGCAACCGGCAGCACATTCAGCATTGCCTCAGTCGCCGCAAGCAACGCCGGTTCCTACGATGTAGTGGTAACCGGTTCGTGTGGGGCAGCCACTTCCAGCGCCGCGCCGTTGACGGTGAACGCGACGACAGCAATTACTACGCAACCATCTAGTCAGACTGTCTGTGCGGGAACTTCAGCCACGTTTGCCGCTGCGGCGGTGGGAACGAATCTGAGCTATCAATGGCGGCGGGACCTGACGCCGATTCAAGGGGCAAATGCAGCAACATTAACACTCAACAGCGTGACGGCGGCTAATGCAGGCAGCTATGACGTGGTGGTGACGGGAACGTGCGGCACGGTGACTTCAGCAACAGTAACACTGACGATAAACGTTGGGCCGAGCTTGACGGCGCAACCGTTGAATCAAGTGGTTGTCGCGGGCAGCAACGCGACGTTCACTGCCGTGGCTGGCGGTACGCCTGCGCCAACGATGCAATGGCAGGTAAGCACGGACGGTGGTGCGACCTTCAACAACATCAACGGTGCGACAAACACAACGCTGACTGTGTCGTCGCTGACCTTGAGCGATAACGGCAAACGGTATCGCGCGGTCTTCACGAATAGTTGTGGGATGGCTGCCAGCAATGCGGCGACGCTGACGCTTGCCAATCTGGTAGTGAACGTTTCAGCGGCCAGTTACAGCGGCGCGCAGCTTGCGCCGGAAGCCCTCGTTTCGGCGTTTGGCAATGAGTTGGCAACGGGAACGGTGGCGGCTTCAACGCTGCCGCTGCCGACTACGTTAAATGGCACAACGGTGAAGGTCAGTGATAGCACCGGGACGGAAAGGCTGGCCGCGCTCTTCTTTGTATCGCCGACGCAGATCAACTATCAAATCCCGCCAGGAACAGCGGCGGGCGTGGCAACAGCCATAGTCACGAGCAGCAGCGGTGCGCTCTCGGTCGGCACGCTGCAAATTGCTGCGGTCGCGCCGGGTTTGTTTTCTGCCAATGCGAGCGGGCAAGGGCTTGCTGCTGCGCTTGCCTTCCGCGTGAAGAGCAATGGCGAGCAGCCCTATGAACCCATCGCGCGCTTCGATTCGACAGTCAGCCGGATGGTCGCTGTGCCGATTGACCTCGGCCCGGCAGGCGAGCAGGTATTTTTGATCTTGTACGGCACGGGCATCAGGTTCCGTAGTTCGTTGGCTGCCGTGACGGTCAAGCTTGGCGGCGTGGATGCGCCCGTTTCGTTCGCCCAAGCGCAAGGCAGCTTGATTGGAGTGAATCAAGTCAACGCGCTGATTCCGCGCAGCCTGATTGGCCGGGGTGAGGTGGACGTGGTGTTGACGGTGGATGGGAAGGCGGCGAATACGGTGCGGGTGGCGATCAAATAGCCGTCGCTCACGCCACGTCCGGCCTGAGCACATCAAAGGAATCGCGGCCCTTGATCCGATAAAAATAGAAGTCGTCGTCAATGGTGAAGATGCGCTTCAGCCCCTCCCGTTCGGCCAGGGCGACCAGCGCGGCATCGGCAAAATCCATCGGCCTGTCCTTGTATTGCGTCATCAATTCGCTGATGCGGATGATCTCTGCCTGGCTGGCGTCTTGAATCCGCACGGCTCCTCTGGCGAGCAACGTCAATAGTTGCTGTTGCCCGTGCCAGCCGCAGAGACGTCCGATGAAGTAGAAGGCTTCTGTCAAACACCGCCAAGTGGTGACGGGCGCGGCGCTGAGCGATTGAAAGAGCGCCGCACAGCGTTGGTGCGTTGGGTCGGCTTTATCAATCAAGGCTACCAGCGGCCCGGTATCAATGAGCAGCACGGAGTTTCTCCAAGTGATTCTGATGTTCTTCCAGCAGGTGCTGCCCGAAAGCGGTGTGGATGGGCGGCGAGTCGGGGTCGGGGACACTGCTGTCCACTGACCCGATCAGGTCTGCCGCCAGTTCGTAGGGAGTCAGTTGTGGTGTTTCCAAGCTGGGCGAATTCGTGCCAGGCGCCTGTCCGTTGACATCGAGCGTCTGGGGCAAGGACATAAGTTCGGTGACTTTTTCCAGATACCCATCCAAAGAAAGCCGTAAAGAAGCGGCAATGGCTTGTAGCTTGGCCGCCGTCTCTGCTTTGATTTCAACTTGTACAGTCATTGATTCACCTCCTGAATTTCAGCATAGCGTGTAACCACAGGCGGCGCAACGAAACTGCCTGGGCGAAAGAATACGAAAAAGCAGGGCGGCGGTTGGCGGAACGCAACGCAGCCGTTAGAATCCACGCCTGCAATCAACCACTACCAAAGGCACCAAAGGAATTTCAAAACGATGAGTGTTTTCGACAGCAATGATCTATTGAGCTTCAAAGGCGCGGCGCGCGAATACGGCGTGCCCGTCACGACGCTGGAACTGGCCGCCGCGCAGGGCAACTTGCGCGTGATCGAACAGGACGGCGCGCGCTGGCTGCCGCGTCCGGCGCTGGAACAGTTCGTCAAACGCACCGTCAAACAAGGCGCGGGCACGCGTGTGGTCAGCAAGCTCAACGCTCAATGAAATCAAAAGGCAAAGGGCAAAAATCAAAAGGCAAAAATGGGAAACCATTGGCGCTGCGGCTTCGGCACTTTTGATTTTTGCCTTTTGCCTTTTGCCTTTTGCTTTATGAAACAGTTCATTTCCCGCAAAGCGGCACTGTTCACCGAATCGGTCATCCGCGAAATGACGCGCCAGGCGCAATTGCACGGCGCGATCAATCTGTCGCAGGGCTTCCCCGACTTCCCCGCCCCGAACGAACTGAAGCAGGCGGCGTGTGACGCGATCAATGCCGACATCAATCAATACGCGGTCACGTGGGGATCGAAACGCTTCCGTGACGCCATCGCGGCCAAGACGAAATGGAATCTGGGCCTTGACGTTGACCCCGACCGCGAGATTGTCGTCACCTGCGGTTCGACCGAGGCGATGATTGCGACGATGCTGGGCACCGTTGACCCGACTGAGGAGGTGATCGTGTTTGAGCCGTATTATGAAAACTACGGCCCCGATGCGATTTTGACTGAGGCGAAGATTCGCTACGTCACGCTGTATCCGGAGGGCAAGGACGGGCTGAACTGGACGTTCGACCCTGATGAATTGCGCGCCGCCTTCAACCCCAAGACCAAAGCCATCATCATCACCAATCCACACAACCCGACGGGCAAGGTCTTCACGCACGCCGAACTGCGCTACATCGCCGACCTGTGCATCGAATTCGACGCCTTTGCGTTCACTGACGAAATCTATGAACACATCTGGTATCCCAATTCTTCAAGACAAGTGGGGCGCGAGGTGCGCCACATTGCGATGGCGACGCTGGACGGGATGCGCGAACGCACGGTGACGATCAACGGCATGTCAAAAACCTATTCGGTCACCGGCTGGCGGGTGGGCTACGCGATTGCGCCGCCCGCCGTCACCGATGCGATTCGCAAGGTGCACGACTTCCTCACGGTCGGGGCCGCCGCGCCGTTGCAGGAAGCGGGCGTGCACGCGCTCGGCTTGCCGCAGAGCTATTACGACAAGCTGCAAACAACCTATTGGCAAAAGCGGGATTTCCTGCTCGGCGTGCTGGAAGAGGCAGGCTTTCGCTGTTACAAGCCGGATGGGGCGTA
>JAYUCP010000021.1:0-6606 GCA_043740245.1 Acidobacteriota bacterium | reverse complement strand
GGCCGGTCATCGGCACATCGGTTTCGGCGCAATGCAGCCGGTGGTTTTCGTCAATGCCGTAATGCGCGTCCCACGATTCCTGCTGGTGGCCGCCGCCGCTGTACAGTTGAATGAAACGCACGCCGCGTTCGACCAGCCGGCGCGCGGTCAGGCATTGCTTGCCGAAATAGTCGGTGTGCTTTTCGCCGATGCCATAAAGCTGCTTGGTTGCGTCGGATTCTTTCGCCAGGTCAACGGCTTCGGGCGCGTGCGTCTGCATCTGGAAGGCGAGTTCATACGAAGCGATGCGCGCATCGAGGTCACTGTTCTTGCCGTGGCGCTCGCGGTGGTCTTGATTGAGCTTTTGCACAAAATCAATTTCAGCGCGCTGCAAATGCGGGTCAACCCATTTCGGCGGATTCAAATCTACGATAGGCACGTTGCCCGCGCGGAACGAAGTGCCCTGAAACGCTGCTGGCATAAAGCCCGACGACCAATTCGGCGCGCCGCCAATCGGCCCGCCGCGCCAGTCGTACATCACGATGTAAGCCGGCAGGTTTTGATTCTCGGTGCCCAAGCCATACGTCACCCACGAGCCGAGCGACGGATTGCCGGGCCGTATGTTTCCGCTGTTCATCTGGAAGATCGCGGGCGAATGGTTGTTGCTCAGGCAATAGAGCGAACGAATCACGCACAGGTCATCGGCGACGCTGCCGAGGTTGGAATAGAGTTCGGAAATGTCTACGCCGCCGTGCCCGTACTTTTTGAATGTGTATGGCGACGCCATCAGGTTGCCGTTCTTGTTAAAGGTTTCGAGCTTGTCCAAGCCCGGCAGCGGCTGGCCGTGATGTTTGGTCAACAGCGGCTTCGGGTCGAAGAGGTCAACCTGACTCGGCCCGCCGTACATAAACAGGAAGATGACCGACTTGGCTTTGGCGGGGAAATGCGGCGCTTTGACGGCCAGCGGATTGCCTTCGCTGGCGCGCGCGTCGGGCGTGGCTGTGTCGGGCGTAGCAGCCAACAGCTTGTCCTGATCGAGCAGGGAAGCGAGCGCAAGGCCGGAAAAGCCCGCGCCCGCGCGGAAGATGAGTTCGCGGCGCGAAAGTTTGGTCAGCGGATCGAGCATAGTTTTTTCTCCCTTACAGTCCCAACAATCGTTTGATTCTGTCTTCAACAGTTGCCATCGTTGGCGCTGAAACAGCGCCCAGCTTTTTCAACAAGCGTCCCTTCGAGATTGAACGCACATCCTCACACTTGATAAAGCTCGGCTGGCTCAAGCCGCCCTCCGGCGGCAGCACCGCCACGTGTAACGGGACGCCCTTCGCCTTGGAGGTAAGCGGCAGGATGACGACCAACTCCGCTGGGCCGTGGTTGAATTGATCAACCGATAAAACAAGCGCCGGACGCTTCCCGGCTTGTTCGCGCCCTTGGACCGGATCAAGGCCGACCAGCCAAACTTCGCCGCGTGTAGGCTGTATGACGTTCATTCCGGTTCAACTCCATCAGCGAGCGTCTGCTCCCAGAGTGCGCGTTCAGCAGTTTCCGCAGCCCACGCTTCAGGATCAGCCTTCAACGCGGCGTAAGCCTCGTTGGTTTGCTTCCAAAAGAGTTCACGCTGGTACGTGTCCAGCGCGCGATCCAGCACCACTTCCGCCGAAGTCTTTTCCAGTTCGGCGAGCCGCCGCAAAAGTTGATGCGTAGTCTCGTTGATGGTCATTGTTTGTGCTTGCATTGCCTTACCTCCCAAAACGAATGGTAACAGCGCGGTGCTTCCTGGATTACCGAATCACTCTGCCTTTCAAGCCAACCACTTGCGCTGCCACCAGATTATTTCCGAAATTCGTCCAATCCTTGAATTGCCACACGACTTTCTTAGCGCGCGTAACTTCGATCAATTGCGGATTCTCAGGCCCGGCGTGCGTGTTGCCGATGATGATGTTGCCGTTGGGCAGCACTTCGAGCGTCGTCATCCACGCGAAAGTGATGCCGGGCAGTTCGGTGTGCTCAATGCTCCACACGAGCTTGCCGGTTTTGTTGACTTCGAGAATGCGGTTGTTGTTGCCGCCCGCGATCAGCGTGTTGCCGTTTTTCAGCCGCGCCGCGCCGAAGACTTCGACGCCATGGCCTTCGGGGCCGTGGCCGTCGGAGCGCGGGCGGTCGCCCAATTCCAGCGCGTATTCCCAGACAATCTTGCCCATCGCGTCGTATTCGCGCACCTTGCCTTCGCCTTCCTGGCAGACCAGATAGTTGCCATTGTCCAGCTTGCGCACCATGCGCGTGTCGCGGTGCGAATTTGATTTGACCACGGTCAGCGGCACCGTTTTGACGATTTTATCCTGCTTGTCCACTTCGATCAGGCGCGAATTGCCGCTCTCGGCGATCAGTGTGTTGCCGTCTTTCAGCCGCTGGTACGAATGAATTTCAACTTTGCCGGCGTAGCTTTCCTTCGGTTTCGATTCGTGTTTCCAGACGACCGCTTTGGCCTTGTTGACTTCGACGACGGTGGTGTAGCTGGTCTGAAAAAGCACGTTGCCATTGTCCAGCATTTGGATGTCGTGAATCTCGCGCGCATCGGGATTTGGCACTTCCCATTCGATCTCGCCTTTGGCGTTGATGATGGCGACGCGTTTTTTGTCCGCGCCCAGCACGCGATAGTCTTTGCCTTGGGCGAATACCGATTGCAACGGCGCGGCCAGCGCCAATAACACAGCCATAGTCAAAATCAGTCGTTTCACTTTTGCTCCGTTTCTTTTCCCACGAAGTCACACGAAGCAGCACAAAGAATTCAACCAGTCTTCGTGCCCTTGCGTGTGGCTTCGTGGTAGGTTTTCAGTTATTTCGTCGGCGTGTTACGCATTCTCAATCCACATACAAAAACTCATTCAAGTTAATCAACGCGTGACAGAAATCGCGCAACGCCGCCGCCGCCGGTTTGTCGTTCTTCCTTTCGGCATACCCAGCGCTTTGTGCCCGGATGAAAGCGAGCGCCCATTGCGTTTCTTTCACGCTGGGCACGCGGTTCAACGCCAATTGGAAAGCGTGCCGCACTTGCGCCCGCGTTTGTGCGCCCGCCTCTTTGGTCACGCGTTCAGCCAGGAAGCCCGCCTGTTCCAGCACAAATTGATTGTTCATCAGCGCCAGCGCTTGCGGCGACACGGTCGAGGTCGCGCGCACCGGCGAGGGCACCACCGTGACCGGGCAATCAAAGACTTCGAGCAGTGGCACCGGCACCGAGCGTTTGACGAAGATGTAAATGCTGCGGCGGAAGGTCGCGTGCTCATCCTTCGCATCCAGCGGCCAGCGCGGGCGCGAGCCGGTATTGATGATGTCGGGGTCAATGCGCGGGTAAACGCCGGGGCCGAACATCTCTGTGTTCAGTTTGCCGCTGACGGCCAGGATGCTGTCGCGCAAGACTTCGGCTTCCAACCGGCGCGCGTTGAAGCGCCAGAGCAGGCGGTTCTCTTGGTCTTTGGCGGCTTTGGCCTCGTCGAATTGCGAGGCCTGACGATAGGTGTTTGAGAAAAGCAGCAGCCGATGCATCGCCTTCCAGCTCCAGCCCTGCTTGACGAATTCGGTGGCGAGCCAGTCCAGCAATTCGGGATGGCTGGGCCGGTCGCCGGTCGCGCCGAAATCGCTGGGCGTGCGCACCAGGCCTTTGCCGAAATGATATTGCCAGATGCGATTGACCGCGACGCGCGCCGTCAGTGGGTTCTCAGGGCTGGCGATGAACTCGGCCAATTGTTTGCGCCGGTTGGCGGGCGCGAGGTCTTTGCCGTCGCTGACGATAGCGGGGACGCCGGGCGCAACCTCTGCGCCTTTGTTGTGCCAGTCGCCGCGTATCAGCAGATGCGCCTGTTTCGGATTCACTTCATCGGTCACGCCCATCGCGGCGTCCAGCGGTTTGGGGCGCTGGTTGTTGAGCGCGTCCATCTGCTTTTGCAGTTCCTTGCGGCGTTGCAAAGCGGCGGGCGCGAGTTCGGCTTCGATCTCTTCGGCTTGTAGATTGACTTCTTTTTTCAGGCGCTGGGCCGTCTCGGCGCGAAACTGCTCTTCGGTCAGTTCACCAAAGCCGGATGAATTCTGCGCCAGCTTGACGTGAAATTCGACCTTCTCACGCATGAGTTTTTCGCGCACCGGTTTTTCGATCTCGGCGATCTGCTGGCGGAAGGGGCGCGTCTTTTCATCGAATTCTTTGTTCAGCGTTTTGAACGCTTCCTGTTCGGCGGGCGTCGCAAAGGTCTGCTCGGTTTTCTTGAACGGGAAGAAGACGGCTTGCAGCCGGTAGTAATCGCGCTGCGGAATCGGGTCGTACTTGTGATCGTGGCAACGCGCGCAACCCACCGTCAGCCCCATCAACACTGACGATGTCGTCGCGACCAGGTCATCCAATTCATCGGTGCGCGTCTCTTCGTTGTTGACGTTGTCCACCGTCGGCCCGTTGCGGCAGAAGCCGGTCGGGATCAAAACCTCTGGCGCATCCGTGCCCGCCAGTTGATCGTTCGCCAATTGTTCGCGGATGAATTGATCGTAGGGCTTGTCAGCGTTGAATGCCTTGATGACGTAATCGCGGTAATGCCAGGCGTGCGGGCGGTCATAATCAAACTCATAGCCGCCGCTGTCGGCATAACGCGCCAGATCAAGCCAATGGCGGCCCCAGCGTTCGCCGTAATGCGGACTCGCCAACAGCCTCTCTACGACTTGGCGATAGGCCTGTTCAGAAGGGTTTTTCAAAAACGCCGCCATCTCTGCGGGCGTGGGCGGCAAGCCGATCAAATCGAAATAGACGCGCCGCAACAATTCACGCGGCGCGGCGGCAGCGGCTGGTTGCAAGCCATTCGTTTCGAGCTTGCTCAAAACGAAGGCATCAATTTCGTTGCGCACCCAGGCTTTGTTTTTAACCACGGGCAGCGCCGGGCGCAGCGGTTTGACGAACGACCAGAACTGGCGGTCTTTGTCGGTGATGCTGTATCCGGGTTGGCGTGTCGGCGGGCCGGTCTCAACGTGATTGGCTGCGGCAACCGGCGCGAGCTTCGTAATCCATTCGGCGATGACAGCCAAGTCGGCCTCGCTGAGTTTGTCGCCGCCGAAAGGCATCGCGGGCTGTTCGAGGTGCGCGGCCATGCGATAGAGCACGCTCTTGTCCGGCGCGCCGGGCACGACTGCCGGGCCGCGCGAGCCGCCTTTCAGAATGGCCGCTTCGCTGCGCAGATCGAGCCGCCCGCGCTGGATTTGCGCGCCGTGACAACCGGCGCAATTGGCCGCGAAGATCGGCTGCACCTTCTGTTTGAACAACTCAGCGGATTGCGCGGCTGCGCTTTGCGGGCGCAAGGACTGTGTCGCAAGCAAGCCGGCAGCAGCGCAAAACGCGACCAGCAAAAGTTTATACGAACGGCGCCTCAGCGCTTGTCTTGGCATCGAGCAACTCCAAAAATTCGGTTGTTGGTTTGGTATCGAGGGATGCAACGCCACCCGCGCGGCGCGTGGTCATACCAGCGGCCACAAGTTATGCCGGTTGCGTAGCAGTGTCAATGTTGTGAACGGCTTGGTGAGCGGTCTATCAGCCTTTGCGCCGCATCAACCATACGAATTCGGCCAACCCTTCTTCCCACGGCGGCAGCAATATCTGCGGGTCTTGCAGCGTGGTCAACACGGCGTATTTCGGGCGCTTGGCCGGGCGCGGGTACTCTTCGCTTTTGACCGGATAAACGGGCAGCGTGATCGTGCTGCGGTAATACAACTCGTTGGTCAATTCGTACCAACTGGCGCTGCCTTGTCCGGCCAGATGATAGGTGCCGTAAGCATCGGTCTGAATCAGTTGCGCGATGGCCAGTGCCAGATGTGGCGCGTAAGTGGGCGAGCCAAATTGATCGTTGACGACGCGCACGTGTTCAACGCCGGGCTTGGCCGCCTGCGCCAGCATCGTCAACGGAAAGTTTTTGCCTTCGCCATTGACCGGAGGCGAATAGAGCCAAGCCGTGCGCGCGATGTAATGACGCGGGTTGAAGAGCGCGACTTGCTGCTCGCCCGCGAGTTTGCTGCGGCCATACACCGATTGCGGATTGACCGGATCGAATTCATGCAGCGGCCTTTTGCCCAAGCCGTCAAACACGTAATCGGTCGAAACGTGCAACAGCGGCAAATCGGCTTCGCCCGTCGCCAGCGCCAGATTGCGCGCGCCCAGCGCGTTGACGCGGTAGGCGTTCTCCGGCTCTGCTTCCGCGCCATCCACGTCGGTGTAGGCCGCCGCGTTGATGACGGCGTCGGGTTTGTGCCAATCCAGCGCGTCGCGCACCAGGTTGAGTTTGGTGATGTCGAGTTGCGCGTGTGTGAGCGCGCTGGCGTCGTGCCCGAGCAAGGCTTTGGGCAGCACGCGCGCGAGTTGTCCGTTGGCTCCGGTGATGAGGATTTTCATGAGCAGCATGTACGGCAAGCTGCCAGCTTGCCGCTGTCTCGGCAGGTGACACGCGCGTGCCGGTAGGTTTGCAAATCAGTCCCACGGCAAACTAACAGTTTGCCGTACATTTCATTGCGGCAAGACCGCCAGCAACTCCGCCAGCGGCTTGCCCTGTTGATCTTTCTGCGACAAAAGCAGCCCGTCGGTGAGCGGCCATTCGATGCCCAGCGCCG
>JAYUCP010000020.1:0-6611 GCA_043740245.1 Acidobacteriota bacterium | reverse complement strand
GGCAACATGCCCGCGACCAGGGCCAGCGTCGTCATCAGAATCGGACGCAGGCGGTCACGGTTGGCCTGGATGATCGCTTCGTAACGCGCCATGCCTTTGGCGCGCAACCCGTTCATGTGGTCAATCTGCAAAATCGCGTTTTTCTTGACCACGCCAAAGAGCACCAGCACACCGAGCGCCGAATACAGGTTGAGTGTGTCATTCATCCACCACAATGAGAGCAGCGCGAACGGCACGGATAACGGCAGGCTGATCAGAATCGTGACCGGGTGAATGAGGCTCTCGAATTGCGAGGCGAGAATCATGTACATGAACGCCACCGAGAGCAGAAAGGCCAGAATGAACTCATTAAACGTGCGCTCTAATTCGCGGCCTTTGCCGCCAATCGTATAGCTGTATTCCGGCGGCAAACCCAGGCGCGCAAACTCCTGCCGCATCGCGTCCATGCGGTCAGCCAGGCCATAATTGGGCGCAATCGAGGCGCGCACGCCCACGACCCGCTGCCGATCCAAGCGGTCAATGCGCGACGAGGCAATCGCGCGTTCCAGCGTCACGATGTTGTCCAACGAGACCAAGCCGGACTTGGCCGAAGGCACAAACAAGCGTGAAATGGTTTCGGCGTTGTTGCGGTCGCCATCTTTCAGGCGCAATTCCACGTCGTAATCTTCGTTGGCCGCTTCGTCGTGAAAGCGCGAGACGCGGTCGTCGCCGCCGACCATCAACCGCAACGCCGTCGCAATCTCGGTGGTATCCACGCCCAAATCGGCGGCGCGCGTGCGGTCAATCTTGACGCGCAGTTCCGGCTTGTCAATTTTGAGCGTCACGTCGGGATCGAGCAGGCCATTGCTCAGGCCCCATTGGCGCAGCTTGTTGGCCGATTCGAACAGGGTAACAATCTCCGGGCCGCGCAGGCTGAAATCAATATCGGAATAGCTGGCCGAGCCGAGGTTCATGGACATCGGGTTGCGCACCGAAACACGCAGGTGCGTGTATTTGCGCAGCTTCATCCTGACCTTCTGCATCACGTCGCGCGCCGTGTAATTGTCTTTGAAAACAGCCAGCGGCTTGCCTTGCTTGAGCCCTGCCCAGAACTTCTTGAAGTTGAGCGTGCGTTCCGCGTGCGGGGCGAGGCGCGCGTAGATATACCCGCCGTTGACCGAATTTGACATACGTCCCGCGCTGCCGCCGACGGAAGCGAGCATCAACTTGATCTCCGGCATTTGTTTCAAATCGGCTTCGACGGCCTCCAGGGCCTCGTTCATCGCCACCAGGTTGGTGCCCTCCGGCGCGTCCAGTTGAATGTTGAACTCAGCCTCGTCCACATTGCTGGGGATAAATTCCTGCCGCACCTGCCGGTAGAGCGGCACCGAGGTCGCCACCACCGCCAGCGCCAGCACACAGACGGCCAAGCGATGGCGCAACACCAGCCGCAGCATCCAGGTGTAAAACCGGTCGAGCCAGGCATAAAAGCCGCGCCGCGAAGCCGGGCTGTGTTCGCCACCCGCCACCGCGTCTTCCAGGTGCAGCAGCCGCGCGCTCATCATCGGGGTCAGCGTGAACGAAACCAGCAGGCTGACCATGATCGCCATCGCCGCCGTCAGGCCGAATTGATAAAGAAAGCGGCCTGAAATCGAGGACATAAACGAAACGGGCAAAAAGATCACGACCAGCGAGAGCGTGGTGGACATCACGGCCATGCCGATTTCGCGCGTCGCCTCGCGCGCCGCATCCATCGGGTGCATCTTCTTTTCTTCGATGTAGCGGAAGATGTTTTCGAGCACGACGATGGCATCGTCAATCACCACGCCGACCATCAACACCAGCGCCAGCATCGTGACGCTGTTGAGCGTGAAGTCCAGCGCCCGCATCATCCCGAACGTCGAAATCACTGACGCCGGAATGGCGATGCCCGCGATGATCGTCGAACGCCACGACCGCATGAAAGCCAGCACCACCAGACAGGCCAGCAAACTGCCCAGCATCAAGTGCGTGTTGATCTCGTTCAGGGCGCTGTAAATGTAGCGCGATTGATCCTGAATCACCTCGATCTTGATGTCCGGCGGCAGTTGCTGTTGCAAGCGGGCCAGTTTGCCTTTGATCTCGTCAATCACCTTGACGGTGTTGGCGCCCGATTGGCGGATGACGCCGAGCGTCACGGCCGACACGCCGTTCAAGCGCGAGAGCGAACGTTTCTCTTTGGTGCCATCGGTGACATTGCCGATGTCGCGGATGCGGATGGGCGCGCCATTGATCTGCGCCACGACCACGTCGCCGAAATCGCGCGAGTCAATGATGCGTCCCATCGTGCGCAAGGTCAGTTCGCGGCGGCCTTCGTCCACATTGCCGCCCGGCACGTCGGCGTTCTGCCGCACCAGCGCGCTGCGCACCTGCGTGATTGGCAAGCGGTACGCCGCCAGCCGGTCGGCGTCAATCCAGACATTGATGGCGCGTTGCGGCCCGCCGTTAATGAAGACTTCGCCGACGCCGTTGGCGCGCTCCAACTCCACCTTGACGCGGCGGTCGGCAAACTCGGCCAGTTCGCGCTGCGAACGGTTGCCGGAAAGAGCCAGGGTGAGAATCGGATCGGAATCGCTGTCCTGTTTGGAAACGTTCGGCGGGTCAGTGCCGGGCGGGAGTTGGCGCAACACGCCTTGCAAACGGTCGCGCACCTCCTGCGTCGCCACGTCAATATCGCGGTTGAGATCGAAGCTGAGCATGACGAACGCGCCGCCGGGCCGGGCGATCGCCCGCATCTGCTCGATGCCTTCGACGCGGTTGACGGCTTCTTCGATCACCTGCACAACGGCTGTCTCGGCCTCTTCCGGCGACGCGCCCGGCAAGTTCACCATGATCCGCACCGACGGGATGTCAATCGAAGGGAACCGATCCACCCCGAGTTTGAAATAACTCTCGGCCCCGACCACGACCAGCGACAAAATAATCATCGCGGCGAAGACCGGACGCTTGATACAAATTTCAGCCAGTTTCTGCATAAAAGGTTTACCGATTAACTTATTAGATGATGCTGCTTGCTTAGGGCGCCGCCATTTTGACAAATGCGGGCGGTCATTGGGAAGGACGCGCAAGCAGGCTGGGCAGTTGCAGGAAATGTTGCCGCAGCACGGCCCTTGTAGTAGCGAATTTATTCGCGCCAACACACCGCGAATAAATTCGCTACTACAAGGGTGTACGAAGTCAAAGTTGAAACGGTCTTTGCCCTGAAAGGGCAGGATTCAATAGCCGGGGGCAGCGCCCCCGGAAAAACGTGCGGCTTATCCGGCCCTGAAAGGGCCGCATTCAAATTCAAATGCGGCCCATTCAGGGCCGGGGATTGTGCGCGTCGCGCCGGGGGCGCTGCCCCCAGCTATTGAATCCCGCCCTTTCAGGGCGCGGCGGAAAGTCGCTTCATCGTCAGGTTACAACTTTGACTTCGTACACCCCTACTACAAGGGCCGTTTCTCGAAAGCGCGTTGCCTGTGCTAGGCTGCCGCCGCTGTTCAACGCGAACAGCGGCAAACGCGGCCCGCTCACACCAAGCGCGCCGCCCCAGTTTGACAACCGAGCAATGCCAACGGATGCCGGGAAGTGTGGTGCAAATCCACCGCTGTCCTCGCAACTGTAAGCGGCTACGAAATCCCATTTAACTCTAAGTGACGGTGTCACTGTCAGTGATTGGTTGTGCTGCTCCCAAACAGCACGGCTGGCCTGATGGGAAGACGGGAAAGTAGGTTTGAAGCCGCAAGTCAGGAGACCGATCCGCGTGGCAGTTTGAAAGCTCCTTCGAGAGAAAGGATTGGCACATGCAAGCTGCATTTTCCCGCCTGACGTTTTTACTTCCCTGCATTTCCCTATTGTTGTTGTTGCAACCCGCCCACGCGCAAAGCGGCCTTGAATTGCGCGGCCGCGTGACCGACGCGCACGGTGCCAGCGTCGCCAACGCCGCGCTCACGCTTTACGCGCGCAGCGGCAACGCACGGCTGAACGCGCTGAGCGACAGCAGCGGCAATTACCGTTTCAGCCGTTTAATCAACGGCGCATATCTGCTGACCGTCGAAGCCCCCGGCTTTGCCCGCGCCGTCCGCCCGATCACGCTTGACGGCACGGCCAACCAACTCGATCTCCGTCTCGACATTTCAGGCGTCAACGATGCCGTCATCGTCACCGCCGCCGGCACGCCGCAAGCGGTGGACGAAGTCAGCAAATCAGTCAGCGCGATCAGCGCCGCCGAGATTGAACACCGCAACGAATTTTCCATCGCCGAAGCCTTGCGCCTGACGCCCGGCTTGCGCGTGCAACAAAACGGCGGGCCGCAGGCCTTCACCGCCATCAAAACGCGCGGGCTGCGCAACGAAGACACCGCCATTCTGATTGACGGCTTCCGCTTCCGCGACGCCTCGTCCATCGCGGGCGACGCGCTCTCGTTCATCTCCGATCTACTGGTCGTCAATCCCAACAGCATCGAAGTGTTGCGCGGCTCCGGCTCCTCGCTTTACGGCACCAACGCCATCGGCGGCGTCATCAACCTGGTTTCGGACGAAGGCGGCGGCGCGCCCCACGGCCAACTGCAATTTGAAGGCGGCCAACTGGGCCTGTTCAGAGGGCGCGGCACGCTGGCGGGCGGCTTCAAAGAGAATCGTTTCGTTTACAGCGCGGGCCTGGCGCACCTGAACATCGCCGACGGTTTGGATGGCAATGACGATGCGCGCAACACCAGCGCGCAAGGCTTCGCGCGTTATCAACTCACGCCTGCCGCGGCGCTGAGCGGACGCCTATACGGCAGCAATGTTTTTGCGCGGCTCAACGACAGTCCTTTCAATGCGCCTGCCGCCAATTTGCCCGCCAGCGGCATCATCAAGGCCGTGCCGCTGGCGCGCGTGCAACAGCGGCTGTTTGAAACGGGCCGGGCTTACAGTTTGGGCAATGCCACTTTTATCCCCGACCTGAACGATCCCGATTACCGCCGCCAAGCCAGTTATTTTTCCGGCGCGCTGCGCTTCAATCACGCACTCAACAGCCGTTTGAGTTATCAACTCAGTTACCACAGCCTGTTGACGGCGCGCGCCTTTCGCGACGGGCCGCAGGGCGTGCGCTTCGAGCCGCAATTCAACAACCGCAGCGGCTTTGATGCGCGCATTGATACTGTCAACGCGCGCTTCGATCTGCTGGCGAACCGTTTCAATCAGTTGACGGGCGGCTATGAATTCGAGCGCGAGTCTTTCGACAACCCCAACGAAGATGAAAATCCGAACCTGGCGCAACGTGTCAACGCCCGCACCAACGTCAGCCAGCGCAGCCACGCTTTTTTCATGCAAGATCAACTGCGGCTGCTCGACCAGCGCTTGCAAGTCTCGCTGGCCTTTCGCGCGCAGCACTTCAACCTTGTGCGGCCCGAATTTTTTGGCGGCGCGCCGGTTTTCACCAACGCCTCGTTCCCTGCCCCGCCGAATGCCTACACCGGCGACGGCTCTATCGCCTACTTCATCAAAACCAGCGGCACCAAGCTGCGCGCGCACATCGGCAACGGTTATCGCGCACCGTCACTGTACGAACGCTTCGGCTCAGGCTTTTTCGGCGGCAGCTTCAGCGCGTATGGCGACCCGCGGCTGCGGCCCGACCGTGCGCTTGCGGTGGATGGCGGCGTGGATCAAAGCTTCCTGCGTGGCCGTGTGCGCGCGAGCGCGACATACTTTTACACGCGCTTGCAGGAAGTGACCTTCTTCGATTTCAGCGGCTTCATCAATCCGGCGACTGATCCGTTCGGGCGCTTCGGCGGCTATCGCAACACGGGCGGCGGCCTCGCGCGCGGCGCTGAATTTTCTGTCCAGGCCAAACCTACGCACAGCACCGACGTGCAGTTGAGTTACACCTACACCAACTCCGATCAGCGGCGGCCCTCGTCGGTGGCGGGCTTCATCCCGGCGTTCGGGATTTCGGCGCAGCAGTTCTCAGGCTACGTGAATCAACAAATCGGCAAGCGTGTGAATGTGACCTTCGATGTGTTTGCGGCAGGCGATTACTTTCTGGCCTTGGGTTTTCCATCGCGCGCTTTCCGCTTCGGCGGGCCGGTCAAGGCGGATTTAGGCGCGAGCTATACGTTGCCGGTGGGCGATGATCGCAGTTGGCGGTTTTATGGCAAGGTGGACAACGTCTTCAACCGCGTTTACTTTGAGAGCGGATTCCGCACGCCGTCAGCGCAGTTTGTGGGCGGCGCGAGTTATCGGTTTTGATGGTGGAGAACCGGTACAGCAACCTTTCCAGGTTGCTGTGTCTTCACCAATCGCACACAGCGGAGGCCCCAGCAACCTGGAAAGGTTGCTGTACCGCGCCACCCGCGCACGTCACAATGCTCAAGCAACTCACCCAATTGATCCTTCCCGGAAAGCGTGAACCGCGCACGTGCGAGGCGTGCGGGCAGCCCTTCATCTGCGGCGCTTCGTTGAAAGGGTGTTGGTGTTCCAGCGTAAACCTGGACGAGACTGCGCGGCAACGCTTGCGCGCGCAATACCGCGATTGCCTCTGCCAAGCCTGCCTGGAACGCTTCGCCCAATCTGAGCCAGCGGACAACCAATGAACGGAAGGGGTAAAAACGTTTGGACGCGCCCCCTTGTAGT
>JAYUCP010000019.1:0-6612 GCA_043740245.1 Acidobacteriota bacterium | reverse complement strand
TCATCTACGCGCTCGTGGGCGACAGCGATTTTTTTGCTCATTCCACGAGCTTAACCCAATTCTCTTTTCCGGCAAAAATTCGCTAGAACCGTGAGTTTTGATTTTTGATTTTTGATTTCTAGGCTCACAGCTTGTCCACTGCCGCAATCACTTTGCTCAGGCAGTCCACATAGCTGGCGAAAAGGTCTTGCGCTTCGACATCCAGCAACGGCGCCGGTTCGTCGCGCAGGCGCAAAATGCGTTCGAGTGAGGAGAGATCAAGTTCCAAGCGTTCACCGACTCGCGTGACCGTCGCCAAACGGCCCAGCGGCGGCGCTTCACCGAGGACTTCCAAAAGCGGGCGCAGATAGCGCACAAAGCTGACGATGCTTTCGGTCATCAGCCGCATCAGCCGTTCGACCGAACTGCTTTCGGGCAAATACAGCGAGCGCAAGCGCAACAGCTTGCCGCGCAATTCATATTCGATTTGCAGCCGCAGATTGTCCTTGCTGGCTTCGCGTCCGGCGATCAAATCAGCGCCGTGCAATACGCGGTAGGCGCGTTTCAAATGGCGGAACTCGACGGCGAACACATCCAGCGAATCCAGAAATTCCTGGCGCGTAAAAAACACCGGCAGCGGGAAGCCCTGCGCGACCCAGCCGCGCACTGCCGGACGCGCCTTGTTCAGATCGTTCGTGCCCAGCCAGTCCGCTACGACCAGCGTCAAATAATCGCCCGGCTTCACATTCCCCGGCGCGGCGATGGCCGTCCCATACGCAACCACCGAGACCAGGTTGTCTCCCAAGGCCGCGCGCAACTGATTAACCAGTTCATTGAATTTGTCTTCCATTTCAGACCTCAAACTTGTACGGCAAACTGTTAGTTTGCCGTAGGCTGCAAGCCAGAGCGGCTGGTAGAAACCGTGGGGCTAAGTGGCGAGACAACGGCAAACTAACAGTTTGCCGTACAGTTGCCGCCACTGCTTTACCAACTATCGCTCGCCCCGCCGCCCCCGCTGCTGCCGCCACCAAAGCCGCCCCAGTCGCTGCCGCCACCGCCGCTACTGCCGCCGCCCCAACCACCCCCGCCACCGACCGAGCCGCTGCCGAAACCGCCGCCGCCGCTATTCCAAATCATCGGCGCAGCGTGCCAGCCGGAGCTTCGGCGTCCGCCGCCACCGCCGCCACGGCGCGCGAGCATAATCATCAGCAAGATAAAAATAATGACCGCGATAAAAATACAGATCACGCCGCCGACAACCCCGCCCGCGCCTACATCGGGCGCGGGGGCATAGGCGTATTGCCGGTCAATCCCTTCGACCGAGATGTTCCACTTCTGCGCCAGCGTATCCACCAGCGTGCGCACACCGACGGTGATGCCTTGCGACCACTGCTGCTGTTGAAAGTAGGGCCGCATCCGCCGCAACATCTCGCCCGCCAGCCCGTCGGGCAAATCGCCTTCCAAGCCGTAGCCGACTTCCAACCGCGATTTGCGGTCCTTGGGCGCGATCAACAACAGTGCGCCCTTGTCCTTGTGCTCGCCGCTTTTCGCGCCGATGCCCCAGGCGCGATAGAGTTCGTTGGCGTAATCCTCGACCGGCCGTTCGTTGAGCGACGGCACCGTGACGACGGCGATTTGCGCGTTCGAGCGCTTTTCAAAATTGAGCAGGATGGTTTCGAGTTGCTGTTTCGTGCCCGCGTCCAGCACGTTGGCGAAATCGTTGACGTGGCCGGTGTAGGCGGGGAATGACGGCTTCTGCTGCGCCGCGACCAGCGACACGCCCGCCAGCGCAGTTAAAAAGATGAAAACCGCGTAGAGCAGTAAACCCGGCTTGTCAGATGATTTCATCGGCGCTCTTATAGCCGAGACTCTCGAAGGCTGTCAATTAATGCCCTGGGAGCGCAAGCGTCCCCGCTTGCCGCGTCGCAGCAGACGGAAGAATGCCGAAGGGTTTCCTTTCAGCATCAATTCGTCTTACGCGACGCGGCAAGCGGGGACGCTTGCGCTCCCAGGTTTTACCTTAGCCGCACACCAGCTTCACCAACGTCCGCACCCCCACACCCGTCGGCCCCACGCCCAGATGCGCTTTGCCGTTCTCGTTCCAAGCCGTGCCCGCGATGTCCAGGTGCGCCCAGGGCGTTTCTTCGACAAATTCGCGGATGAAGTAGGCGCCGGTGATGGTGCCGGCTTTGCGGCCACCGATGTTTTTGATGTCGGCGATCTCGCTCTTGATTTGTTCGCGGTACTCTTTGTCCAGCGGCAGTTGCCAGAGCTTTTCGCCCGTAGCCTTGCCCGCCGCGATGATGGCGTCAATCCATTCCTGATTGTTGCCCAGGATCGCCACGTAAACATCGCCGAGCGCAATCGAGACCGCGCCGGTCAGCGTCGCCAAGTCCACGATCTTCGTCGCGCCCAGCTTGCGCGCATAGGCCACCGCGTCGGCCAGGATCAAGCGGCCTTCGGCGTCAGTGTTGATAACTTCGATGGTTTTGCCGGTCATGGCTTTGACCACGTCGCCGGGCCGTTGCGCTTTGCCGCCAGGCATGTTTTCGACAGCGGGCACAATACCCAGCACGTTGACGCTGGGTTTGAATTGCGCGATGGCGCGCATCGCCGCAATCGTCGTCGCGCCGCCAGCCATGTCGTATTTCATCTTTTCCATCCCATCGGCGGGCTTGATCGAAATGCCGCCCGTGTCGAAGGTCACGCCTTTGCCGACGATGGCGATGGTTTCATTCGATGCAACCGCAGGCTTGTAACTCAGCACGATCAGCTTTGGCGGCTCGACGCTGCCTTGCGCGACGCCGAGCAGCGAACCCATGCCCAACTCGCGCATCCGAGCTTCATCCAGCACATCCAGTTCCAGGCCAAACTCTTTGGCGACTTCTTCCGCTTTCGCGGCCAGCGCAGTCGGCGTGATGACGTTGCTCGGTTCGTTGATGATGTCGCGCCCGAAATTGGCGGCTTCGGCGATGATGCGCCCGCGTTCGATGCCTGCGCTTAAGGCGGCAGCGTCGCCGTTCGCCAGCGTCAATGAATCCACCGGCGTCTCGTCGTTGTCTTTGTCCTTCGTGTGGTACTTGTTCGGCTCAAACAGCGACCACAACGCGCCTTCCGCCGCTGCTTGCGCGTGTTCGCCGACGGCCGCGCCACGCAAGGCGAAGGCAATGTTGCGCGCTTTCTTTTTGCGCAAGGCGCGCGTCGCCGTCCCGGCCAGCTTGCGTGTCGTCTGCGCGTCGAACTCGGCCTCCTTGCCCGCGCCCAACAAGAGCAGCCGCTTGGCTTTCACTTCGCCCGGCTGAACCAGATAGGCCGACGTGCCCAACTTGCCGGTGAATTCGCCGGTCTCAAGCACCGAGGCGATGGCGCCGCCGGTGCGTTGGTTCAATTCGGCCAGCCAGCCTTCGTTGGCCTTTTCGCCTTCGTACACGGCGACGGCCAGCGCGTCGCATTCGATTTCAAAATAGTGCTGTGAACTCGCGGTGATCTCCATTCAATGATGTCCTCTCGATGATTTGCTGTCAGTACTTTCTTTGACGCGCAGCGTCTTTGGAGCGCGTGCGGCACAGGCCGCGCGCACTCCAAAGGCTTCGCCTCGTTTCCTATCTCCCCTTTGCCCCGTCGTCAATCTTCCTGCATTCGATGTTTGATGGCCGCGCGGGCTTCGCGGTCTTGCGTCTTCTTCGCTTCCTCGGCGCGTTTGTCGTAAAACTTTTTGCCCTTGGCGATGCCCAGTTCGCATTTGATCAGGTTGCCTTTGAAATAGAGCTTGGTCGGCACAATCGTCAAGCCCTTCTCCTGAATTTTCGATTGCAGCCGGATGATTTCTTTCTGGTGCAGCAACAGGCGGCGGTCGCGATCGGGGTCGTGATTTTGCCGGTTGCCGTGCGTATAGGGGCTGATGTGCGCGTTGAGCAGCCAGGCCTCGCCGTCGCGCACCAGCGCGTAGGCGTCCTTCAAATTGACCCGCCCGGCGCGCGCCGATTTGACTTCGGTACCGGTCAATTGAATGCCCGCTTCGTAGGTCTCCAGGATGAAATAGTTATGATAGGCCTCTTTGTTGGTAGAGATATTTTTGATTGTCTGTGTCTTTTCGGTCATGCAGTGTTCAGCCAATCTCTCAGGGCTTTGTATTCTTCAGGTTCGGGCGGTGCGCTTCATCCCCTTTGCCGTGCGCGGGAGTGTCGCTGGACATGCGGTAACCTTCCCGCGCGCGGATTACGGCGGCGGGCCGGTTCACCTGCACACGAATTTTGCGGTAACGACCGTCGCGTTTGTCATTGGTTGGATAGTAGCCCAGCCAATAATAGTGCCGTAGTTCTTCGGCGATCTTGGCAAACGACTGTTTCGCATCGCCGATGTTTGCAACCTCGTAATAACGCCCGCCGCTGTTGACCGCCATTAACTGTAAGTTGCGCCGGGCGAGTTCGTATTCCGCTTTCGTGGCACCGACGATCTGCGCATTCGGCATCTGCACCAGATCTTCCAGCGTGTCGTAGCGCACTGGGTAAACGAGCACACCGGCTTCCTGCACGCGCGCGATTACGTCATTCCATTTGGCATAACGGCTGGCGGTATCCACGCCGTCGGTGAAAAGGACGATGGCCTTGCGCCCTTCGATTTTGCTCAGGCGCTCGGTCAACAAGATATCCAAGGCATCCTGGATGCGCGTGGCGCCGCCGGGACGTGTGCGCAAAATCGCTTTCGTCAGCTTGGCGCGGTCGGCGGTGAATTCAGTCTCCACTTTCAAAAACGTTGAGAACGAGGCCACCAGCACTTTGTCTTGCGGGCGCAACTGCTCGACAAAAGTCAGCGCGGCGTCTTGAATCTGGTCAAGCTGGGCCTGTGTGCTGCCGGAAACATCCAGCACCAGCGCGACGTGAATGGGCTTTTCAGAATTTCCGAACTCTTCGATCGTTTGGGCGACACCATCCTCAAAGACCGAAAAATCCTGTTGCCGCAACCCCGGCAAAAACTTCCCGTCTTTGTCCATTGCCATTACCGGCAGCACGACTAGCGCGGTTTCGATGCGCAGCGCCGTATCAGCCGCGATTGGTTCAAGCGCCTTGGGCGGTGCAGTCTTGGACACGTCCCCGGTGGGGTCGGTAACCAAAGCCGGACGGCGCGGTTCAGCGTTGGCGTCGAATTGGGGCTTCGCGAAGGCCGCTATGTGCGGAGCAAGCGCCGGCAGTTGGGCCAGAAACCGCCGGGCGATTTCAGTCGCTGAAATCACCGGCAAGGTGGAAAGCGGCTGCCCATTGATAAACGCCACGCGCTGATTGGCGTTTGGGTTAGGCTCTTTTTTCTTTTTGCCACCGGTTTCCGCCAGTGTTTCGGGTTTGGTTGAATCAAGTTCCCAGGGCGTCCCTGTCAGCAAGTTGTTCGGCTGATTCTCCACCTGGAGATAATTTTCCACGCTGCTCACACCAACCCGTATTCCCAGCGGGCCAGTCGGGCCAGCGGGCTGGGGCTGCGGTACGCGCGCTAGCGGAACATCGTAATACATCCCGCATGCGTAAAGGACGAAGTCGGCCTCTTGCAATGTGCTGACCAAGCGGAGTTGGCGGCTTTTCCCCAACTCTTTCAGCAGCGTCTGCCGGGTTCCTTTGTCTATCGAGTAATGCTCCAGCAGCGTCTTATCCGGCCTTGCCCGGCCAGGCACATTGAGCATCCCAAACGGAGATATTGCGAACGAACGCCCCGGCCAGCAATCACCCCGCACCGCCGCGACGTACACCGCCGGTGGCGGCGCAGGCTCTTGCGCCCGCACAGCAATGAAGTCTGTCAACAGCACAGCCAATCCCACAGACACTGCAACAAACCTTGAATGAATCCGCATACAGACCTCCCGTGTGAAACTTATTCGCGTTTGAGCGGGCGCTCCATCAATTCCAATTCCAACTCGCGCGGCGTCTTGCCTTCATACAACATTTGATAAACGCCCGTGGTGATCGGCATCTCGACGTTCAGCCGCTGCGCCAACAGGTAAGCGGCCTGCGCGGTTTTGACGCCCTCGGCGACCTCGCGCGTTTCGGCCAGAATTTCGGCCAGCTTCCGCCCGCGGCCCAATTCAAACCCCACACGGCGGTTGCGCGACAGTTGGCCGAAGCAGGTCAGCACCAGATCGCCCAAGCCCGCCAGCCCGGCCAGCGTTTCGGGCCGTCCGCCCAGCGCCACGGCCAGCCGCGTCATTTCGGCCAAGCCCCGCGTCACCAGCGCCGCCGCGCTATTGTAGCCCAGCCCCAATCCCGCAACCGCGCCCGTCGCAATCGCCATGACGTTTTTCACCGCGCCGCCGATTTCGACGCCCGTCACGTCGTTGTTCGTGTAAACGCGAAACCGGCGAGTCGAAAACGATTCCTGCACCGCCGTCGCCCAAGGGGTTGAATGCGAAGCGGCGACAATCGCGCAGGGTTCGTCTTTGGCGACTTCCGCCGCAAAGCTCGGCCCCGACAGCGCGACGTAACGCGGCTCGAAAGAATCACGCAACACATCGCGCATGACCTCTTCCATCCGCATCCCGCTGTCGATTTCGATTCCCTTGGTCGCGCTGGCCAGGATCATTTGCGGGCGAAGCAGCGGAAGCATCCGGGCGTAGACTTCGCGGCATACGTGCGAAGGGATGACGGTCAG
>JAYUCP010000018.1:0-6613 GCA_043740245.1 Acidobacteriota bacterium | reverse complement strand
GTTGGTAGGACAGGTTATCAACCTGTCCTACCAACGGCGTTAAACGGCCCGCGTGAACCGCTCTAAAGTCCGCCCCACGGTTGCGGTTAGTTGCGCGTGTTGTCGTCCGCGCCGCCGTCACGCGGTTGTTGCGCCGCGCCGAAGAAGGGGAAGGCGTCGCGCAAGGGCACGTCGTTGCTGTTGACATTGTCCTTGAGCGGGCTCTGGTTGGCGATGAAGAAAAGAATCGTGTCAATCACGTCATCGCCCAGCCGCCGCCCGTTCGGATAGCCCGCGCCCGCGTTGGCGCCGCCGCCCGGGCCGCTGTTGGCCTTGGTCACGTCCAGGCGCATGAAGTCGCCGCGCGCCACGGCCACGCTGGCCAGGATGCCGATGTTGGTGGCATTCGTGCCGAAGCGTGTGAGCGTGGCGACGATGTCCCCGGCAAAGCGGCCCGCCGCGTCGTCTTCGGTCGAAGCGAGGTTGAACTCGTTTTTGCGCGGATAGGGAATCAGCGCGACGTTGACGGCCGGATTGCCCGCGCGATCCACATTGGTGTAGACCGGCGCGGCGGGCGTGCGGAAGGGGAAGCGCGAAGCGCTGGCGACGCGGCGCGCCGTGCGCGTATTGAGGCCGAGCATGTTGTTGCCCGGTGCGAGCAAGGCGCGCGCGCGCGCCAGCGGGATGCTCAGCGCAATCGCCAGCGTGTTGTAGCCGGCGAAGCTGTCGCGCCCGCGATTGAATTGGCTCGGATCCGGCGTGCCCGCGTTGACCGAGGCGACGAAGCGCGAAAAGGCGGGAATGTCGAAGAAGAAGGGATCATCCACTTCGCCCGCGTAGAAACGAATGTCCGTGGCCGCGTCGGTGGTGACTACCGGGGCGGGGCCGGTGGCCGCCAGCGTGGCCGGCGTCGTCGGCGCATTGAAGACCGAGAAGAAGCTTGAAACGACGGTGGCAATCTGCGGATTGGCCGCCGCGCCGGCCTTCTCCGTAAAGGTCACGTCAATGACGTGATCCACCGCCGCGTCGCCGTTGGTTTCGAGTTCGAAACGGTAGCGCACGTTGTTGTCGAAGAGCGCAAAGTTGACGGCTTCGGAAGGCACGATAAAACCTTGCACGGTCATGCCGAGCACCAGCCGGGTGTTGTCGTTCGGATCCAGAAAGATATAAGCGTCGGCCAGATCGGCGGCGCGGTCGTTGGCGTTGGCGGGCGAATCGCCGTGATCCGCCGCGCGCGTGCGCCCGGCCGGCAGCAGGCAGGTTGCCAAAGCCACCGTCAGCGCCAGCGCGAGCAGGGCGAATTTACGATTGAAGGTGTTGAAACGAAACATGGACTTCCTCCTTGCAATGGGTTGATGAATTGGCGCAACGGTGAGGTTGTGCCTGCGGAGCGGCGGAATTCATTGTGGCGCAAGATGGTATCTTGCGCCCTGGCGCTCAAGGGCTGCGGCGGGCACAAGATGCCAGCTTGTGCCACAGTGTATTCCGCCGTCTATTCAATTGATGACGCGGCGCAGTTCGAATTGCTCGAACTCTGCCGCTTTGAGCCGCCCTTTGGCGCTCAATGTACGGCCAGCGGGTTGGGCCGCCAGCGTGTCGGGGCTGGCGAGCGCGTTCGTCTTGTTGAGCGTAAGCGTGTAGGCCCCGGTGCGGCCTTTTTCATAAGGGGTGGCGAGAATCAGATAGGTTCCCGATTCGGGCAGCAGGGCGGTCGCCAGCGCGTTGGCCGCGCCGCCGCTGTTGTCGTCGAAGGTCACCAGTTCGCCGTTCGCCGTGTTGAGAATCAGAAACGAATCGAAGACCGTCGAACTCAGGCGGATCTGCGCGCTGTCGCCCGCCACGCCGTTGAAGGCGTAAACGTCCAGCAACACGCCTGCCGAACTTTGCACGTCGCCCGCCGCGATGCTGCCGCTGATGTTCGCCCCGTAGGTGATGGTTTGAATCACGCCGGTGCGCAGGCTCAGCGTATAACTGCCCTGGCCGTTCGGCTCATCCGTCGTGCTGGTGGCGAAAATGATGTACTCGCCGGCCGTGGGCAGGATGGTCAGGAGCAGGGCGTTGTCGTTTTCGAGGTCGCCGTTGCCCAGCCCGCCGGTCTGGTCGTCGGCTGCCAGCAACGTCAGCGTGCCGTCGGTGTTGCGGCGGTAAACCAGCACGGTCGCGTCGAACTGCAGGGAATTCAGCCCAATCGCCACGCTGGTGTTGGCTGCCGTGGTGACGAAACGATAGGCGTCGAAAAAGTAGGTGCGCCCGCTGCCATCGCCGCCCAATTGCACCTGATCGTCGGGCGTGAGCGCGCCGAAAAGACTCTGGCCGGCGGCCAGGTCTTGCGTGCGCAGCGGCACGGCCTGACCGCCCAGCCGGACGCTGGCGATGTTGGCCGAGCGGCCCGCGGTGGTGACTTTAATTCGCACCAGACCGATGCCCGAGAGTTCGGGCGGCACGATGACGTTGATCTGATCCACGCCGGGCAGCCCCGGCACCGCGCCCGCAAAGGCCACCATCGCCTGCACGCCTTGTATCGTCACAATGACCGCTTCGGCCACACCGTTGCTGTCGTTCGGATTGGCGGCGGGCGTGTTGCGCCAGCCGGTGCCGAAAATCACCAGCAGATTGGGCCGTTCGCGCGTCCCGGCGGAAAGCTCGCGCGGGCTGCCGTCGGGCAGGGCCAACGGGATCAAATTCACGCCGTCGCTGGTGGCAAACCCGGCCGGCGTGCCTTGCCCATTGGCGCGCGCCGTGAAGATGCCGGGCGAGGCGCGCACAATCGTCACCATGCCGGTGCGCGACGTGCCGTCGGCGCTGACGACGGTGATGGTGGCCGGCCCGTCCGGCAGCCCGCTCGGCACGACAAAGTTGATCTGCGTCGGACTGACAAAAAACAGCCCCGCCTGAGCGCCCCCGCTGATGCCGACCCGCACGCCGCCCAGCGTCGTGGGCAGCGGCAAGCCGGGCGCCGAATAGGATTGATTGTTTTGCGTGTTGAAGGCGCCGAACGCCGTCGCCAGCGTATCGGGCGCGATGGCGCCATCGGTGGAAAAACTGGCCGCGTTGACAACGACGACCTGCGCCTGCGCGGCGGCGCTCCCGCCCAGGCTAAACAGACCGAGAGCGACGAGGCTCAGCGCAAAGTTGACGCCGAACCGGTAGGCTCGAATAACTTCGTGACACGATTTCATGGTTCTTAACCTCCTGTAGCCAAAATTGAAGACCAGATTGAAGCGTTGATCGAAGCATGGATCATTGAAGCGTTGATCAGGGGTGACCAAGTCCAACTCGGCGGGACTCAGCCGTGGGCAACCGGAAACGCCAGTGCGTACCAATTGAACTCAGCCTCTGTGGCGTTAGCGAAAGCGTACGACGAGCCGCAAAGTCCGCGCTGACATGGAAAATTTGTTTACTACTACTAGCGGGGATAACCCGTTGAAAGCTACGCAGTGAGTGAGGAGATCGGTTTTGCGAGCATCGCAGTTTTCTTACGGCTCGCGATTAGGGGATAGAGACCAGGTAGCAGCCAGCCAATGGCAGCCAAAGGCTCTGATGAATTGCATAGGCGCTTTCGCGGCTCAAACGAATTGATTCTATGGGCGATCCGTTGCGCCGCATTCTAAGCGCTTTAGCTGGGAACGGCAAAGCTGCGCGGCGCGCCGCAAAAATCTTTTCGCTTCGCCAATCCAGTCAGGTTTTTCGCCCGTAACTACCGTTTAGCCCCGCCCATACGCAGGGATTGCCGCCCCGTGAATGGCGCTGGCCGCCTCCGCAGTCAGAAAAAGGATAATGTCGGAAAGGGCTTCAGGCGTGACCCAGCGGCTGTAATCGGCGGCGGGCATGGCGGCGCGATTCGGCGGCGTATCAATCAAGCCCGGCAACAGACAGTTGACGTTGATGCCTTGTGGTTTGAGTTCGGCGGAGATGCTTTCGGTCAAACGCATGACCACGCTTTTTGAGGCGCTGTAAAGGGCCGCCCCCGCTTCGCCAGTGAGCGCGCCGCGCGCCGCGACATTGACAATTTTGCCCGCGCCTTGCTGCAGGAATTGCGGCACAAAGGCGCGGCAGGTGTTGAACACCGAGCGCCCGTTGAGATTCAGCAGGAAGTCCCAATCAGCGAGCGGCGTCTCGTGCACTGGCGTCCCGGCCCGGTAGCCGCCCGCCGTGTTGATCAACGCGTCAACGCGGCCAAAGCGGCTGACGGTTTCAGCGGCGACGGCGGCGACGGCGGCGGCATCGGTCACATCCACGCCAGTGGCGAGGTAGTGATCGGATGAAGCGGCCAGATCGGCGAAAAGCTTTTGCAAGCGGTCGGGTGAACGGTCAAGTAAGACCAACTTGGCGCCGGCTTTTTGATAGGCATGCGCGACGGCGACACCCAGGTTGCCGGCCGCGCCGGTGATCACCACCACCTGGTTGGTGAAAGCGAAACTGGTGGAATTTGACATTGGTTCTATCCTCCTTGAAAGATGCTGGCCTGAAAGATGACGGTTGAAATGAGTTTGAAACATTCGCCGCAGCAGACGGCAAAATCCAGCGCTCGACATACTGTTTGGGGCACGCCGAGCACTCATGATATAAACTCGGCCCGACTGGCACAGGTTCCCCCCGCGCAAGCTGCCGTGACAACACCAAGGCAGCTTATACCAATCGGGGGGCCACGTCCCGTACCCCACTCCAGCGAGGAAACGTCAGTGCAAACCGCCCCAGAGATAAATGCCAAACAGGCCGCACTTGATTCCCGCGCCCGCGACCGGGAGTTGATCGCGCTGGTTGAACGCATCGCACAAGCAGATCAAACCGCGCTTGCCAAGCTTTATGATACGACCAACCGGCTCGTTTATGGCTTGGTACTGCGCGTGCTCAATGATACCGGCGCCGCCGAAGAAGTCGTGCTCGACGTTTACACCCAAGTGTGGCGGCAAGCGGCGAGTTACGACACCGGACGCGGTTCGCCAATGGCTTGGCTGACGACGATTGCCCGCAGCCGTGCGATTGACCGGTTGCGCTCTGGCTGGCAAACCCAACAGCGCCAGGTATCGCTCGATGCCGTGACCGACAAAGAAACAGTGGCGGCCAGCCCCGAAGAAGCAACGGTGATGTCCGAACGCCAACGCTTTGTGCGGCAGGCCCTCGCGCAACTTTCGCCCGAACAGCGCGAAGTCATCGAACTGGCCTACTATTCGGGCCTGAGTCACAGCGAGATTGCGGCGCAGTTGAAGCAGCCGTTGGGCACAGTCAAAACCCGCACGCGTTTGGGCATGATGAAATTGCGCGATGCGCTCGGCCCTGTGTTAGGGCACTGAAACAATTTTAGACCGGATGGAAGGTAGAGACAGGTTGAAATGGATATCAAGGATCAGGACCAGATGACGGAAACGGCGGCGCTCTATGCGCTAGGTGCACTCACCACGGACGAGCGGCAGTCCTTTGAGCAATTGCTGGCGGCGGATGAAAGCCTGCGTGTTGAATGTCAGTCGTTTGACGCGCTCGTGGCCGATTTGGCCCTGTGCGCATTCGAAGCAGCACCGCCACCGGCGCTGCGCGAAAAATTATTGGCGCGCATTGCCGCAACGGAACAAGAGCCGAAAGAGGTGAAAGCCAAACCATCCAAGACTTCCCTGCCCGAGGTGGATATTCGCGTGCAAGAGGGCCACTGGCAGCGGCTTTCCGAAAAAGTTTTTTGCAAGACGCTGTTCGCCGACCCGCACACCGGCCTGGTGACTTCGCTGGTGAAACTGGAACCGGGCGGCTATCTGCCGCGCCATCGTCATCTGGGCGTCGAACAGACGCTCGTCGTCGAAGGCGATTGCATCGTCAACGGCCAGGTTTTCTATCCCGGCGATTACCGCGTGCGGGACTGCGACACCGAAGACGGCGCCGTCACCACCGAACACGGCACGCTCATCATGCTGATTGCGCCCGCGCGGTTCGAGATTTTAGACCCGAGTTGGCCTTGCTAACTTAAAAAGGACGTAGACGAGAGTGGCTGACCAAAGACCCTCGGAATTTATCGAAGAGCAAGCCGCACTTTACGCCCTCGGCACCCTCTCGCAACACGAAGCGCGCGCCTTTGCTGAACGGCTAACCGCAGGGGATGCCGCGTCTGCCGCTGAATTGCGGGCCTGCGAGCGCGTGGTCGAGGCCTTGTGTTTTAGCGCGCCCGAAAAAACGCCTGCTCCTGCCGTGCGCGCGCGGTTGTTGGCCCAAGTCGTCGCCACGCCAACCATGCAACCGCCACTTGCCGCCCCGCCAGCCAATCCCTTCGTCGCCACGCGTTATCACGAAATCAATTGGAAGGATTGCGGCAACGGCGTCTTCGCCAAGCTGCTTTACAAAGACCCTGTGGCGCGCACGGTCACCAAGCTTTATAAACTGGCGCCGGGCACCGAATTCAGCGAGCACACGCATCCGGGCGCCGAGCAATGCTTCATCCTCGAAGGCGATTTTATCGTCAACGGCGAAAGCTTTGGCCCCGGCGATTTTCATTGCGCCACGCCCGGCAGCACGCACAATCACATCACGACGACCCTGGGCACGACCTTGCTGATTATCACGCCCGCCGATTACCGGATGGGCTGATTCCTCAAAAGACTCAAGCAAAAGAGCATGGAGTTCAGGCTTCAGCCTGTGTTTGAGCACCCAA
>JAYUCP010000017.1:0-16546 GCA_043740245.1 Acidobacteriota bacterium | reverse complement strand
CGCAACATGAGTAAGTGCGTTACACCCTTATTCTATGCGGCTTTGGACTCACCTGTTACTCTTTTCAAAGAACGTTAGCCGTGGATTCAGGCTAAAGCTATGCCGACTGAAGGAGACGTTCTCAACCACCGCTACCAAATCCTGCGCGTGCTCAGCGACAAAGGCGGCGTGGTGGTGGTGATTTGATCGTTGAAGTTGAGGCCAATGATGCAAGCATCAAGCAAGTTCTTCACGAGCAATAGCTCCTCTACTACTCAGGCATAGCGGGAAGGGTGGGCAGCGTCGAGGTTGAATAGCATAGGCAACATAAGTGAGTTTGCCGACTAACAGGAGGCCCCAAATGAGACACTCAAAGTCCCATCCATCAATTTGGCTGATCATCATAGCCTCAGGTTTTTTATTCTCTCCGCAGCCTGAAATTCCGGCCACACCGGTGACTGCCTCAGCAGCACGTCTTCCTCTATTCCCCTACGATTACGCCGCTATACCTGGACATGGACCAGTTGCGGTTGCTCCAGATGTGCCAATGGCAGCCCTAGTATTAACAAGCCAACAAGCACAAATAGCCGTGCAACAGGATAGCCTAGTGTCAGCTTCAGGTTGGTTCAGTGTGATTTGGGAAGATACTTATCACGGCTCAAATATTACTGCTACGCGAAGGTATGGGCTTGTTACTGAGCAAGGGCAGTGGATTGCTTTGCAAATAGCCGATGCTGACGTTGAGCGATTTGGAGGAGTGCTAGCTCTTAACCGAAGGCGAGTGCGAGTAGTTGGTAATCGCTTGGTTGTACCCGATCAAACTGCTTTCAATCAATCAACGCCTCGCCAAGAAACGATTAAGATTCAGAGTATTGAGTTAGAAGCTAACAAAGAAACAATAAATGACGTAAAAGGAACGCAGAAGTGGGTTACTATCCTCTGTCGTTTCGCAGATTCCACTTCTATCACTCCCAAGCCTGTAAGCCATTTCCAGTCTCTAATGGGTAGCGCGTACCCAGGCATGGATCACTATTGGCGGGAAGTTTCTTACGGCAACATCAGTATAGAAGGAAGTACTATCGTTGGCTGGTACAACCTGCCACAACCGAGGTCTTATTATGTTTATGAGCGGAACGGAACGTTGGAATTTGATGCGGAAAGAGCTATAGCAGATTGCCTCATCGTTGCCGATGCTGACGTATTTTTCCCTAATTATGATGGTATAAACTTGATGTTCAACCAAGAACTTGTCCCTTACTCAGCAGGCTCGACTACCAGGCCAATAGTTCGTGACGGTGTTAGCAAATTGTATGGCTTGAATTGGATAGCTCCGTTTGCATACGGAGCTACGAACACTCATGGGTCATGGGTTTTAGCGCATGAAATGGGACATACGTTTGGACTGCCTCATTCATCCGGCGCATACAATGAGACTTATGATTCCAATTGGGATGTAATGAGCGGGGGAGGGATATGTTCATCACGCGATGTAAATTATGGCTGTATCCCGATTCATACTATTTCCTACCATAAAAACATCGTAGGCTGGATTCCGTCTGCAAGAAAGTACGTTGCCACAGGGGGAACCACCTTAGCCATCAATATCGAACGTATCGCCCAGCCTATGTCAGATACCAATTATCTCATGGCGCAAATCCCTATTGGCGGCTCGACAACAAAATTCTATACCGTTGAAGCCCGATTCTTTGCTGGTTATGACAATCAAGTGCCTGGACAAGCAATTATTATTCATTCAGTAGATACTAAGCGAGGAACTGATCTTAATGCTACTTACGCACGAGTTATTGATCCAGACAACAATGGTAATCCTAATGATGCGGGTGCCATGTGGACTGTTGGCGAGACCTTTACAGATGTAGCCTATGGGATTCAAGTTAAGGTGAATTCCATGAATGCCAGTAGCTTCAACGTGACTATTACAAATAACTGCACTTACTCAGCATCAACACCAACTAACCAGTTGTTCACGCCTAGTGGGGGCACTGGCACTGTCAGTGTTACAGCAAATGGAAACTGTTCATGGGAAGCCGGCAGCGATGTTGGCTGGATCAGTTTTCCTTCTGGCAACGTAGGCAACGGCAGCGGCACGGCTACATACTCAGTAGCACCCAATATTGGTGGGGCTCGCGCTGGAAACATAGCCGTTGCGGGGCAAACCTATCCTATATCTCAAGCCGCACCGACCTATACAATTAGTGGTCAGGTAGCTTCCAGCGGGTCTGGCCTCAGCGGCGTAGCAATGTTTTTGTTTTTGAACGGCTCGCAGACCGCGACGGCTACAACTGACGCGAACGGTAATTACTCATTTGCAAACCTTACAGGTGGTGGTAACTATTTCGTGTCATTATCAAAACCCGGATATTCCTTCGATCCGCAGAATCGGCAGTTCAATAATCTAGGCAATGATCAGACAGCCAATTTCATAGGCACAGTGTTGTCTTATACCATCGGCGGCAGGGTAGTAAATCTTGATGGGGCTGGCATCGGTGGAGTGCTTGTCACTTTAAGCGGTGCCGCATCAGCCCAAACCTCAACCGATGATAACGGCAACTTCTCCTTCGGCAGTTATCCTGGCGGAAGAAGCTTTACGCTAGTCGCCTCTAAACCGGGATTTTTCTTCCGACCAAGTAGTTGGACTAATCCTAACCTAGGCTCAAATTTAGTTGCATCTTTCGTAGGTTCGCCATTCTACGCAGTCAATGTTCGTGTGGTAGATAGTAGCGGCAATGGGCTTAGTGGAGTAACTGTGACATTGAGTGGAGATTTTGGAGGATCAAGGACGACTGACCAGAACGGCAGCGCCTCATTTAGCCTTCCGGGCGTGATAAACGTTACTATCACTCCGACAAAAATCGGTTTCTCTTTCAATCCCACTGCTGTTTCCTTGAGCAATTTCAATGGAGATCAAACCGTGAACTTCACGATCAACGCAGCGCCTGATCTCGCGCTCACGAAGAGTCACAGCGGAAACTTCATCGCTGGCACGAATGGCCTCTACACGCTAATGGTCAGGAATGTTGGAGCAACAGCGACGACCGCAGGGATCACCGTAACCGACACTCTGCCTGCTGGTCTGGGCTTCGTGTCAGGCAGCGGCACGGGCTGGAGTTGCTCAGCTTCAGGGCAATCAGTGACCTGTACTAACGCTGGCCCGCTCGCGCCCAATGTGAGCAGCAGTATCAGCTTGACTGTGAGCGCGTCGGGCACAGCCGCGCCGAACGTGACCAACACGGCGAGCGTGGCGACAGCAGGCGATGCCAATGCGGCAAATAACACCGCGAGCGATGCGACAACCGTCTCTTGCAGCTTTGCAGTGTCACCTGCGAGCCGTAGCTTTGAGTCCGCAGGCGGGAGCGGCAGTGCGACGGTAACGGCTGCGGGCGGTTGCGCGTGGACAGCGAGCGTCAATGCCAGCGGAGCAGGTTGGATCACAATTACGGCGGGCGCGAGCGGCAGCGGCAATGGCAGCGTGGCTTACTCTGTGACCGCGAACCCGAACCCCAGTCCACGTACTGGTACTTTGACCATCACTGGGCAGACGGTGACGGTGCTGCAAGCGGCGGTGATGGCGAGTGTGTCAGCGGCAAGCTTCAGTGGCGCGGAGTTGGCGAGCGAATCCATCGTGGCGGCATTTGGCGCGGGGTTGGCGACTACGACTCAGACGGGGAATACGTTGCCCTTGCCGACCGAGTTGGCCGGGACGAGTGTGAAGGTGCGCGACAGCGCGGGCACGGAACGGCTCGCGTCGCTCTTCTTCGTCGCGCCTGGCCAGATCAACTACCTAATCCCGGCGGACACTGCATCGGGCACGGCAACGATCATCGTGACGAGCAACGGGAATGTCGTGGCGACGGGCGCGGTAAAGATTGCGGCAGTCGCGCCGGGTTTGTTTGCCGCCAATGCGAATGGGCAGGGCGTGGCGGCGGGCGTGGCCTTGCGCGTCAAGGCGAACGGCGCGCAAAGCTTCGAGACGATTGCGCGCTTTGACACGGCGACGCAGCGTTTCGTCAGCACGCCAATTGATCTGGGGCCAACGGGCGAACAGGTTTTTCTGTTGCTCTTCGGCACCGGCATTCGCGGGCGCAGCGCGTTGGCGGCGGTGACGTGCACGATTGGCGGCGTGACAGTGCCCGTCTCATTCGCCGGGGCGCAAGGCGATTTGGTCGGACTCGATCAGGTCAACATCGGCGCATTGCCGCGCGCGTTGGCCGGACGTGGCGAAGTGGATTTGGTGTTGACGGTGGATGGCAAGACGGCGAATACGGTGCGGGTAAATATCAAGTAGCAAGTTGGCCGGATCGCGGAACCTCGCATTTTCAGGCACTGTCGTGCCACCCGTCACACACCCAGAGCCCGCGCCAAAATCTTTCATTGCGGCTTTTCTTTGGCAGTGGCAACGCGCTTCGAGTGACTGCCATCCGAAGCGCCGGTTGACAGCAGTTTCAAGCAGCAGTGCCCACAATTCGACGTTTCCACTTTCGCCGGCGCACTTGACCGGCACACACTCCCTTGGCAGCTTGGCTGAGACGACCGGCTGCATTACGGCTACACACGCGCATAACTCGCAATTTCATTTTTCTTCAACACAGGAGCACCACGATGCGATTCTGGCAAAAGCTGGTCTGGCCGTTGAGTCAGGCCGCGCAATTTGTGTTGGTACTAGCCGCCTTCGCCTGGCGCACAGCCCGCCGCTACCGCGCAGCCAAGCAACTTAACGAACCGGTCAACACGCGGCGCGGCGCCGTTACCGAACCGCGCCAAACACGCGCGTTGGCCCAGCACAGCGAACTGGAAGTGATGTTGACCGTGGAAGGGCAAGCGGCAAATCCACTGCGCGTGAATATCAAGTGAGACGCTTGGCAGCAAGAGCTGGTCATTGCCTTCCGTGAATTGACAGCCTGTGCCCTGCTCATTAGTATCCACAGCGCCTATTCGGGCAGCGGTTTTACGCACCCCACAAACAGCTTTTCTTGCTCGGGGCTTCCGATCAGCGAGACATTCAACGCGCGGCTTGGCGCGTTTTGGCGTGGCCCGCTTGGGCTACGCGGCGGAGCAGACGACCTACATGAGACATACGACCCGACCCCCAAAGCACCGACCTCACCGTCTACATATACAGTTTGGCTTCTGGCTGCTCGCCCTAGCTGGCGCACTCGGCAGCGCGCGTCTGACGCAGGCGCTGCAGACAGGTTGCGCGACGCCGAGCTTCGCCGCCGTCACGGCGTTGAATGGCGGCGCGAATCCGCAGGCCGTCGTCGCGGGTGATTTCAATCTGGATGGCCGCTTGGATTTGGCCGTCGCCAATCGCGGCAGCCGTGTCACGCTGTTGTTTAATGACGGCAACGGCGGATTCACGACGAGTAATTTCAATGTGAGCGGCGCGCTGACCGATTTGGCGGCGGGCGATTTCAACGGCGATCAGCGGCTTGATCTGGTCGTGGCGAGCGAGGCGGGCGTGCCGCTGTTGTATTTGAACAACGGCGCGGGCGGCTTCCCCGCCGCGTTGCCGGTGGCGGCGGCGGGCGCGGCTCCGGTGATCGTGACGGGCGATTTCAATGGCGATGGCAAGCTGGATGTCGCGGCGGGCACGAGTACCGGCGTAGTCTCAGTCACATTCGGCAATGGCACGGGCGGCTTCGGCGCGCCCGCGACGTATACCGTTGGCACGCGCGTGCTGGCGCTGGTGAGCGGCGATCTCAACGGCGACGGCAAGACCGATCTGGCAGTGTTGAATCCGGCCAACGAAGGCTTTGCGACGTTGCTCAATGACGGCACGGGAGCGTTTGCCGCGCCGGTGAGTTACACCGTTGGCGTTGACAGCGCGACAGACATGGCCGGAGGCGATTTCAACAGCGATGGCGCGCTCGATCTGGTCATCACGAACAGCAACAACAACCGTGTTTCGGTGCAACTAAACAGCGGCGCGGGCGTCTTCCTGCAAGCGCAAAATTTCGCCGCGACGGCCAGTCCGTTGAGCGTGGCGACGGGCGATTTCAATAGCGATGGCAAGGTTGATCTGGTCATCGGCACCGCCAATCTCGAAGCCGAAATCCGCCTCGGCAACGATGCCGCGCAATTCGGCAATGACACGCGCTTCGCGCTGGGCGGACGCGCCAACGCGATCATTGCGGCGGATGTGAACGGCGATGGACGGCCCGACGTGGTGACGGCCAATACCGCCGAAAGCACCGTCGCGTTGTTGCGCAACACGTGCAACGCGCCGCCGTTGAATACGCCGCCGTTGATTACGCCGGGCAGCGCGTTGACGCGGCAACAGGGCGCGCCCGCCGGCAACGACGTGCTCGCCACGGTCAGCGACGCGCAAACGGCCAACAGCAGTTTGCAGGTTTTTCTGCTCAGCGCTTCCGCCGGATTGAACATCACGAATTTGACCAATAGCCGCGGCACTGTCAGCGCCACCGTCGGCGCGGCTTGCAACGCCGCGCCCATTCCGTTGACGGCGACGTTGCTGGTGACTGATGGCGGCGGATTGTCGGCCACGGCCAATGTGACGATCAATGTCACGGTCAACACGCCGCCGACGCTGGGCGCGTATCCCAACGCGACGGCGGCGACGGGCGCAGGCACAGTGGTGTTGCCGGGGCAAGCGCCCAGCGATAACACCGCCGTCAGTGCCGTCACGGCCACGGCTTCTGCGGGCTTCACCGGAATGCTTAGCGTCAATCCGTCCACCGGTGCAGTGACGATCACGAATGCGGCTCCCGTTGGCACGCACACGCTCACGGTGACGGCGCGCGACAATTGCAACGCGGCGGTCACGCAAAGCTTCACGTTGACGGTGAGCGCCCCGGCCTGTGTGAACACGCGGCCCGGTTTGCTGAGCTGGTATCGCGGCGAAAACAACGCCGCCGATCAGCAAAACGCCAATAACGGCGCGAGTGTGGGCGGATTAGCCTTCGCCGCCGGGCGCGTCGGCCAGGCGCTCAGTTTCAACGGCAGCAGCGAATTGGTCATCCCGCATTCGCCCGCGTTGAACTTCCAGCAATTCACTTTTGAGGGTTGGGTTTTCCCGACGCTGCTGGATGGCGCGGTCGAGTTCATCTTGAACAAAGAAGATCAGCCTTACACGGCCTATCAATACGAATGGGGCATCGCGGGCGCGGGCGGCACGATTCCGGCGGGCACGCTGGTGTTTGCGCTGAACGGCCTCAACGGCTTGCCCGATGAATTCGGCGGCTTCATCAACGGCGGCGGCACGGTGCCGCTGAATACATGGACGCACGTGGCGCTTAGTTTCGACGGCGCGGCGCTCAAGAGTTATTTGAATGGCCGTGTCGCGCGCACGCTGACGGGCTTGAGCGGCAACCTGATCACTTCGACCGGGCCGCTGAAGCTGGGCTCGCGTTCGGACACGCTGATCAATCAACTGCCCGCGAATCGTTTCAACGGTCTGATTGATGAACTCAGTTTGTATACGCGCGCGCTGAGCGAAGCGGAATTGCTGGCGATCTACAATTCAGGCACGGCGGGCAAATGCCCGATGTTCGTCAACACGAATCCGACGCTCACGCCGGGCGCGGCGCTCGCGCAACAGCGCGGCAACAGCGGCGCGCTCGTCGTGCTGGGCACGGTCAGCGACACCGAAACGGCGGCGGGCGAATTGACGGTGACGGTGGCGAACGCGCCCGAAGGCTTGAGCTTCGGCAAGCTGACGAATACGAACGGCACAATCACCGGCACGGTCGCGGTCGCCTGCGATGTCGCGCTCGGCGCAAACACTGTGACCTTGCGCGTCAGCGATGGCGAATTGACGGGCACGGCGGCCTTCACCGTCAACGTCACGGCCAACACGCCGCCGGTGCTGGGCGCATACACAAGCCCCGCGCCCTTGCCAGCGGGCGAATCGGTGGCGGTGACGCCTACGGCAGCGCCCACGGACAATGGCTCACTCGCCAGCGTGGTCGCCAGCGTGGCGGGCGCATTCAACGGTTCGGTCAGCGTCAATCCGGCCACCGGCGTCGTCACCATCAGCAATGTGCGCCCGGCGGGCACGTTCACGGCCACGCTCACCGCCACTGATAATTGCGGCGCGACGGCCACGACGAGTTTCAATTTCACCGTGACTAAATTGGCGACGGCGGTCGCGCTCACGGCGGCGGGCGAACCTTTCACGCAAGGCGAGGCGCTCGAACTGACCGCAACCGTGAGGGCCAACACCGCGCTGGCGACAACGCCGAGCGGGACGGCGACGTTCTTTGATGGCACAACAACTTTGGGAACAGCGGCGCTGGATGGCACGGGCACGGCGCGTTTGCGCGTGTCGTTTGTCGAAGCGGGCGTCCACGGGCTGGCCGTGGCGTACAGCGGCGACAATCTTTATCTGGGTGCGACATCAACGCCGCTGGGCTTGAACGTCGCTTACGCAGTGACCAACGTATCGGCGGCCAGTTATCGTGGCACGACCCTCGCCCCCGAACAGATCGTCGCGGCGTTTGGCGCGCGGCTGGCGACGACGCGGTCTACGGCGTTGAGCTTGCCGCTGCCGACGGTGCTGGGCGGCACGCTGGTGCGCATACGCGACAGTGCGGGCGTTGAAATCCTCGCGCCGCTCTTTTTCGTTTCGCCGACGCAAGTCAATTACCTGTTGCCGCGCGGGCTGGCCGCCGGCACGGCAACGATCACCGTGATCGGCAGCGACGGCGTGAATTCGGTGGCGCGCGTGCAACTGGCCGCCACCAATCCGGGTATCTTCAGCGCCGACAGCAGCGGACGCGGTTTGCCTGCCGCGCAGGTTTTGCGCGTGCTGGCGGATGGCTCGCAACGTTTCGAGCCGGTCGCGCGCTTCGATACGGCCACTGGCAAATTCGTCGCGGTGCCGATTGATTTGGGCGCGGCGAATGAGCAGGTCTTTCTGATTCTGTTTGGCACGGGTTGGCGCGGACGCAACTTGAGCATTCCGGCAGCCGCTTCGATTGGGAGCGCCGTTAGTGAAGTCAGCTTCATCGGCGCCGCGCCCGGCCTGCTTGGCGTGGATCAGGCGAACCTGCGCATCCCGCGTGCGTTGGCGGGCGCGGGCGAAATCGAGGTCAATCTGAGCGTGGACGGCAAGGCGGCCAATCCGGTGCGGATACAAATCAAGTGAGCAAAGCATGCGGTGGGGCAACTGACGTTCAAGGCTGCGTTTTTGCGCCTGGGCTGCCAATCTAAATGATTGACAGCCCAAACCCTGCTCAGTAGTATCCGTCCTCGCCGAATTGATTGCTTCCCCGGTGCCACGACAAGCAAAACAAGATCGTTTCGACCACGCACTGATCGGTATGTGGCTGCCCGTTTTCTCGGCAGCCGAGACATTGCTCCCAGACGCATCTTCACCCTGAAACAAACGCTCACCGCCCGTTGCCCGGGTGGTTTTCAGTAACCTTCGTTATCGCTGCCAGTGCTTGGCAAACGCAGGTTCATGGAGGTCGTACCGTTATGCAAACTCACCCACGTCATCCGTTTCAGTTTCACGCCCGCACGCGCCTCGGTTTCTTGCTGCTCTGCGCAATTGTGCTGCTTGCTTTCACCTGGTTTGCCGCCGCCAGCCAATCCGCCGCCCAACCAAATTGCGCGCCGCGCCCCAACGGCCTGATCGCCTGGTATCGCGGCGAAGGCAACGGACTGGATTCGGTCAGGACCAATCACGGCACCTTGCTCAATGGCGTTGGCTTCACGACGGGTAAGGTCATGCAGGCTTTCAATTTCGATGGCGCCAGTGAAGTAATCATTCCCAACGCGCCCGCTCTCAATCCGGCGCACATAACTATTGAAACCTGGGTCTACCCGACGCAAATGGATGGGTCGGTGGACATCATCGTCAACAAGGAGAACAAGCCTATTGAAAATTATCAATACGAAATCGGCATTCGTGGGTCCGACCAGCCGGGGGGAACAATTCCAACTGGCAACTTCGCCTTCGCGCTGCTCGGTGTCAGTGGGTTGCCAGATGAGTACCGTGCCTGGGTGGATGGCGGCGGGGCCGTGTTGTTGAACACCTGGACGCATGTGGCCGTGACGTATGACGGCACGACTGCACGCACGTATCTCAACGGCGTGCCCGCGCGCACCCTCACCGGGCTGAGCGGCGACATCACGCCCCTAAATGGCCCGCTAAAAATCGGCTCGCGCTCTGATGACGTGCTCAACCGGCTGCCAAACGAACGTTTCAACGGGCGCATAGACGAAGTCAGCCTATACAACCGCGCGCTCACGGCTGAAGAGATTCTGGCGATTTTCAAGGCGGACAGCGTGGGCAAATGCCCGGTGCAAAATACGCCGCCGGCAATCACTGCCGCCGCCGCGCTCACCCGCCAGCAAGGCAATCCGGGCGCGGTTGCCACCATTGCCACCGTCAATGATTTGGAAACACCGGCGGGCAATCTGACCGTGACGGCGACAACCGTCCCAACGGGCCTGGCAATCAACAACATCAGCAATGGCAGTGGCACGATCAGCGCGACGGTGACTGCGGCTTGCAACGCATCCGTAGGCGCACAAACCGTGGTCTTGACTGTGACCGACCCGGCAGGCGGCACAGCCACGGCCAATCTGACGATCAACGTTACGGCGAACACAGCGCCGACGCTGGGGCCTTATCCGACCACAACCGTCGCCGTAGGCCAGTCCGCCACTGTCACACCGAATGCCGCTCCGACGGATAACAACGCGGTGGCCAGTGTAACGGCGGCCATTTCCGCCGGCTTCACAGGAACTGTTGCCGTGAACGCCACGACTGGCATTGTTACTATCAACAACGCGGCGCCCGGCGGGGCCTATGTCGTCACCGTCAGTGCAACCGACAATTGCGGCGCGCTAACAAATTCACCGTTCAATCTGACGGTCAACAATCGCAACTCCGCCACCCAACTCGCGGTGTCGGCCGGGCCATATTTTTTGGGCCAGGACGTGACATTGACGGCCACGGTCACAGCCACTGGCGCGGGCGCGCCCACCGGCACAGTCACATTTCTGGACGGCACAACTGCGCTAGGGACGGGCACGTTGAATGCGAACGGGCTGGCCACGCTGACAACCTCCGCCTTGCTGGCAGGCACGCACAAATTGACTGCTGTTTACGCGGGCAACGCGAACTACGCGCCATCAACCTCTGCCGAAGTGACTATCCTGATTGCCCGGCCCCTGGCCAATGTTTCGGCGGCCAGTTATAAGGGCGAGCAATTCGCCCGTGAAGAGATTGTTGCCGCTTTTGGCACGAACCTGGCCACCGGCGTTCAAGCCGCCACCACCCTGCCGTTGCCGACAACGCTGGCCGGAACGACCGTGAGCGTCAAAGACAGTGCGGGCGTCGAACGCGCCGCCCTGCTCTTTTTTGTGTCGCCCAACCAAGTCAATTACCTGCTGCCGGCGGGAACCGCCTTGGGCCAGGCCACGGTGACGATCACCAGCGGCGGCACACTGGTCAACGTCTCACTGGCGATCATTCAGGTTGCCACCGTTGCACCCGGAATTTTTGCCGCGAATGCCAACGGCAGCGGCGTGGCGGCGGCGCAGGTGTTGCGCGTCCTGGCCGATGGGACGCAGCGTTACGAACCGGTCGCGCGGCTCGATCCGGCCACGAATCGGTTTGTCGCCATTCCCATCGAATTCGGGCCGCCTGCCGAACAGCTTTTCCTGCTGCTGTATTGTACGGGCCTGCGGTTTCGCGCTGACCTCGGCAATGTGACGGCGGCGGTGAGCACGGTGAATGTGCCGGTGACCTTTGCGGGCGCGCAAGGCAGCTTGGCGGGTCTTGACCAGGTCAATTTGCGGCTCCCGCCGAATTTGTTCGTCTTCCCGAATCCTTCGGTTAGCCTTACCGTGGATGGCGTGGCTTCGAATGTCGTCCAAATCAGTTTCCGCTAGTCCGCCAAATGAAGCTGCAAACCGGCCCACAGAGTGCGCGTTTCCGCCCTCTGTGGGCTTTCTTTACGCCAAAACAAAATTTCAGGAACTGCAAGTTGACACTTTGTGAAACCGTGTGCTACTTATCCAGACTTAAATTTTGGCCTGCATTTTCGGTCTTGTTATCTATGCGGTGGAACTTATCATCCCGGAGGAGAGTCACGCGGTGAGCCTTGCTATGATCCTGCTGTTGGAAGGGAGCGTAATCAGTATTGACGGCTCTTTCCTTTTCATTTTTATCAGCATTTTTCTGTTGATCTTCATTCTCAACCGGACGCTCTTTGTGCCGATCAACAAAGTGCTCGACGAACGCGAGCATTTGGGCGCGGGGCGTTTGCACGAAGCCAAACACCTGCTCAAGCAATACGACGAGCGGCTCAATCATTACGAACAACAGATTCGCCAAGCGCGCGCGGGCGCGTATCAAGAGCTTGAAAGCCAACGGAAGGAAGCCTTGACCGCCCGCCAGCAATTGCTGGAACAGGTCAAGCAAGAGACCTCCACACAACTCAACGCCGCCAAAAACGAGATCGCGCAACAGGCCACGACCGCGCGCCAGACGCTGGCAAATGAAGCGCGCGCGATGGCCGCGACCATCTCTTCGCAAATACTGAAACGCCCCATTGGCTAAGCCGCTAGAGGAGAACAGGAGACCTAGAGCTAAACATGAAAAGCATCACGCGACGTTCCTTGACCTTCTTTCTGCCTGTCCTGTTTGTCCAGCCGGTTTTGCTATCTGGCGGGCTGCATCCCGCGATTCCCAAAGCCGTCAATCTCGCCATCTTTTTAACTGTGCTGTACCTGCTGGTGCGCAAACCAGCGCGCAAATTTTTCGCCGAGCGCCTGGCCACTGTGCGTGCCACGCTCGACCGCGCCGCCAAAGAGAAGGCTGAGGCCGAAGCAAAGATCAACGAATTGAATACCCGGCTGAGTAAGCTGGATGCGGAAGTCGCCGAGATTCGCGCCCAAGCCGAACGCGAAGCCATTGCGGAACGCGAACGCTTGAAAGCCGAAGCGCAGGCCGATGCCGACAAGCTGCGCGCCACCGCCAAACGCGAGATCGAAGGCGCGAAACAAGCCGCGCTCGTCCAGTTGCGCGAATTCACCGCCGACAAAGCCGTCGAACTCGCCGAACAATTGATCCGCCGCGAATTGACGCCGCAAGACGACGCCAAGCTCTTGCAACGCGTCGGCGAGGAACTAAGCAAAGTGAGCTAGTGGCCCACTACTGGCTACTGGCTACTGACTACTGACTACTTTTTATGAGTATTGCCACGATTGCCAATCGCTACGCCCGCGCGCTCGCCGACGTCATCGTCGAGAAGCGCGAGGTCACTGAAGTAGCCGCCGAGTTGAAACAGTTCGCCACGATGGTCGAAGGCCACGCGCAATTGCACGAGGTGTTCGCCAGTCCGGTCATCGCGCCGGAGCGCAAACGCGCCGTGCTGAATGAACTGATAACTCGCCTGAAGTCGCGCCAGACCGTGCAGAACTTTTTGCAATTGCTGTTGGCCAACAACCGCTTGCATCAACTGACGCCGATGGTGCGGGCGCTCGAAAAAGAGTTGGACGGGCGCATGAATATCGTGACCGCCGAGATTGTCACGGCGCGCAACATCAATGCCGACGAACAAAAACTGTTGCACGACAAATTGAAAGTTGTGACCGGCAAGGAAGTGCGGCTGCAATACAAGACCGACCCCGAAATTATCGGGGGCGTCGTCACGCGCATCGGCAGCAAGATTTATGACGGTTCGATCAAGAACCAATTGGCGCAGATGAGAGAGCGATTACTACAGGCAAATTGAGGTAGTCCGGTTGATGTACGGCAAACTGTCAGTTTGCCGTGGTCTCGCAAGCAAACAGATTGAGGGCTTCTTAAATAATTCCGGCGGGTCTTAACTCGCAGACAACGGCAAACTAACAGTTTGCCGTACATTTCGGAGCAAATATGGCAGACGATATTAGGGCAGACGAAATCAGCAAAATTATTCGCCAGCAGATCGAGAACTTCGAGACTGGCGTCACCGTGGCCGAAGTCGGCACGGTCATCAAGGTCGGCGACGGCATCGCCGAATTGCACGGACTGGAACAGGTCATGGCCGGCGAGTTGCTCGACTTCGGGCAAGGCGCGTTCGGCTTGGCGTTGAACCTGGAAGAAGACAAGGTCGGCACGGTGTTGCTGGGCGATTACCAGAAGATCAAAGAGGGCGACATCGTCAAACGCACCAAGCGCATCATCGAAGTCCCCGCCGGCGAAGCCATGCTGGGCCGCGTAGTCAACGCGCTCGGCCAAGCCATGGACGGCAAAGGCCCGATCGTGACCAAGGACTTCATGCCCATCGAACGCATCGCCCCCGGCATCGTGGATCGCCAGGGCGTGAAAGAGCCAATGCAGACGGGCCTGAAAGCGATTGATTCGATGGTGCCCATCGGACGCGGCCAGCGCGAACTGATCATCGGCGACCGCCAGACCGGCAAGACCGCCGTCGCGCTCGACACGATCATCAACCAGCGCGGCAAGGATGTGATCTGCATTTACGTCGCCATCGGTCAGAAAGCCTCGACCGTCGCGCAGGTGCAGGCCACGCTCGAAAAGTATGATGCGATGAGTTACACGATCATCGTCGTGGCCTCGGCGTCGGAACCGGCGGCGATGCAATACATCGCACCGTATTCGGGCTGTGCCATCGGCGAATACTTTATGGAGCAAGGCAAAGCAGTGCTCTGCGTTTACGACGACTTGTCGAAGCACGCCGCGGCCTATCGTGAAATCTCGCTGCTGCTGCGCCGTCCGCCGGGCCGCGAAGCTTATCCGGGCGACGTGTTCTACCTGCACTCGCGCTTGCTCGAACGCGCCGCCAAATACAGTGATGCCAAAGGCGGCGGCTCGATCACAGCGTTGCCCGTCATCGAAACCCAGGCCGGCGACATTTCGGCCTACATCCCGACCAACGTGATCTCGATCACCGACGGGCAAATCTTCCTCGAATCCGACTTGTTCAACTCCGGCATTCGTCCGGCGATCAACGTGGGCAACTCGGTCAGCCGCGTCGGCGGCAACGCGCAGGTCAAGGCGATGAAAAGCGTTGCCGGCACGCTGCGCCTGGATTTGGCGCAGTATCGCGCGCTCGCCGCCTTTGCAATGTTCGCCTCCGACCTGGACGAAGCTTCGCGCAAACAGTTGGCGCGCGGCCAGCGTTTGACCGAATTGCTGAAGCAGGATCAATACGTGCCGATGGATGTGGAGAAGCAAGTCATCGGGCTATGGGCGGCGTCGAATAACTACGCCGACGATGTCGCGGTCGCAGACATCCGCAGGTTCGAGTCCGAATTGCTCAAGTTCATGGAAAACAGCAAAGGCTCGCTCTTGCAGGAACTACGCGACAAGAAAGTGGTTAACGACAGCATCAAAGAACAGCTTCACACCGCGCTGAAAGAATTCAAAGAGCGCTTCAACGCGCAAGCGAAGAGCGCCAAAGCTTAAACTCGAGGGATGAAGGATGAGGGATGAGGGATGAAATGGGATCATCTTTCATCCTTCATCCCTCATCTTTCATCCTTCATCCCTCATCCTTCATCCTTCCAATTATGCCTAGCATTCAAGACCTGCGGCGCCGTTTGCGCGCCGTCAAAAGCACCCAGCAAATCACCAAGGCGATGAAGATGGTCGCGGCCGCCCGCTTGCGCCGCGCCCAGGAACGCGTGCAGGCGGCGCGCCCTTACACCAAAAAGATGACGCAGATTCTGGGTGATCTGGCGCGGCGTTCGCCCGACTTCAAACATCCGTTGCTGGCTTCTCTGTCAGAGGGTGCCGACGCCGAAACGCCCAGCAGCGAGCGCATCATCCTGGCGCTGGTGACGGCCGACAAAGGCTTGTGCGGCGGCTTCAACACCAACCTCATCAAAGCCGCGAACGAATTCCTGCGCCAGCACGCGCACGATCAGGTTGAACTGGTGTTGATCGGACGCAAGGGCAATGATTTTTTCCATCGCCGCAACATCAAAATTCGCCGCGCCCACACGGGCATCACCGGCACCGGCAAGGTCAACGCGGCCGATGCCATCAGCCTCGGCCAGCAACTGATCGCCGACTTCACCAGCGAAGCGCAGCCCACGGAAGCCAAAGTTGACAAGGTTTATCTGCTCTTCGGCGAATTCAAATCGGCGCTCGTGCAAAAACCCACGCTGGTGCAATTGCTGCCCATCGGCCAACTGCCGGAAAACGAAACGACTGAGGCCGGGGGCGATTATCTTTACGAGCAAAAACCGGCTGAGATTTTCGAAGTGCTCTTGCCCAAACTGATCGAGAACCGCATTTATCAGGCGTTGCTCGAATCGGTGGCCTCCGAAATGGGTTCAAAAATGACGGCGATGGATTCGGCCTCCAAGAATGCCAGCGAAGTGATTGACCGTCTGACCTTGAGCATGAACCGCGTGCGCCAGGCCGCCATCACGCGCGAAATCATCGAAGTGGTCAGCGGCGCCGAAGCCCTCTAACGATTGCGGAAGGTGGATTGCGGAATTTTGTGACGCAAAGGCTGCTTGCGAAATTCCGCATTCGCTTTTTTTTTTTTTGTAACTGCTCAGCCCGTGTCAGTAGCCCGACCGTGAGGGAGGGAGGGCTTCATATAAAACCTCTTGG
>JAYUCP010000016.1:0-6629 GCA_043740245.1 Acidobacteriota bacterium | reverse complement strand
GGCGCGGACGAAACGACGGGCATCGGCCTCTATCACGGGCGCTGGATCAAAGTGAAAGTCTGGCAGGGCGACCGCGTCTTCGAGCCTGCCGACGTGGGCGCGGTGTTGCCCGGCGTACTCAATCGCAACGTAGATTCACCCGCGCGGCAGAGCGATCCATTCCTGGGTGTACAGCCCAATCCCGACGCGGCCAAGAACCGGCGGCCCAGCGCCACGCCCGCGCCGCCGCCGCGTCCGAAAAACAGTTTGCCGCGTTTGCTGGCGGACAAAGGCGGGCGCATCTGGCTGGCCTATCGCACGGTCAATCCGCAATGGTGGGCGCCGCAACTCGGCACGGTCTGGTTCGAGAACGTCGTCAGTTATGACGGCCAGGCCTGGACGAATCCGATCTTCGTCACGCACAGCGACAACCTGCTCGACAACCGGCCCGCGCTGGCTTCGACGGCGGCGGGTGAATTGCTGGTCGTGGGTTCCAGCGACGGGCGGCAAAACTTCCATCCACGGCTGCGCGCCAACGATGCGGCGGGCGGGAGCGAAGACCCTTACAACAATGATCTGTACGCCGCGCGTATCGTGCTCAGCGACACGCTCAAGCCGCTGAACCTGACGGCCAGCACGACCGATGTGACACCCAGCAACGCCGCGCCCGATACGCCGCACGTCAAACGGCTGCGCGAGTACCGCGCGAAAATCGCCAACGCCGAGTACCGCTTGATGCGCGGCGAATTCCATCGCCACAGCGAGATTTCACCTGACGGCGGCGGCGACGGCACGATCTGGGATCAGTTCCGCTATGCCGTGGATGCGGCGGCGCTGGATTGGATCGGCTGTTGCGATCACGACAACGGCGTGGGCCGCGAGTATTCCTGGTGGATCACGCAGAAGCTGGCCGACATCCTGCATTCGCCCGGCGCATTCACGCCGATGTTCAGCTACGAACGCAGCGTCACCTATCCCGAAGGCCACCGCAACGTGATCTTCGCCCAACGCGGCATCCGCACGCTGCCGCGCCTGCCGCGCACTGACGAGACGCCCGAAGTCCACGCGCCCGACACGCAGATGCTTTACCGCTACCTGCGTCATTTCAACGGCATCGTCGCCTCGCACACCAGCGGCACGAACATGGGCACCGACTGGCGTGACAACGATCCGCTGGCCGAACCCGTGGTCGAGATTTATCAGGGCGACCGCCAGAATTACGAGATGCCCGACGCGCCGCGCGCCAACAGCGCGGGCGATTCAATCGGTGGCTGGCGCGAAAAAGGTTTTGTGTCGCTGGCACTGCAACGCGGCTACAAGCTGGCGTTCGAGGCTTCGAGCGATCACATCTCGACGCACATGAGTTACTGCATCCTGTACGTCCGCGAGCCGTCGCGCAAAGGCTTGCTCGAAGCCTTCCAGCAGCGGCACGTTTACGGCGCGACCGACGACATACTGGCCGACGTGCGCAGCGGCACACACCTGATGGGCGACATCTTCGACACGTCGCAACGACCCGTGCTGAACGTCAAGCTGACGGGCACCGCGCCGTTTGCCAAAGTCCACATCATCAAGGACAACAAATACGTTTACACGATCGAGCCGAAGACGGCGGCGGTCAGCTTCACCTGGCGCGACGAAAAGCCGGAGGCAGGCAAGCAGAGTTATTATTATGTGCGCGGCGAACAGCAGGACGGCGAGGTGGTGTGGGCGTCGCCAATGTGGATTACGTATCGGGGGCGGTGAGTGGTAAGCTGCGCGCCGCAAGGGAGGTAATCATCAATGTCACAGACCATCACGCTGAATTTGCCGGACAGCATCTTTCAACCGCTGCAACGTTCGGCGAAAGCGACCAAGCAGCCAGTCGAATCGCTGCTGCTTACGGCATTGCAGGCTTCGCTGCCTTCGCTGGAAGGCTTGCCGCTGGAGTTGCGACAGAATTTGACCGAGTTGGAGTTACTGGATGATGAGGCGCTCTGGCAGGTGCTGCTTGAAACAGTGCCGGAGCCGGCGCAGCAGAAGCTGCACAGCCTTTTGACGCGCAATCAAACCGGCGCGCTCAGCCCCACCGAACAAACGCGCTTGAATACGTTGCAGCAGGCGGCGGATTTGGTGATGTTGCGCAAGGCGCGCGCCGCCGTGTTGTTGCGGTTTCGCGGCCAGCGGGTGCCGACGCTGGCTGAACTTGGCGAGTTGGTAGCAGCGAATGGCAAGCATTCACAATGAACCGCCGCACCCGCCGCAAAGTACCGCTGGCACTCGGCCGCCGCGTGCGACAGCAAGCCCGGCAGCGTTGCGGCTATTGCCTGGCGAGCGAAATCCTGTTGGGAATGCCGCTGGAATTCGAACATTTATTACCTGTGGTGGCGGGCGGATTGACGATTGAAGAAAACCTCTGGCTCGCTTGCCGCCGCTGCAATCATTTCAAAGGCGCGCAAATTCAGGCCTTCGACCCGCAAACCGGGGCATGGGTGGCACTTTTCAATCCACGGCTGCAACGTTGGCACGAGCATTTCGGCTGGAGCAAAGGCGGGACGCAAATTATCGGCAAGAGCGCGTGTGGCCGGGCGACGGTGTTCGCGCTGAATATGAACAATCCTGAAATTGTTGCCACGCGGGGTTTGTGGGTGAGCGTTGGCTGGTGGCCGCCAAGTGATTAATACAGCACGCCGCGAACAGCAGGATGGCGAGGTATTGTGGGCGTCGCCAATGTGGATTACGTACCGGGGGCGGTAAATGGTAAGCTGCGCGAGGAGGTAACCAGCAATGTCACAGACCATCACGCTGAATTTGCCGGACAGCATCTTTCAACCGCTGCAACGCACCGCGCAAGCGACGAAGCAGCCGATTGAAGCTATCTTGCTCACGGCGCTACAAGCCGCGCTGCCGTCACCGGTAGCGGAAATGACGGACGAAGCGCCCGTGCCGGCACAACGGACCATTGGCACTAAATTATCGCGGGACGAAGCGCAGCAGCGCTTCGAGCAGGAAGAAGCAGCGTATTGGCGGCAGCGCGACGAGTTATTAAAGCTCTATCCCGGTCAGTGGGTTGCCATCGTTGGCGGCGTGGTCGTGGCGGTTGGAAAACAGATGAATCACGTCGCGGCGGAAGCCAGCCGGAAAACCGGCAGCGGCGTAATGTACGTCAGCCTGGTCGGCAACGAAGAAATTGAGTTGCGCGTGCGCCACATTGTGGCGGGGCATTATGACCGCAGCTACGTCCCGGCAATGCCTATGCTGACGGCGCCGGTTGGCGATTGGCGCCTGAATGACCAGGCGGAGATCTCATTCGTCATAGACACCGGCGCGGATTTGACCGTGTTGCGTCACGAAGTCGCTGACCGGCTCGACCTGTGGAGCGATCCTGCCGGCTGGCAGAAGATCGGCGGCATCGGTGGTATCGCCCGCAAACGGCAGCTATACAACGCAGCGGTGGTATTGGCCGGACAGTCAATTCAATTTATGGCCGACTGCCGCGATGACGTAGACGAAGATATTTTGGGCCGCGATGTCATCAACGAATTCGCGTTCACGTGTTGCGCCAAGCGGGAGCAAGTGGATTTTGAATGGGTAGAAGACGCCAGAACTTAAACGTCATGGAACAACCAATCTGGAATTTCGAGCAAGAACCGACAACCGAAGCGCTGGATGAGACGGGCGTCAATCTGCGCGCCTATTTCGACCGCGTGGATGATGCGAAGCTGCAAACGTACCGCGCCGATTGGACGGACGAGCAGGTGATCGAATGGGACGGCAATTTCAAGGACGACGGCACGCTCTTCATTCTGTGCTGCGAACGCGATGTCGAGGCGGACGAATACCGGCGCGTGTTGGCTGAGTGCATTGCCTATCGCAACCGCGTGCGGCCCACGCTGACCGCCGCGTGAAGCGCGCCCTCAGTATTCGCACAGCGCGCTTTTGACTTCGTACTTCCGCACCTGTTTGAACTGCCCTTCCTCCTGGCTGTGGCAATCGAAGCAGATCGGCGAACGCGGCAAGCGGCGGTGTTTTTGCGTAGCCGCCGCCGGATCGGCGGCGTGCGCCTGATGGCAATTCAGGCAGGTCGTGCTTTCGTCATTCACCGCCACATCGCGCACATTGCGCCAGACGTGCCTATCTCCAGCATTCAGCTTCGCATCATCGGCGCGCTTCCAATCCACCTGGAAATCCTGAAACAAATTGTCGCCCGCGATGAAGTTGTTCGGATAGGGCAAGCCGGTGGATTTCGATTTCGCCGCGCCGCCGTCGCCGCGCAGATGGCATTGCGCGCAGATCGAAGTGACGATCTCTTTGCCGGTGCGGTTCTTTTTCGACAACAGCATCAGCGACGTGTCGTTCGTATGATCCAGCGAAACGTTGCCGTGGCAGGCGTAACAATCCAACCCAAACGCCGCAAACGCGCGCGTCTTCGCGTCAATCCCGGTGGCGTGGCAGCCGGTGCAACTGTCCGCAAACCTCGCTTTGTCCCAAGCGGGCTTGTCCGCTTCCAGCCAGCGTTCGGCTTTCTTGTCAGCGCCCAGCACCACCCGCGCATTCAGCAACGCAAACTTGCCGTAACCGTCTTTTTTCAAAAAGCGCACGTAATGCCGGCTGCCCAGAAAGTATTCGATCTCGCCATCCAATTTGGCGACGGCCGCGTTGGTTTTGATGAGCGGCGTCAACTCCGCCGCATCTTCGCGCTGCCGCACCGTCACACCGTGGGCATTTTTCTGCCACGTCGCGCCGATGGTGTTGCGATGGCAAAACAGGCATTCGTCGCCGTGCAGGAATTCAGGCACCGCTTGGCCCGCGTGGTTCTTGCCCCAGGCGGCGGGGTCGAGCGGCTTTTTGTCTTGCGCATTGTCCTGCCCACCGACGGCGCGGTGAAAGGTGAAGGCCAGCGCGAGCAAGACGACAACGAGTTTGCCGAATCTATCAGTCATCAAGTCAATTTTCCTCCTACAGTTTTATGGCAACAACCGCCGCAAAGCAGTTTTCAGCTCCTTCCGATGGACGCACCTGCTGCGGTCACTTGAGATTGAGCCACCCTGTATTAGCCACTTTGCCATCCACCGTCAACATCAATCCACTTCGCCGCGCCCGGCCAGGCTGCGCGCGAGCGGCCCGACGTTGATTTGATTCAGCCTGACCAAGCCAGGTTCAATGATTGTCAGGCAACGGCCAGTGCCTGGGGCTCCGACTGAAGCGGTGCGGCCAAGGCTTCGTAATACCGTTCGATCTCAAGTTCCGACCAGAGGTGGCCGTCGCGCTTATCCACGCGCAGGAAAATTGCGCCGGGAATGTAGCCCTCGTCCTGCATCTGCTCCGAGGCGCAAACGAATTTCCAATAGCCAGGGCCTTCGCTCTCCAACACCACCGGCCCGAACTCATAGTGCGCCAGACGGGGAATGGCGCGGCGGCGCGCAGCCTCAACTTGAGCAATCTTTTGTGCGACTTCAAAGGTAATCATTGCGACCTCATTCTTCGCCACACCCTGCCAACACCAGTTCCGCTCAAGCGACTTGGGCGACGGTTTCTTCTTCCATCCAGGCCGGCGTGAGGTTGTGGCGGAGCAGGTCAGGATCAATGTCCGCGCCGTTGTCCCAAACCAGCGTCTTCATCCGCGCATCAACTTTCACAGCCCGAAACGCGGACGGGTCGGCGCGCAACGGCTCGAAGACCGGGCCGCGCAGATAAGGGTCGAGGTCAATCTCGCGCGTCGTGCCGTCGGTGAACTCCACGCGCACGCGGAAATCTTGCAGCGGCGTCACCGCCCGAATACGAATCAATTCGTTCATAGCACTTTCCTTCGTTCCTCAAGTCAACGGCGGGACCGGCAGTAACGGCAAACCCTGCCGCGCGCGTTCCCCATCATCGCTCAACTCATCAGAAGACTTGAAGACAGCGTGCCTGGCGCATAGTATCCGGTGTGTCTTCAAGCAACGGAGGAATAAGCAATGAACCTGCAGGAAATTTATCAGCGGCATCCGAATGAATGGGTGCTCATTGAGTTCACGGAACTGGACGATGAGTTTAACGTCGTTGCCGGCGAAGTCGTCGCGCATGCGCCCAGCAAAGAAGCGATTGACAAAATTCTGACGACCGCCAAGCACGCAAAGCTCGCCTTGGAATTTACCGGGAAGTGGGATGAAGACACCGGGTATTTGCTATGAATCACTACAGCCTGATTGTGCATGGCAACCTGTTTTTTACCAAGGTGGCGCTCAAACACCACGGACGCATCCGCGTGGTGAAACTGCTGATTGATTGTGGCGCGAGCCATACCATCCTTTCCTGGGGCGCGCTCTCATCGCTCGAAATTGATCCGGCGGGTGCGCCGCGCCGGCGCCCCATCGTGACGGCGAACGGACTGGTGCAAGCGCCGGAAGTGACGGTTGAAGAACTGCATGCGCTTGGACAGCGGGTCAATCAGTTGCTCGTGTTGGCGCACACCATCCCCTTCGGCAGCCAAGTCGCGGGCGTGCTCGGCATGAACTTTCTACGGCGCTTCGATACCGACCTCAACTTCAAACAGGCGACGATTCGCATTTGAAACTTAAACCAGACGGCACGCCCTGGGAGATCACTGAAAAAGTTCAGGCGCGGTCAGGGCTGCGCTATAGTGCGCGTGGAGAGACGCCGATGCTTAAAGACGACTACACGATTGTCCC
>JAYUCP010000015.1:0-16642 GCA_043740245.1 Acidobacteriota bacterium | reverse complement strand
CGACCGCAGAGCCACGGCAAACTAACAGTTTGCCGTACAACGCTACAACTCGTCGAAATAAATCACCTGCGTTGACGGCCACAAGCCGCCCGGAGCCGCTGTCCGTGGCAGCGAAGTCAGCCAGATGCCGAATTCATTGCGCGGCGCGGCGGCGGCCCAGTCACCGGCCTCGGTCGCGGCTTCCGGCTCTGCTTCCTCCGCAACCTGCAAGCGCGCCAATTCGCGCAACAACGCGTACCAATGCGCGCGGCTGCTGCCGTAACCGAAATCCGCCGCGCCAATCAACAGGCGCACTTCGGCGCCCGCGGTGATGAAATGTTCGAGCAAACTGGCCGTCAGCGCGATGGCGCGCTCAAAGCGTTCGCTCTCGGCGGCGCGCGCCTGCACATCGAAATGAATCGTGACGCGCCAATCGTCTTCGCGCGTGAACTCGCGCACCATCAGCCGCGCCGTCTTGGCTGTCGCCTTCCAATCAATCGCGTGGCGATGATCTGAGGGGCGGTATTGGCGAATCGCATAGAGATCGCTGCCGCTGCCTTTGCGCAAGCTTTCGACCTGACCCAGCGCGAACGGCAGCGTTTGTTCGAACTCGCGCAACGGCTGCACCGCCGGATAAACAATGATTTCGCCGCTGTTGTCGAGCGTGTACCCGCGTTCGACAAAGCCAAATGGAAAGCGCGTCACGACCGCCAGATTTTGTAGTTCGTACACGCCGCGCCGTGTGAAGGTATGCGTCAGCCGCGCCTGGGCGCGCGCGCGCGGCGGCACGATGGCGAAGAAGGCCAATTCGCGCGCCTCGGTTTTTGGCTCTTGCAAGACGGCCAGCAATGAGAATGAAGGCAGCAGGCGTTTGCGATTGCTTAGCGTCAATTCCAGCGTCGCCGGTTCGTTGGCGAAAATATGTTTCGGCGGTTTCAGCTCGAGTTCGAGCTTGGTCAGATTCAAACGCGCGGCCACGGCGGACACGACCAACGTCGCCAGCAACAACGAAAAAATCAGATAGAGCAGATTGTTGCCCGTGCTGAAGGCAGTGAGCGCAACGACGACGACAAAGGTGCCGAACGCGATGCCAATGCCGGGGACGTGAAAGGGCACGCGGAATGGCAGGGCTTCGAGTTGCACCGCCTGCGCCAGCTTCGGCAAGGCATAGGCCACGAGCATCACGAAAATAATCAGCGCCGTGCGCATCCACCCAGTCGCCCACCCCAAATCGCCGCGTTGCCGCGCCGCCAACGCAACCATCAACGACCCTAACGCCAGACACGCCAGCGTCCCGGCGATGAGGGCGAAGCTGAGATTGTTGCGGCGCAGAAATTTGAACATGGGAACCAGTCGAACCACGGGGGCGGATGGGGACACGGGGAAAGCCAAAGGTGATGGGCAATTCCAGTTTATTCGGCGCGTACCAGAGAGACGACGGAGCAGAAAAGCATCTCCACCACACCAGCAAGTCCCCGTGCTCCCCGTGTCCCCCGTGGTTTTATCCTTACAGCGGCACGCGTGTGCTGTTGACGATCTCGGTCAAAATCTCATCGGCCTCTTCGCCGTGATGCAGGCGGCTGGCGTAGCGGGAGTTGACCACGACGCGATGGCCGCAGACCGGGCCGACCAGCCGTTTGATGTCATCGGCCAGGCAATAATCGCGCTCTTCGGTCAGGGCCAATGCCTGCGCCGCGCGATACAACGACAACGCGCCGCGCGGACTGACACCCAACTCCAGCTTTTCGGAATGCCGCGTCGCGTTGATGATCTGCATCAGGTAATCGAGCAACGCCTCATCCATGCGCACGGCGCGGACTTCTTCCTGCAAATCCAGCACGTCGTCGGCGCTCATCAGCGGCACGACGCGTTCGATGGGATGGCGCTGCGCCTGTTGCCGCAGAATCTGCTTCTCTTCGTCCACTGCCGGATAGCCCATGCGGATGCGCATCAGGAAGCGATCCAGTTGCGATTCGGGCAGCGGGTAAGTGCCGTGATGTTCGAGCGGGTTTTGCGTCGCCAGCACCAGGAACGGGCGCGGCAGGTCGTAGGTCTGATTCTCGATGGTCGCGCGGCCCTCGGACATGGCTTCGAGCAAACTGCTTTGCGTCTTGGGCGTGGTGCGGTTGATCTCGTCGGCCAGGATGATGTTGGCGAAGATGGGGCCGGGTTTGAATTCAAAATCGCCGGTCTGCTGATTGAACACCGAAACGCCGACGATGTCTGACGGCAGCAGGTCGCTGGTGAATTGAATGCGCTGGAAACTGCCGTCCAGACAGCGCGCCAGCGTTTGCGCCAGCGTAGTCTTGCCGACGCCGGGCACGTCTTCGACCAGCAGATGCCCGCCGGCGAGCAATGTCGCGATGGCGAGTTGCACCACTTCGGACTTGCCTCGAATGACGCTCTCGATGGTCTGTTGCAGTTCGCGCAAGCGCGCGGTTGTTGTGGTTGTACTTGTTGCTATCAATCCTACTCCTCAACTGCCGATGAACTAACCACGGGGAACACGGGGAACACGGGGAAGCCATTGGTTCTCCCCGTGCTCCCCGTGTCCCCCGTGGTTCGATCCTTTGCCAGCCTCATTCATTACCAACCAATCGCGTAACGCCCGCGCCGCACATCCGCGCCCGCTTCGATCACTTTGCGCTGCGGGTCATAGAGGATGATGGTCGGCGCGGCCGTGGGGGCAAAGTCGGGTTTGACTTCGACCTTGTGGCCGCGCGCTTTCAGGGCTTCGTGCAACGCTGTGCCGAAGCGTTGTTCCATATTCAAAATGCCGGGGTTGAATTTGTGGTCTTCAAACGAACTGACGAAATGCAAAGTTTCAAACCGGGCCGCCTCGACCGCTTCCTGTGGATTCATGCCGAATTCGATCACGTTGAGCAGCACCTGCAACAACGCCTGATCCTGATTGTCGCCGCCCGGCGTTGAGAGCGCCGCAAACGGCTGGCCGTTTTTCAACACCAGCGTCGGCGAAAGTGTCACGCGCGGGCGCTTGCCCGGTTGCAATTCATTTGGATGACCGGGCGTCAACAGGAAGCTTTGCAACCGCGATGAAATCGGAATGCCCGTGTCGCCCGCGACAACGCTGGGCAGCCACGCGCCGCTCGGCGTCGCCGAAAAGACATTGCCCTGGCCGTCAATCACGTTGACGCAGGTCGTGTCGTGCGCGCGTTCGGCCTCGGGGATTTCGGTTGGGCCGGTTGAAACGTAGCCAATCAATTGCGCCAGCGCGCGTTTGTTGACCGGATCGCCGGGCCGCTGATCGAGCGAGGCCGTTTGCGGATCAATCAACGCGCGGCGCAGCGCGGTGTATTCGGGCGAGAGCAATTCCACCGCCGGAACTTTGACGAAGTGCGGATCGCCGTAATAGCGGTCGCGGTCGGCAAAGGCCAGCTTGATCGCTTCGGTCAGCGTGTGCACGTAATCCACCGAATTGTGTTTAAGCGCTTTGAGATCGTAGCTTTCCAGCAGATTCAGCGTCTGCAACAACACCGGCCCCTGCGCCCAGAAGCCGGTTTTATAAACTTCGTAGCCGTGAAAGTTAGTCTTGGTCGGCTGGTCGAGTTCGGCCTTGAACGCGGCCAGATCACCGGCGCGCAACAGACCGCCGGCCTTTTCAACCGCGTCGCAATAGCGTTGGCCCAGCGGCCCACGATAGAAATGATCGCGCGCGGCTTGCATCGCGGCGCTGCGACCGCGCTTTGCGTTTTTCTTTTCGACCTCAACCAGTTCGCGCAGTGAATTGGCCAGATTCTTTTGCACGAAGATGTCGCCGACCTTGGGCACTTCGCCGTTGGGCAGGAAGATGGCTTTGCTGGCGGGCCATTGTTCAAAGATGCTGCGTGTGTTGCGAATGTAAGACACGCGCAGTTCGTCAATCGGGAAGGCTTCGGCCAATTCAATCGCGGGCTGCATCACATCGGCCAATTTCATCGTCCCGAATTTATCGAGCGCGACGACCATCGCATCCAGCACGCCGGGCACCGTCGCCGCCAGCGGGCCGGTGCCGGGGATCAAGCCCGGTTTGCGGCCTCTTACCTCAGAGGGCACTTCTGGCCCGTCCTGGCTCTGGCTTGCGCGCTTCTCAAAAAATTCACGCGTCGCCAGCTTTGGCGCGGTTCCCTGCCCGTTGATCGTGATGACCGGCTGATTCGCCAGTTTGATCAGCACGGGCACCTCGCCGCCAAACGCGAAGTGCGAAAATTCGATCACCGAACCGGCCAGCGTCGCCGCGACGCCCGCATCCACCGCGTTGCCGCCGCGATGCAACATGCGCAGGCCCGCTTCGACCACCAGCGGCTGCCCGCCCGCGACGATGCCACGCGTGCCGCGTATCGGCGGACGATAGGTGTCGGGCCGCTGCGTTTGCGCGGAACCGGTGCGCAATGGCGCACTGATGAGCAATCCGATCAGACAATAGACGACCAACTTTGCGGGCTTCGATTTCATAGGGCGATCCTTTCCAGGTTGCGAAGGGTTTGTTGAGGCGTTGCCGCCAGGACGAATGAGCAGGCCACTTCTACCAAATCGCTGGCACGTGGACAAGCTAACGACACAAAAGACTCGGTTGTCTTCTGTCTAGCAAAGTATACAATGCGGCCATGTTCGATGGTCAGCCGCTGACAATGGAGTTTTACCAAACTGCCGCTGGCGCTGAACCGTTGAGTGAATGGCTCAACCGGCTAAAAGACCACACGGCCAACGCCCGGATTCGCGCGCGTCTCACGCGCATGCAAACCGGCAATCCCGGCGACTACAAAACGGTGGGCCAGGGCCTTTATGAATTGCGGATTGATTGCGGGCCGGGCTACCGGGTTTATTTTGCTTTTTCAGGCGACCGGCTCATCTTGCTGCTGTGCGGCGGGACAAAGAGTTCTCAAGCCAAAGACAGCGCGGCTGCCAAACGTTATTGGCCAAACGTTATTGGGATGATTACTGCAAGAGGTATCAACAATGAGCAAAGCATTGCGCACCTGGGACGAATACTTGATTGGGCAATTGGCGCAGTCGGAAGACGAGGCGGTGGCTTATTTGAACGCTGCCGTTGAAGAAAACCATCTGCCGACACTGTTGCTCGCGTTGCGCCACGTGGTTGAAGCGCGCGGCGGGTTGGGCAAACTGGCGCGTGACACCAAACTCAACCGGGCCGGGCTGTACCGCCAGCTTACCGAAGAAGGCAATCCGACGATCAGCAGCTTTCAAACCATGCTGGACGCGTTGGGGTTCAAACTCGTCATTCAAGCCAAGACGCCGCCCGGCAAGAAATCCGCGCGGCGCGGGGTTGCCGTCCCACACCGAAACACCCCGTTGTAGGCGGCGCGCGCGCTATGCTAAATTCCGCCCGTCTCCAACAGAACAAACGATCCAAGCGAGGGAAGCGCAAACGAAGTTATGCCGATTTACGAATACGAATGTCTGAAATGCGGGAATCACCTGGAAGTGATGCAGAAGATGAGCGACGCAGCCTTGATCAAATGCCCGCAGTGCAAGGCCAACAAGCTCGAAAAAATCTTTTCGCAGACGGCCTTTCAATTCAAAGGCTCCGGCTGGTACGTGACCGATTACAGCAACAAGGGTAAAAGCGAAGACAAGAAAACCGACAAAGCTGAGAAGGACGATAAGAGCGAGAAAGCTGATAAAACTGACAAAACTGAAAAGGCTGATAAAACTGAGAAGACCGACAAAGCCGATAAAACCGAGAAGGCCGACAAGAGTGCGAAGAAAGAGACTGCCGCACCAGCAACCAATGCCTGAATGCCCGTGCAGATGAACAACCTGTATCTGAATTGATTTGGATAAAAGGAGTAGTAGCAATGCAAAGCAGTAACTCATCGTTGAAACAGCGCCGAATCAGGTTCGCGCTCTTGCTCTCCTTCTCCCTGTCTCTCCTGCTCCCCGTCTTCGGCCAATCGGGCCGCAATGTCGTCAACAACCGCCGCACGCTGGTCATCCCTGTCATCGCCCAGCGCGTGGACGATCCGAACAAACCCAAACGCCTACTCGTCAGCACCGAAGACAAAGCCGAAGCTGAGAAGATCATCTCCAAACTGGAACTCGAACTCTTTGACGGCAGCGTGCTGCAAAAGATCGAAGCCTTTGCGCCCGACCCGACGCCCGCGCGCATCGTCGTCTTGCTCGACAATTCGGCGACCATTCAGACCGATGTCAAAAAACTGGCTTCGGTGCCCGCCGCCTTCGCGCCCGAAATTTATGAGGGCGACAAGGTGATGGTGATCGGCTACGACACCAAACCCGAAGTCATCACCGAGTGGACGGACAAGCCGGCAGATTTACAGAACACAGTTGAGTTGTTGCGCAAGACCGAAGCGCCGCACTTATTCGACGCGCTCAACGTGACGATGGAAGATGTATTGCGGCCCGAGGTAGGTTTCAGCAAGCGCGTCATCGTGATCGTCGGCGACGGATTGGATCGCGACAGTTCGATCAAATTCGAGAAACTGCTCGCCACTTTGCAGGACGAGAACATCACCGTGTACGCCATCCAGATCAAAGACCGCACGCGCGGCGCCTTACGCAAGAACGCGCCCAAAGCTGCCGAAGCCCTAGAAAAACTGACCACCGGCACGGGCGGCAAGCTTTATCCGATTGACGGCGACATCAAAGTTGCGGTCAAAGAGATTTGCGATGAGTTGCGCAACGACCGCTATCAACTCACCTACTACCCCGAAGGCATCAACCCGATCAACAAACGGTTGCTGCTGATTTCCTCTTCCGACCAGACGATCAAGATGCGGCATAAGGCGTATCATCCGCCGCGCGGGCAGTGAGCCGGGCAAACCGCTTTGCGCCGTCGCGGTTATTTTGGGAAGGCCGCGTTATCAACCCGCTATCAGGCAAGGACAACCCGTATGCGTAAATATCTGGGCCGCTTGAAACGGCTCGTCAAGCGAGCCGCTGCGGCTGTCGTACCCGCCCGCACTTATGAAGAGCAACTTTTGCGGGAAGGCGTCAAATGGGGCAATGAAACCCAAACCGAACGCGCGGAACGCTGGGTCAATTGGCTGCAGCATCCGTTGATTTTGGAGCGCTACATCAACAAAGGTCTGATTGATGGGCAGCCCTGGGAGCAATGGGTGAAAACGGCGCTGGGCGGGCCAGCCGTCAAAAGTCTCGAACTAGGTTGCGGGCCGGTCTCAGGCAGCATACGCATTTTCAATGCCGGCTCTTCGAGTTACCTCGAAGGGCTCGATGTCAGTCCCGAAGCCGTCGAACAAGGCGAGCGATATTTTGCCAGCGTCGGCGCGCCGGGCAAGGTTTGGGTGGGCGATGTCAACGAAGTGCAACTCCCTGAAAACACCTACGACCTGATCTTTTCCTGCCACAGCTTTCATCATTTCCTCAAACTCGAACACGTCATGGAACAGGTGCAGCGCGCCCTGACGCCGCGCGGCCTGTTCATCCTGGATGAATTCACCGGCCCCACGCAATTTCAGTGGACAGATCAGCAACTGGAACTGGTGCGTGCCCTGTTGGCGCTCTTGCCGGAACGCTTGCGCCTGTATCCCTGGCAAGTGCGCAAAGACTGTGAGCCGCGTCCCACAGTTGAACAGATCGTGGCCGTTTCGCCCTTCGAGTCCATCCGCTCGGCGGAAATCTACGGGCTTTTTAAGCAGTACTTTGAAGTCGTCGTGGAGCGACCGTTGGGCGGCACCTTACAGCACTTGCTTTACAACAGCATCGCGCACAACTTCCTGCCGGAAGATGCCGAGGCGAATCGTTTCATTGACTGTATCGAAACCATCGAAACCAAACTCATCGAAGCGGGCCTGCTCTCGTCAGACTTCATGCTGTTGGTCGGCAAACGCCGGGTCGCTTGAACGCTCAGTCCCGCGCGAGTTCCACCCGATAATCCTCAATCACCGGATTCGCCAACACGTCGTGCGCAAATTGCTCGATCTGTGTTTTGGCCACCACTTCGTCCAGCGACGCATCGAGTTTGACCTCGAAATACTTGCCCTGCCGCACGTCGTCAATGCCCTGATAGCCGATGGTCGCGGCGGCGTGGTGAATCGCCTTGCCTTGCGGATCGAGCACGCCGTTTTTCAATGTCACATACACTTTTGCCAACATTACATTTCTTCCTTTATTCAGTTGATTCCAACGGCAGCGCGCCGCTGTATTTCGTAATCCCCCCGCCAAACACCCGCTCAAACACGCGGTCAACATTCTTCAACATCAGCCGCACATCAAACGCCTTTTCAATCTGTTCTGGCGTCAGCCGCGCCGCGATGTCCGCGTCCTGCTTGACCAGTTCACGAAAGTCCAAGCCTTCGTCCCAAGACTTCAGCGCGTTGCGTTGCACCCAGTAATACGCCTCTTCACGCGCCACACCCGCGCTGGCGAGCGCCAGCAGCAACTGGCCTGAAAAGACGATGCCGCGCGTCAGGTCTAGATTTGCCAGCAACTGCGCTTTGTTCACGACCAGCGTTTCGATCAGCGAGGCCGCCCTCGCCAGCATGTAATCCACCGCGATGCAGGCGTCGGGCAGGATGATGCGCTCCGCCGACGAATGCGAGATGTCGCGTTCGTGCCACAGCGCGTTGTTTTCAAACGCCGTCAGCGCATAACCGCGCACCACGCGGGCCATGCCGCAGAGCCGTTCAGACAGGATCGGGTTGCGTTTGTGCGGCATCGCCGAAGAGCCTTTCTGGCCGGGCTTGAAATTCTCCTGCGCCTCGCGGACTTCGGTGCGTTGCCAGTGGCGGATTTGCAGCGCGAACTTTTCGAGGGACGAAGCGATGATCGCCAGCACGGAAACAAACTCGGCGTAACGGTCGCGCTGAATCACCTGCGTTGAAACGCTGGCCGGACGCAGACCGAGCAAATAGCAAACGCGCTCTTCGATGTCGGGGTCGAGGTTGGCAAAGCTGCCGACCGCGCCCGACAGTTTGCCGTAACTGACTCCGGCGCGCGCGCGCGTCATGCGATCAATGTTGCGCCGGTTCTCTTCGTACCAGAGCGCGAAGGTCAGCCCCAGCGTCGTCGGTTCCGCGTGCACGCCGTGCGTACGCCCGATCATCGGTGTGTCTTTGTGTTCCAGCGCGCGCGCTTTCAGCACGTCGCTCAAGCGTTGCAGCTTGTTCAAAAGCAAATCGCCCGCCTCGACCAGCAAGAGCGCGTTGGCCGTGTCAACCACGTCAGACGAAGTCAGCCCGTAATGCACCCAGCGCGCTTCGGGACCGATGTGCTCGGCTAGGTTGGTCGTGAAGGCGATGACATCGTGATCCAGCGTCTTTTCGAGTTCGTGAATGCGCGCGACCGAGAATTTGGCTTTGGCTTGGATGACAGGCACGGCGTCGGCGGGGATGTTGCCCGCTTCGGCATTGGCCTGGCAGGCGGCCAATTCGACATCGAGCCATTTTTGGAAGCGGTTCTCTTCCGTCCAGATCGCGCCCATTTCGGGCAGGGTGTAGCGTTTAATCATTTCTGGTTTGAAGTTGGTTGAGCAAGCAACGGAACTCAGGCAGCTTGTTGTAGCGGCTGCTGCGCCAGCGCCTCGACTAGCGCCGCCCATTCCTGTGCGCTCAGGGGCAGATCGGCCAGCGAGCCGCGCGCGGCCAACACTCGTTGCAGTGCCAACGCCAAAAATTGCGGGTCATCGAATTCCAGCGACGCGCGCATAAATTCCGCCGCAGTGTCAGAGGATGCAACCAGATCGGCAGTGAGTATTTCTTTCCAAGTCGTCATGCTTAGCGAGTCTTTTGATAGAGCGACCAGCACAACACGCTCAACGCCGCCGCCGCAATCGGGATCATCCAATGCGGACGCTCTGTTTCGGCGCGCGCCGTCAGCAAGAACGCGCCCGTCCACAACAGCGCCGCCGCGCCCAAACCGAGGCTGGCGCGCCGGTATGCTTTGGTAAGCCTATCGCGCTCTTCGTCCATTTTCGTTACGCCGCCTGATCGGCCAATTCGCTGGGGTGTAGCCAGAGATAGTCGCGCACCTCTAAATTCATCCGATCCAACTCCGTCAGAAAGCCGCCCGCCGACATCCGGTAAGCGTTAGGGTCGGTTTCCACTTCGCGCAGTTTCTCCACTTGCTGTTGAAACCGGTTGATGCGCTCCCAGGTCGCTTCAAGCTCCAGTTTGTTTCGAATCATCGCTAATCACCTCCACAATTCCACGTCGCGTTTTGTCGCGTTTGATTTGCCAATCTTCAAGCGCGGCTTGTTCGCCGCCGATGGCCGCCAGGCGCCGGATCCAGAACACGCTCGCGCCTTCTTTGCTCTGTGCTGCCTGATGGTCAAAGATGATGGCGGCTTCGCCCGTTATTTGAGATAGATCGAATGAGTCTTCCATCAGCATGAAAATATCCACGTCATTTGGGTTCGGCTTGGCAGTCACGAACGAGCCGAAAATGATGAACCGCGCCAACCAGCCAGTGCTTTGCGCCAGTTTGTAAATCCGCTCCAAACGGCGCGCCACGATGCGGCGTTGCGAGGTGTGCTGCCCGAAATGCCACAAGACTTCGGCAATCGTCGCCTGATGAATCCCAATCGGCAAATCGCCACTGCTGTTGAAGGCCGGCCGTTGTTTCATGCTTCACTCCTCAATCGCTCACGTAATAGCTGCGCCGCGACCGCACCGTCAACCCGCGGCGCGCCGCCAGCACTTGAATCGCGCGCGTCGGTTCCAGGCTGGGCTTGGTTTCGGTGATGAAGGCCATGCTGTATTGCGCGCCGATTTCGCTGGCGACGTCCTTGTTCGCAGCCACCAGCTTATCGTGCGTTTCGGGCAGCCAGATTTCGCCGCCACTCGCCTCGGCCAGTTGGCGCAAGAGCACCGCGCCGCCTTCCAGTTTGGGCAAATGGCGGCGCAGTTCAATGAGGCGGTCAGCCGTCGCCGAAGTGCTGCGTTCGTGCGCGCCCATCCAACTGGCGGCGAATTCGATCTCGCTGCGCACGACTTCAGCCCAGCCCACGGCGAAAACAGCCGCGCGCGCTTTTTCGAGCGCGGTCATGGCCTGGCGTCGGCTGGCCTTGCTGTTGGAATCCAGGCCGTCGCTGAGCAGCACGATCACGCGGCGTCCGGTCAGACATTGCTCCAGCTTCGCGGCGGCCAGCTTGAGCGCGTCGTAGTAGCTGGCCTTGATGCCGACGCGGTATTTCTCTTTGAGTGCCAAGCTGGCCTCGTGCGCATCGTGCGTCCAATCCTGCACGGGATAAACTTTGTCGGCGTATTGAATGATGGCGACTTGATCGGCGGACGAGAGCTTGCTGAGGAAGTTGTCGGCGAATTCGCGCGAGGTCGTGCGCGGCAGAAGCTGATAATTCGGGTTCTTCCACACTTCGACCGGCTCTTTGGGTTTGCGTTGTGTCTCGCCATTTTTGAAGGTGCCGATCTCGTTGCTCGAATCCAAGATCAGCACGATGTTGGCCGGTTCGTGGCGAATGTAGCTAACTGGGCGCGGCTCGCCGTCTTCCAGCACCAACACATCTTTGGGTTCGAGATCGCTGACCAGATTGCCTTCTGCGTCGTAGGCGCTCAAGGGGACGACGACCTCTTTGGTCTCGATGCGCGCGATGGGCTTTTCGGTTGGTTGCTGCTGGCCGGGCTGTTGCTGCGGCTTGCGGCCCGATTGCGCGCGCGTCGAATGCGAATCTGAGAGCGCCAGCAAGGCGACGAGACAAACAGCGGCTAAGACGCGCAGCGCACGATCGCCCTGTCCCATTGTCTTGCTCAAACGCTTCTTCATCACAACTCAATCCATTCGCTCGGCGCGCCATACCGCGCAATACGCACGCGGCGTTCGGCGTCGGCGCTGAATAAGGGCGCGCGTTCCTGCAACGCCTGAATCGCCGCGAGCCTGGCAATTTCGGGATGATTGGTGTTTTGCGATAGATGCGCCAGCACGATGTGCGCGGCCTTGCCGTCAAAATCTTCGCGCAGATAGCGTGCCATCTCGTCATTCGACGTATGGCCCACGCGGCTCAGAATCCGCTGCTTCAACGCCCAGGGGTAATAGGTGCAGGCGCGCAACATTTCGATCTCGTGATTGGCTTCGATGATCAGCGCGTCGGCGCCGCGAAAGCGTTCCGCCGCCAGCGCGTTGATGTAGCCCAAATCCACCGCCATCCCCAGCTTGCAGCCATTCGCCTCGACGGTGAAGGCCAGCGGGTCGGCGGCATCGTGCGGGATGGTGAACGGACTGAAGCGGAACGCCCCGATTTGGAAATCTTGCGTGGACGAGATGGCTTCGGCGCGCCGCACCAGCGCCTGCTTGTCGCCGAGCTTGCACGCCGCCAGCGTCGCATCGGCCACATAGACGGGCACGTTCAGCGCTTTGCACAACGCCGACAGGCCGCGCGCGTGATCGCCGTGCTCGTGTGTGATGACGACGCCGTCGAGTTTCGCGGGGTCTGTGCCGACGGCTTGCAGGCGCTTGATGGTTTCGCGCCCGCTCAAGCCGCAATCCACCAGCACACGGGTTTCCCCAGCGACCAGCAGGGTCGCATTGCCGGAACTCCCGCTGCTCAGGATGCAAATGCGCATTGAATGAAGGTTGAATGACGGAGTGGTCTGCTCAAACAGGCGCGCATCCTAGCACACGGTTCGAGCTTGCAAAAGCAAGGGGGCGGCTGCGCTTCAGGCTTTGGATGAATCAGCAGTGTCACAAGCGCGGGGGCACGCACAAGCTTGTCCGTGCCCCCGCCACGCCAGGGGAAAGCCGCGCCATCAAGGATAGAGCGGCGTTTTGTCGAAGAGGTTATGCGGTTTCAGCATAAACCCCGTCCACATCACGTGCGCCACCTGCGGTATAAAGGTAGAGCCGCTATAACGCCCATCTTCATCGCGCGGTATATGATGGGCCGCGCCGTAGTACCAGAGCACCACATCGCTGTTGGCGACCGGTTCCGCCGGTACGATATAAGTTGGCAACGAGGGCACGTGCATCTCCGTCGCTTTATATCTGGTCACCCAGAAATCGCTCTTGGTGAAAGGCTCCTGATGGCGCGGCGTGCCGGTGCGCAGCGGAATCAAGTGATAACCGGAAGCGTGTCCCTGGGCATTTTTCAACGCGGAATCGTGAATGTGTAGCGAGGTGAACTTGAGCGGATCCCACTGGAAGCTGTTTTCAGTGGCTACCAACGGCGCCGGGTCGCTGGCGGTCAGCCCAGCCTCGACGTGCGAGTTGACGTAAACCGAGTCGCCAGAAGCTCCGTTGAGATCAATATCCAGGCGCCAGAAGACGCCGTGCATATGCGTTTCGAGTCCTGCCCCGAAATTCCTGGCCGTTGCGCCGACGCGGCCCAGCACCACGCCATCATCGCGGAACGTCCATTCGATGATGTAGTTGTAATTAGCAGCGTCAACCTCGCCCCATAAGACAAGCTCTTCACCACGCCGCACCTTGCTGTCGTCTACCCAGGCCAGTCCCCGGTCGTGTACTTCTTTGCAGACATAGTTGCTGTCCAGCAAAGTGCCGCCGACCGCCGCTGGGCAGTGCTTAGGCGTCAACGGATAGAGCGAAAAGTTGTAACTGCTCATGTCGAGGAAACGCGGCGAACCGCTGTGATACGGCACAAACAGTTCGATCACGCGCGCGTCGTAAATGACCTGCACCCACGGCGCGGTGGGAGATTTGCGGAAGAAGGCCGCGTTGATGACCAAGCCGTTTTTGTTGACGCGCTGCCAGCAAAAACGCCAGCGGGTCTCTTCCGGCCCCGCCGTCGGAAAACTTTGTTCAATGAAATAGGGCGCGGAGCATTGCGCTTGCGCCGTCACGGGCGCGGCCCCTAACCAGAGGCCGGCCATGAATAAAAACAGACCGAGTGTGAATTCGCGCTTTGATTTCATTTTTTCCTCCTTTGCGTCCGCACGTTTTTCGGCGCCGGTTGCCCGCGCCGCACAGTCTGTGCGGTGAGGTCAACCGTGACGTTTGCTTCGGTGAGGTAGTTCTCGCCCTGCCGGAAAAGCAGCACGAGACAACGATGCTGGTAACACGGGTCATTCGGCGAACTGGCAAGGCTGCGCAGGGCTTCGACCCGGTTCGGCTGGTCAGCCTGCAGTTCGGGCGTGGCAACGCGGAACTCCCGGTAATTCGGGCCGAGCAAGTTGGTTACGGTTTGATTGCGCAGCGCCAACGCCAACGCCTCGTTCACCTCTTCGGCCACGAGCGGCACGGCATCACCATTGATACGTGCCGCCTCACGCACATTGCGTTGGCCCAGATCAATCAACGCCAGGATGCCTTGATTGCCGTCATAGCGGTAGTAGAGCACCTCTGCCGACCGGCTCTCAGAATTGGCCGTCTTGGCGGTTGACAGTTCGACTGAAATCAAGCGTTGCCGGCCGCCGCCGCGCAACTCCTTGACGCGCGCGTTGTCTTCGGCCAGCCGCAAGGCTGTCTCGCGCTCCGCTGCGGTCAGCGGGTCGAACGGTTGCGGGCGCGTTTGCGCATAGGCGCTTTGCCAGTGCGCGGGAATGAATTGGAAGAGAAACGCCAACGCAAGTGCGCCGCTAATCCGGCGAAGAAGAACTGCCGCTCGCGCCAACGCCAAAAGTGGAAAGTGAAAAGGCTGCATACAATACCTCCATGGTTGTGCCTTTTGGCTGTTAGAAGAAAAGGTTCTTTACGGTCTGGCTAATTACTGACCAGGCTGAAAGACCTGGGATAGTACCGATTCAAGCGGGGGGAGGAGCGCAGCTTAACGCCGTCCTGGCGGCATGGCAAATAGTTTGAAGGATGTGCTGAAAGGTGCGACACCTGATACCGTCGTCTTTCAGGAACGCTCAGGCTCGCGCGGGCGCGCGGCGTCGAGGTGTTTGGTGGTGTGTTCGGTGATGCTCTGCGGCGCATTCACCGCCTGTTCAGGCAGCTTGAGTTCGGATGTTGTCGGCACTGGGAATTGCGGTTGCGGATAGGCGGACGGCACGGCCACTGGGGTGTTGTAGTTCGGCGGCGGCAACTGGCGTTGTTGTTCGCGCACGGAAAGGTATTGCCCGATGCCTTTGCCCATTGCGCCGAACGCAGGCAGCAGCATCCAGAACCACCACCATTGACCGCCCGGAAAGAATTGCCAAATCGCCAGCGACAGGAACAAAAAACCCAGGCCGCCAAAAAACTCTTTGCCGGCGCTTTCCATGCTCGGTGGCCGCTGCTGTCTCTCACGACGACGGCCCCGGCGGTCGTACACTACCCCGATTAACGGTTCGGCTGGCGCGGTTGGCAATTGGCCGGTCAAAGCCTGCGGCACCAGACTCACGTTCACGCCGCATTTGCGGCAAAATTTCATCCCGTCAACTTCTGCAGCACAGTTTGGGCAATACATCGGTGTTCCTCCGGTTGGCGCTTGGGTGACGCGCCATCATACGTCAGCGCCGGTCGCGCAGTTCGCCAGCATTTGCGTCAACACGCCAACTGAGCGCGTTTGAACTTGAAGCCTTTCAGATTGCCCAGCGCCGTGACCGCAAAGGCGGCGGGCCGGAAAATTTCGTTGGCCAACCGTTGCAGGTCTTCGGCGGTGACGGCTTCGATGCGCGCGACGGTCTCTTCCAGCGGGATGAAGCGGCGTTCGACGATCTCGTTGCCCGCCAGCGCACTCAAGCGCGAGCCCGAATCTTCCAGACTCAAAATCAGCGAAGCCCGCATGCGGCCGCGCGTGCGTTGCAATTCGTCGGCGCTGACCGGCTCGTCTTTCAAGCGTTTCAACTCGGCCAAAATCGCGTTGATCGTTTCGCTCAACCGGTCGGGCGAAGTGCCCGCGTAAATTTGAAAAAAGCCCGTGTCCTGAAATTGATTGGCCGAGGCATACACGTCATAAACCAGACCGCGCTCTTCGCGCAGCGATTGAAACAGGCGCGAACTCATACCGCTGCCCAGGATCATCGTCAGCAAGCCGGTCGCATAAAACTCTTCGCTCAGCAGCGACGGGCACGGGACGCCCAGCACCAGATGCGATTGCTCCAACTCCTTTTTGCGGCGCAAGGTGATGTGCGGCGTGGGCGGCGGCGCGCTCGCGGGCACGGCGGCGTGGCGTTTGGTTAAGGCGCCGAAATACTGTGCGGCGAGTTCCAGTATCTGTTCGTGTTTGAGATTGCCGGCGGCGGCCAGCACTACGTTTTCCGGGCTGAACAAATCTTCGTAGTAACTCGCAACACGCTCGTCGCGAAAGGTCGCCACGGTTTCGGGCGTGCCCAGCACGCGGCGACCCAACGGATGGTTGGGGTAGAGGTTTTCAAAAAATACATCGAAGAGCACGTCGTCCGGCGTGTCTTCGGTCATCTTGATCTCTTCGAGGATGACGTTGCGTTCCTTGTCCAATTCGGCGGGATCGAAGGCGGGCGCGGTCACCAGATCGGCCAGCAATTCAAAGCCGCGCACGAGGTCTTCGTCCACGACTTCGTTGTGAAAGCCGACGATCTCGCGGCCTGTGAAGGCGTTCAGATTGCCGCCCAGCACGTCGGCGTCTTTGGCGATTTGTAAGGCCGAGCGTTTGCGCGTGCCTTTGAAGAGCGCGTGTTCCAGAAAGTGTGTCAGGCCGTTCTGCTCGGCTGTTTCGTAACGCGAACCGGTGCGCACAAAGACGCCGAAGCTGACTGAGCGCGTGTGCTGCATCTGTTCCGTGAGCACGACCAAGCCGTTGTCGAGTGTTGTTTTCCGAAGATCGAATTGCTGCTTTACCCACATAGGCGTCGGA
>JAYUCP010000014.1:0-6661 GCA_043740245.1 Acidobacteriota bacterium | reverse complement strand
GACCGTGAACGGCACGCTCAACCTCGCCGGCACGCCCGAAGGCCAATTGCTGAGCGGGCGCGCCGATGTGAGCGATGCCGAATACACCGGCCAGATTGATCTGGATGGCTTGGTCGCGGGGCGCAACGTCGCGCCGGGCTTGAGCAGCTTTAGCGCGCCGGGCATCGGGCGGCGCAATCCGGGCTTGCCGCCGGTCAATTTGAACGTGCGTGTCGAAGCGCGCGATTCGGTCGTCATCCGCGACGATGAAATCAACACCATCGGCACGGCGCTGCTGACGTTGAGCGGGCCGTTGACCAATCCGTTGTTGAATGGCCGCGTCTCCGCCGATGGCGGGATGGTGCGCTTTCGCGGGCAGCGTTACGAAGTGACCACGGCCACGCTCGATCTGGCGGGCGGGCAAACGCCGGTGCTGAACTTGCGCGCCGAGGGCACGACCAGCGGCTATCGCGTGACCATCGGATTCGTGGGGCCGGTTGATCAACTCGATCTGACGCTGACCTCCGAACCCACGCTGACGCGCGATGAAATCCTGACACTGATTGCGACGGGGCGCACTGAGAATCGCAGCATCAGCGGCGGCAGCGGCGGCGGCAATCTTTTTTACAGTGGCGTAGACGCGGCGGCCTCGCTCTTCTCATCCGGCTTGACCAAAGATTTAGAACGGCAACTCGGCATCATTGGCATCAACCGCTTCCAGATTGATCCGGTTTTTCGTCCCAACACCAACCCGGCGGCGCGCGCGACCATCGGCGGCCAGTTGGCGCGCAGCCTCTATTACAGCTTCGCCACCGATCTGGCGTCGCAAGCCGACCGCACGGCGCTGGTCGAATACACCTTCTCGAATCAATTCTCGGCGCTGGCGACTTATACCCAGGGCGGCGGCACTGCGGCGGGCAGCGGCATCAATGCGAACAATGCTTTCGCCCTGGAAATACGCGGGCGCAAACGATTCTCGCTCGGTTTTAGCCCCGTCGCGCCGCCAACGCTGGCGAATACCGATCCGAATGCGACGACCACTCCGCCACCGGCAGTGCGGCCAAAATTGCCGCTGGCCAACGTCGTCGTGACGCCATTGGCCGATGTGAAGCTGAGCCAGCACACGTTGCGCGAATTGTTGCCGGTGATGACGCAAGGCTTTAGCCGCTCGCTGGCGCGGCTGGGCGAGCGGCGTTTGCTGAATTACCTGCAAGAGAAGGGCTACTTTTTCGCCGATGTCAAAGCGCGTTGCGCGCCCGAAAATTGCAGCGGCGACGGTATGCAATTGTTTTACGACGTTGAGCCGGGCGAACGTTACAAGCTGAGCGATGTGCGCTTTGAGGGCGGGGTGAAATCCAAGGCCGAGAATCTGGCCGCCGAATTGCAATCGCAACCAGCCAATCTGATGGCGAGCGTGCCCTTCGTCAAAAACCTGCCGTTGATCGGCGGCTTGAAACGCGGCCTGACCAGCAACGAGCGCGTCAAAGCCGATGTCGAACTGCTGCGCCGCACGCTGTTGGATCGCGGCTTCCGCGATGCGCGCGTCACGTCGCGTTACGCCGTCACCGAAGACAACGGGCTGGTGGTCGTCTTCAATATCGAAGAAGGCCCGCAATCGCTCATCGCCGATGTGGTGGTCAAAGGCAATGCGCTGATGACCGATGGCGATCTGCTTTATACGCTGCCGCTCGGCACCGATGACATCTTCTCGCTGACGCTGGCGGCGGCGGGCGAACAGCGCATCAAACAGCTTTACGCGCAGCAAGGCTACCTGGAAGCGAACGCCGATCTGGAAGTGATCGAACTCGCGCCCGATCGCGTGCGGCTGCAATACAACGTCAATGAAGGCACGCAGGCGCTGGTGTCCGAAGTCGAAGTCGCCGGCACAACCAAGACGCAACTCAATTGGGTGCGCCGCTACTACGATTTCAAAAAAGGCGAAGTGCTGACGCCGCTGCAAATTCGCAACACGCAGCGCGACCTTTACGCCACGGGCGCCTTCCGCGAAGTCGGCGTGCGCACCGAACTGCTAGACCCGGCCACGGGCGCGCATCGCGTGACGCTGAATCTGACCGAAGCCAAGCCGCTGCTGTTTGTTTACGGTTTGGGCTATTCGACCGATGACGGCGCGCGTGGTTTGCTCGAACTGACCAACAACAACATCGCCGGCACCATGGATGCGCTGACCATGCGCGTGCGCGCCAGCCGCCGTGAACAGTTCTCGCAATTGTTGTTCACCGATCTGCGGCCCTTTGGCATGAAGCTGCCGACGACGGTCTCGGTCTTTTATAACCGCAATGGCGATCTGCGCCCCTTCACGCGGCGGCGCGAATTGCTGGCCGACGGCACGGTGCAGGACGTGGCGAATAACAATTCTTACGGCCTGCAACGCTTCGCCTTTTTCACCCAGACCGAGCACAAACTGAGTCAGCAAACCTCGCTGCGGTTTCGGTATAACTTCGAGCGCGCGAACCTCTTCAACTTCGAGCAGAACTTCCCTGAAACCGAAGTCACGCGCAACGAACGCGCGGTGCGCCTGGGCATCGCGGCGGTGGGCATCTCGCGCGACACGCGCGACAACCTGTTGCTGCCGACGCGCGGCCAACTGATCAGCGCCGATCATCAACTGGCCGCGACCTTCCTGGGCGGCAACGAATCGTTCAACAAGTTCTTTGCCAACTACCAGCGCTTCCACACGCTCGATGTGAAGACGCCGCTGCTCAAAGATTCGACGCTGGCCTTTGCCGCGCGCCTGGGGCTGGCTTCGGTATTCAAAACCGCCGACCGCAATCGCGACGGCAAGATCAGTTTGTCGGAACAGCGTCTGCCGATCAGTGAACGGTTTTTCTCGGGTGGCGCGACGACGCTGCGCGGCTTTAAGTTCGAGACGGCCGGGCCGCAGGGCATTCTGGAGCCGCGCCCCGGCACGCGCGAATTGCCGACGCTGGTGCCGTTGGGCGGCGATGCGCTGGCGCTGTTTAATTTCGAGTTGCGCTATCCGTTGACGCAACGCATGCGGCTGGTGCCGTTTTACGACGTGGGCAATGTGTTTTATCGAGTCAAGGATTTGCGCTGGTCGGGCCTGACGAATACGGTCGGGCTGGGGCTGCATTTCAACACGCCGCTGGGGCCGATTGGCATTGATTACGGCTTCCTGCTCGATCCGCCATCGTTCGTGACGGCGTCGGGTGCTATACTGCGCCAGCCACGCGGGGCGTTGCATATTCGATTCGGACAAACATTCTAAGCGGGAGGGCAAAGTGCAATTCAGCGATTTCGAGACGATTGAGCAAGTGCTTGCCAAGTATCCGCTGGAGGTTAAGCAGGAGCGATTTTTGCCGGCAGAAGTCAGCGAGGAGTTACCCGAATGGTTACGGAATAACTTGAGTTTCCTGCTGGACATGAAATCCGTTGAGGAGAATGAAGCGTTTCTCAGTGAAGGTTTTGTTTTCCCTTTTTTACAGCAGGCGTGGCAGCAACATAGAAAATTGAAGTTATGGTCGCACCGGGCTTTGAATTATAACGGCGAGTTATATGGCGAACCTGATTATCTGATTTCCGCCTTGCCGGAAGGCGTCGTTGAAAAGTTAGTCACAAAGCCGCTGCTGGTTGTTACGGAAGCAAAGAAAGAAGACTTTACCAAAGGTTGGGCCCAGTGCCTGAGCGGCATGATTGCGTGTCAGAAACTCAATCAAAGAGCCGACATCGCAGTTTATGGAATTGTTTCGACCGGGATTGTCTGGGAATTTGGCAAGTTAGTAGGGAATACCTTCGTGAAGCATCCGCTACCGTATTCCATCAGTGAACCGGGACAGGTGTTAGGCTTGATAGATTTTGTTTTTGCCGAGTGCGAGAAACAACTCAAGAAAATTAGTTGAAGTAACACAAACTCCGAAGTTGTCAACTACTCACAGGAGAGCGTAATGACCAAATTTTGCAACCAATGCGGCACGGAGGTCGCCGAGGCGCAGAAGTTTTGCAACAAATGCGGCACGCGATTGTTGCCGACAACGCCCTATCCACCCCAGGGTACCGCGCCGACGCTGCCACAGCCACAGGCTGTCTATCAGGCGCCGCCTTCATCCGCCCAGATGCCGCCACAGATGCCGTATCAGCCCGGCTATATGTCAACTGCGCCACAGCCACAGTACGGGCAACCTGCGGCAGGGGGATTGGGGCTGACGTCGAATATCATTGGCGCGTTGTGTTATCTGGTGTCGCCGATCACGGCGATCATCTTTTTGGTGATTGATCCGTATAACAAAGACCGCTTCGTGCGCTTCCACGCCTGGCAATCCATCTTTTTTGCGGTGGCCTGGGTGGCGCTGAAGATTGCCATCGGCTTGCTCTGGTTCATCCTGCCCCGCTTTCTAGTTGGCATGATGAGCGGCATTGTCGGGCTGGGCTTTTTCATCGGCTGGATTTGGCTGATGGTGCAGGCCTATCAAAACAAACGCGAGAAATTGCCGGTCATCGGCGACCTGGCTGAACAACAGGCGGGCTGATTGGCCTTCACGCCTTTTCTTTTTTGATAGTGGGGAAATGGGGTGTGATGATGAACCCAGCGTAGGGGCAGACCTGTGTGTCTGCCCCGGTGGTCGTAGACGGACTCGGGGGCGTCAAACCCGACCGGGGCAGACACACAGGTCTGCCCCTACGTTATCCCACCCCATGTCCACACTACCTGTTTTTTTATAGCTGTTATGTTGCGCAAAGTAGTAATCCTGATTTCCTTGCTGCTGTTGGCTCCGCTGGCAGTACGGCCACAAAGCGACGCCCCAAAATTGCCGGAGGCGCTGAGCGAGGCCGAAAGCCGCGCGATCCTCAAAGAGCAGGGCGTGAAATCACACGTCGAGGCCGCGCTCAAGCTGGCCGAGGCCAAGCTCACCGAGGCGAATAAAATCGCGCAAGCTGGCGGTTATGAACTGGCCGTCAAAAATCTGAACCTGTTTGCCGCGCTGGTTGTTTATGGCGATGCCTATGCGCGCCGCCTGCCCGCCAACGAATACAAGGAACGCAACAAATGCTTGAAGGTGCTCGAACAGTTCATCTTCAAACAACAGCGTCCGGTTGAAATCGTGCGCCGCGACCTGCCCTTCAATTACCGCGAAGAGACGGACGCTCGCATCGAAACGCTCAAACGCATCCGCCTGCGCGCGCTTGATGACGTGCTGGGCGGCGGCAAAATGATTAAGTGATTGCAGATTGCAGATTGCAGATTGCAGATTGTGGATTTTGAAACCGCTTCAATCCGCAATTCGCAATTCGCAATCCGCAATCCGCAATCTCAAATCTGCAATCGAAAGATGCTCAAGACGCTCGCCCTCAACCGTCACACCAAAGCCATTCAGCCGGTCATTGACTCCGATCAAATCAGCGACTTATGCGCCGCAAACGAGCACGTGCTCTGGGTAGACGTGAGCGATCCGAGCGGGAGCGATTTTGACGAGCTTGCCAAAGAGTTCGGCTTTCACCCGCTTGCTATCGAGGATTGCCGCTTCGCGCACCAGCGCCCCAAGGTCGAAGAGTTTCCCGGCTACTATTTCATCGTGCTTTACGAAGCCGAATTGATTGACGATCAGCTCGAATTGCGCGAGTTGAATTTGTTCCTGGGCGCCAACTATCTCGTCACCGTGCACAGCCAGCCCGTGCGCGCGCTCGCACAGGGCGAGAAGCTCTGGCACAACTGGCTCGATCTGGCCGAGCAGGGCACGGGTCTGCTGACCTATCTGCTGCTCGACGCCATCGTGGACGATTATATGTCTATGCTCGACCAGCAGGCCGAACGCATCGAAGACATCGAGGAAACCATCTTCGGCGAATTCCAGCCCGAGGCCTTGCAGGAAATTTTCCGGCTGAAAAAGCAATTGCTCTACTTGCGGCGCAGCGTCGCGCCGTTGCGCGAAGTGTTCAATACGCTGTTGCGGCGCGAACAGGCGCTCTTTGCGCGCGAGACGCTGGTTTACTTTCAAGACGTCTTCGATCATTTGATCCGCGTGACCGAGATGATTGACATGCTGCGCGACACCCTGAGCGCGGCGGTCGAAGCCTATCTTTCGGTTTCGGGGCATCGCATGAACATGGTCATGAAACGGCTGACCTCGATCTCGACCATCCTGATGTCGGTCACGTTGCTGGCCGGAATTTACGGGATGAATTTTGCTTTCATGCCCGAATTGGGCTGGCGCTATGGATACGTCGGCGCCTGGGCCAGCATGCTGGCGCTGGCGTTGGCGTTGTATTTTTACTTTCGCAAAATCAAATGGCTGTGAAAAAAGGCGGGCCAAAAAACAAACGCCAACTGCCGCATGCCGTGCGTTCAAAAACCCGGCGCTTGCGCGCGGTTGAACCAAAGCTTGATTCAATGGCCGCGCGGGACGCGCAGGTCACGGCGAAGGGGCCGAAACTGAATACACCGAACCCGCGCTTTGCGGAAGAACTCGTGGCCGATGCCGCCTCCGATAAAACTGACAGACTGCCCTCGGTGATGCTGGTGATCACGATCCTGGCCGTGATTTATATCGCCTTCATCGCCTGGCAGGTCGCGCAAATGCCCGCGAAGTAATTGAAGGGTGTGCGTAAATCGACAAGCGAATAGATACGCGGATGACGCGGATGTAGCGGATTTCCGCAGATTCTTTTTCGGGTTGATCCGCGCTGATCCGCTGCATCCGCGTCATCC
>JAYUCP010000013.1:0-16735 GCA_043740245.1 Acidobacteriota bacterium | reverse complement strand
GCTCACCTTCGGAAGCGCCAGGTCGCTACCGCTCCCCGTACCGCATCGCGCCACAGCTTCCCAGAGAGATGTATGACACGAAATTCAAAGTTGTTTTGTTTGAGCTTGCTACTACTCGTCACCAGCAGTTTTACCGAATGTTACAAACCCGCTGGGCGCGGCGCTGGTTTGCCGCAACACATCAAGACGCTGGCGATTCCGGCCTTTCAGAATCAGGCCTTGCGCTTCAAGGTCGAACAGCGCTTCACCTCGGCGATGGTGGACGAAGTCTTGCGGCGCGCGCGCGCGCTGGAAGTCGTAGCCGAACCGCGCGGCGCCGATGCGGTGATGCAAGGCACGATCAAACAGTTCTACATCCGCCCCGTCGTGTTGGATGACCTGGGACGCGCGCGCGTTTTCGAGGTCATCATCACGATGGCGCTGACCGTGCGCGATCAGACCAGGAACAAGATTCTCTACGACAATCAGAATTTCATCTTCCGCGACCAGTACGAAATCTCGATTGACCCAAAACAGTTCTTCAGCGAAGAAGGGCCAGCGGTGGATCGTGTGGCGAAGGATTTTGCGAAGAGTGTGTTGACGACTTTGCTGGAAGGATTTTGAAATGAGTTGCACGATACGCAATGGAATTAGACGCTGCGCTGTTTTCACGGCGCTACTTGTGGCTCTCGCAAATGTGGCGGTTGCCCAAGCCGTAGAAATACGGCACCTCGTCACATACAAAGTGGCAACGTTCGAGCAACGGCTGAAAGAATTAGCAGCGCAGGGATTTCGCCTTGAAAAACTCTACGAAGCGCCTGCGATGATGACCCAGACAGCGATTCTCACACGACAGGCCGGCGTCACGACGCCGAGGGCCGAATACCTGCTGCTAGGCACCAAGCGTTTGCCGACCTTGCGAAAAGAACTGGAAGAGGCAGCGACTCAAGGTTACGAAGTCATCGGTGCGATGGCTGCGATGGTGCCGTATATCGGAACCGACATCATCCTCGTGCTGGAACGCCCCGTCGGCAATGTTGCGCCGCGGTTCAGCTACACATTGATTTCTACGGGGCTGGGCAAGGAAGAAAAGTTTGCCGAAAGCTTGCCCAAGCTTGTCAGCGAAGGTTTCCATCCGGTCAAGGTCTTGCAAAACCTCGATATGAGCATCGGCATTTTTGTGGGAATCAACCGCTCTGCCGACCTCATCGTTATGGCACGTCCACTGGTTGGCACAACAACAGACCAGCCGATGGATTATCAAACGCTCGAAACCAGGCGTCTTTCCACGCTGGAGAAAGAGCTCAAGCAAGCGGCTGGACAAGGCTTCAGCTTTTCGCTTTCCTCGCCCAGCCGGTTGGTGCTCTTGGCGCGGTCTCAAGGACAGACAGCGCCGACTGCTGAATACAAATTGCTCAAACTCAAAAAGCCAGCCGAGGCCGAGACTGAGTTGTCGGCGCAAGCACAACAAGGCTTTCTCTATCGTGCCAGCTTCATGGGCGACACGGGCTTTCATTTGGTTTTGGAAAAGGCGCAGCAGACAAAGCGCGCCGAAGCAAAGCTGGAATACAAGCTGCTGAAAATGCCTTTGAAGGAAAAAGGGCAGGAGCAGTTTCAAAAGGAAGTCGAACAGCTTTTAGCTGCTGGATTCGCCGTGTTGGACATCGTCGCGTTCGACAAACTTCTGCTGGTCCGCTGGCCGAAAACTGCCTGAGACATAGGACAAATGAAAAAAGCTTCCACCACAGACCAGCTTAAAGCCCAAGCCGAATTCGACCGCAACCTCAAAGCGGGCAAGCTGGCCGCTGTTTACGTGCTGGAAGGCAAAGAGGGGTACTTGCGCGAACAGGCGGTGAAACGCTTGCTGGAAGCGGCGGTGGATGAAGGCCTGCGCGCGTTCAACTTTGCGCGCGTCTCGGTCAGCGATGGCGATTTGGGCAAGGCGCTGGCCTTGGCGCGCGAGTTCCCGATGATTTCGGCGCGGCGCATGGTGGTGGTGACCGACTTCGAAGCCGTCAACGATGAGCGCCAGTTGGAATTGCTGAAAAACTATTTGCGCGCGCCGGGCGAGACGACGGTGCTGGCCTTTGTCAGCGCGGGGCTGGACAACCGGCGCGCGATTGCGACGGCCTTGCGCAAGGCGGCGACGGTCGTCAACTTCGATCCGCTGGAGGAAAAGGAGACTGCGCCGCGCTGGGTGCTGGATTACGTCAAACGCAACGGCTGTCAGATGGAACTGAGCGATGCGTCGTACCTGATCGGCACCGTCGGCGTAGAGTTACAACGGCTGACAAACGAGTTGGAAAAGTTGATCTGCTATGTCGGCGGCAAGGGCCGCATCGGCAAGGCCGAGATTGACGCGCTGGTTGTGCATACGCGCGAGCACAGCAACTTTGAACTGACCGATGCGCTGCTGGATGGGCGGCGCGAAAGGGCCTTGCGGCTGTTGGGCCACATCTTCGCCAATCCGCCGGAAGCGCCGCAGACGCTGGCGATAATGATGCTGGGCGCGATTGCGCGCGGTTACCGCAATCTGCTGCTCGCCAAAGAACTGATGCGCCAGAACGCCGCGCAGGAAGAGATCGCCAAGGCCGTCGGCATGTCGCCATACGCAGTGCGTTACCTGAACGAACGGGCGCGCAAGGCGGATATGAAGACGCTCTTGAAAGCGCTTGCACGCGTGGCCGAGACTGATGTGGCGCTGAAGTCTTCGCTGGCGACGCCACAATTGCAGATGGAGTTGTTGATCTGCGAGTTGTGCCCGGCAAGCTAACCGCCAAGACGCCAAGCTCGCCAAGCTCGCCAAGCAGAAAGCCAGAGAATACGGAACAAACGGAAGGCTCAAAGCTAGGCGACGCGCTGTCGGTCTAGATGCTTTAGCGAGGAGGTGCGAATGGCAGCATTGTCAAGCCTGCCCCCTCCTCGCTACCGCCATTCATGGCGTTTCGCGCGGCACGTTTGCGTTCTCAGCGAAAAAGCGCGTCACCAATTGTTCGAGTTCACGCGCTAATTCGGCCCGCCAGCATGCGCCATGATCTGGAGAATGTGCGCCAAATGATTCTCGAGCTGTTGGAGCTTGGGGATCATCTCGGTGAGGCTGTGCTTCAGGTCGAGGTACGCCTCCAACTCGCCCGGAACGTGGAATTGCGCCGGGTTCTGGAGATCCGCAAGCTCCTGCCTGAGCTCTGCCTCTCCCATCTGCAGGTTGTGCACCAACCGTGAGACCTCCTCAGGATTCGGGAACTGGCCTTGTTGCACGGCGGGGACAAGCTGTCCAACCTGAGCGAGCGTCTGTTGGAGCAGAGAAGGAGGACATTCGCAATTTACATCGCCACCGACAGTATCGAGGACGCGCACCGCAACCGCGCGCAAGTGGGCGAACCGAGAGGCGCTGGCCGCCGCCTCGCGCACTTTTTGAACGGCCGGAAGCAACAGTCCGATGAGGATCGCGATGATCGCGATCACGACGAGCAGTTCGATCAGCGTGAAACCGGACGAGCGCCGGAGTTCTCTTTGTCTTGTCTGCATAGATTACCTCCTTGAAAGGTCGAAGACTGGAAAGGTCGGGGGAAGGTCGGGGGAAGGTCGAAAACGCGGCAAGCTTACGCCTGGCGGAGATGCTCGTCAACATTCATACCGTGGCCATTAAGAAAAGGGCAGAAGGAGGTCGGGCCTCTCACCTTACGATTCTCATGATTAAGTCACTTTTGCTTGACGAGATTGGCGTCTTGGCGGTTCAACTTCAGCGCGCCTTGCGCACATCCGGCATCTCGGCAAGAATGAGCCAATGAAACGAATCGTGAGCGGTATGCGCCCGACCGGCAAGCTGCACCTGGGCAATTACGAGGGCGCACTCAAGAATTGGGTTAACCTCCAAACACAATACGAATGCTTTTACTTCGTCGCGGACTGGCACGCGTTGACCTCGGATTACGCCGACACCTCGCAGATCAAGGCCAATACGCTGGCAATGGTCACCGATTGGCTGGCCGCCGGGCTTGATCCGAACCAGGCCACCATCTTCGTCCAATCGCTGGTGCCGGAACACGCCGAGTTGCACCTTTACTTTTCAGCGGTCACACCGCTGGGCTGGCTGGAGCGCGTGCCGACTTACAAAGAGCAGCGCGAAAACATCACCGACAAGGATTTGGGCAACTACGCGTTTTTGGGCTACCCGGTGCTACAGGCGGCGGACATTTGCATGTACAAAGCGCATTGCGTCCCCGTCGGCATTGACCAAGTCGCTCACGTAGAGTTGACGCGCGAGATCGTGCGCCGCTTCAACAACTTTTACGGCGAAGTCTTCCCCGAACCCGAAGCCTTGCTGACCGCTACGCCCAAGCTGACCGGCACCGACGGGCGCAAGATGTCGAAGAGTTACAACAACACGATTGAACTCGGCGATACGCCCGACGCCATCCGCGCCAAGACGCGCCAGATGATTACCGACCGCACGCGCGTCAAACGCATTGACCCCGGCCATCCCGAAGATTGCGACGTCTGCCAGATGCACCGCATGTTCGTGCCGGCGGAAGTGGCGGACAAATTCGACGCCGATTGCCGCGCCGCCAACATCGGTTGCGTAGACCGCAAGCGGGCGCTGGCCGAAGCGTTGATCGAATACCTGGCGCCGATTACCGCGCGGCTGGAGCATTACCGCGCGCATCAGGACGAGGTGCGGGACATCATTCTGGAAGGCTCGAAGAAGGCGCGGGAAGAGGCGGGGCGGATTATGGCGGAAGTGCGCGACGCAATGCAGATTCGTTGGTAAAAGAAGGAAGATCGTTAGTTGCCCCCAACTGACCGCAGACACATGACAAAAGAGAAAAAGGCAAAAGCCTCAACCACACTCACCGAGGCCCCTGACAGCATTGATACTGGGGATGCCCGCCGCGACAGCTATCGTGTCAAGCTGCAAAACTTCGAGGGGCCGCTCGATCTGTTGCTCTATCTCATCAAAAAAGACGAGATAGACATTTATGCCATCCCGGTCGCGCACATCACCGAGCAGTACCTGAACTATCTGGCGCTGATGAAGGAACTCGACATCGCGGTGGCGGGGGATTTTTTGGTGCTGGCTTCGACACTGATTTACATCAAGTCGAAGATGCTGCTGCCGCCCGACCCGGCGCTGGCCGGGCAGGAAGACCTGAATGAAGACCCGCGCGCCGAGTTGGTCGAACGCTTGCTGGAATATCAAAAGTTCAAGGCGGCGGCCAACATGCTTTACACGCGCGGCGAGATCGAAGGGGCTTGTTACACGCGCGGCCTGCTCGACACCGACAAGCACAACCCCGAAGTCGCGGCGACGATGTTCGATCTGCTGCGCGTCTTCCGCGAAATCCTCAAGCGCGCCGAATCGCAGGCCGAGATGGAGATTCAGCGCGACGAGGTCACGATGGCCGAAAAGGTCGCGCAGATTCGCGCCGCGTTGGAAAGCGGGGATGAGATCAATGTGCGCGACATCTTCATGCTCTCGCGTTCCAAACGCGAATTGATCGTGACCTTCCTGGCCTTGCTGGAGATGGTCAAGTACGCCGAGGTGCATTTGGTGCAACGCGCGCTGTTCGGCGAAATTTATGCGCGCAAACGCCAGCACGAAGGCGCGCTGCTGTCGCCCGAAGAATTGGCGCACGCCGCCAATGAATTCCCGTCGGAACTGCCGCTGGAAAGTAGCGACGATTCGCCAGCGTTGCCGTTTGAAGAGCTTGTAATTGAAGAAACGCTGGATTTGACCGTTGTACCTGCTGAGGCTGAGCCTGAAGAACTATGAACGAAGAGATCAACGCCCCAACCGCAAACCAAGAGGAGCACGCGTCTGCCGCCGAACCGGACTTGGCAGCGCTGGAAGATGAATTGCTGATGATTGACGAAACCGAAACACAGGATGAACACGCGGAAGCCGCCGAACTGATCCTCGGCTTGCACGACGAACCGGGCCTCGGCGAGGCTTCGCTGATCGAAGTCTCAGAGCCGTCCGAAGAGATCACGGCGACGCACGAAGAGTTGAAGCCCGTGATCGAGGCGCTGCTTTTTGTCAGTGAAGAGCCGCTATCGCTGAAACAACTCGGCAAGGTGCTGGGCGAAGTGCCCGAAGCCGATGTGCAAGCGGCGCTCGAAGAGTTGGTCAAGGATTACGATGAGCGCGAGGGCGGGTTGGAAATCCGCGAAGTCGCCGGCGGCTGGCGCATCTCGACGCGCCCGCAGCATCACGACTTCATCCGCAAATACTTGAAGTCGCGTCCGACGGCGAAACTCTCATTGCCCGCGCTCGAAACGCTGGCGGTGATCTCTTACAAACAGCCGATCACGATTCCAGAAGTCCTCGAAATTCGCGGCGTCAGTTCTTCGTCGGCGATCAAGACGCTGCTGGAAAAACGGCTGATCATCACCAAGGGCCGCAAAGAAACCGTGGGCCGCCCGATGATGTACGGCACGTCGAAAGATTTCCTGCTGCAATTTGGGCTGAAGGATTTGACCGAGTTGCCGAGCATTGAAGACTTTGAAGATTTGGCGCAGTAGATTCTGGCTGCTTGTCCATTACCTGTCATGGAAGAGTTGAGCCAATCACTACTTTGTTGACGAAGCGGGTGATACGACGCTTTTCAACAAGCGGGGCAAGGTACTTGTCGGCACTGAAGGAGTTTCATCTCTGTTTATGGTCGGCGTGGCGCACTTACCGTACCCTGAGCAAGCGGATGTCGCATTGGCGCGGTTGCGCGCGGATTTGCTGGCTGACCCTTTCTTCAAAGGCGTGCCGTCAATGCAGCCTCAACAAAAGAAAACCGCGTTATGCTTTCACGCGAAAGATGATTTACCGGAGGTGCGGCGTGAGGTCTTCAAACTTTTGCCGGAGTTCGAAGCTACCGTACAGGTTGCCATCATGCGGAAACGGGAGTTGGTCGCCAGTGTCAAAAGGCTGAATGCTTATGGGTATAGATACAAGCCGGATGCCGTCTATGACGATCTTGTTCGGCACGCTTTCAAAAACCTCTTGCCACGCACGGCTGAAAACCGGATTTGTTTTGCGCGCCGTGGCAAGACTGCTCGGGAGCAATCCTTGCGGCTGGCGTTAGCAAAGGCCAGAACAGGTTTTGATCCCTGGCAAATTGATGGGGTTCCCAGACCCTGGCACGCCTTGCCTGGGCAAACGCAACACCCCGAAGAACAAATTGGCTTTCCACCCGATGACTCAACCATCCTGGCTGCTTATCCTCACGAGGCCGCCGGCTTACAGGTGGTTGATTATTACTTGTGGGAGTTACAGCGGTTGTTCGAGAAAGGTGAAGAGCGGTTCTTTGCCGCCGTGGCTGACGATTACAAGCTGATTATAGATTTGGATGACAAACGCAATTTAGGCATTGGCGAGTGGTATAGCGAGTCCAATCCGCTTACATTGCAAAAAGTATTGCCCGTCACAGGCTAGGTTCAGAAGGTCAGGCCGACCGAACACACGGCATGGAGCCGACGTTCACCTGTTGACGAGCGCCCCGATTATCGTCAGAAATGATGATGACAGCAAGTCATGAAAAAAAACCAGGGCTTGCGTTTCTTGCCTCTCTACACCTCATACGCTATCGTTCGCCCGTCGCGCCCAGCACTTAATTCCGCCCCTTTGAGACACAGGTCAGTGGTACGCGCGAGCGAAGCGCATGAAAATTCTCGTCATTAGCCTCTATTACGAACCCGACCAATGCCAGGGGAACGGCCCGCTTGTCCGTGCTTTATGCGATGACTGGGCTGCCGCGGGGCACGAGGTGTCGGTCGTGACTTCGTTTCCGCACTACAATTGCGATGCCGTCTGGCCTGAGTATCGCGGCAAGCTCTGGCAACGCGACCGGGTCGGATTGGTGAATGTGCTGCGTTCCTACATCCATGTTTCCGCGCGTAAATCCGGCCTGGCGCGGATGCTGAACTACTTTTCCTTCAATGTGTCGGCGACGCTGGCGGGGCTTTCAATTCGCCAGCCCGATGTAATCTTTGTGCTGTCGCCGCCACTGACCATTGGATTGACGGCTTATCTGGTGGGCAAACTCAAAGGCGTTCCGTACTGTTACAACCTGCAGGATATCTGGCCCGAAGCGGCGGTGCGCCTGGGGATGTTGCGCGGCGCGCGCACCATTCGTGTTTGGGAGCGGGTCGAAAAATTCATCTACCGCCATGCGCAGCGCATCTTCGCCATCTCGGAAGAGTTCAGCGAGAACTTGCAAGGCAAGGGCGTCCCGGCGGCGAAGATCGAGGTCATCCCCAATTTTGTTGATACCTCTTTCATCCGCCCGCTGCCGCGCCAAAACGCGTTTGCCGCGCGGCACGGATTGAGTGACAAATTCGTTGTGCTATACGCCGGCAACGTCGGCTTGTCGCAAGGGCTCGAAGTCGTACTCGAAGCGGCGGAGTTATTGCGCGGCCAGCCAGATGTTCTTTTTCAGATCGTGGGCGCGGGCAGCAGCAAAGCCGAGTTGATGGCCGAGGCCGCGCGGCGGCGCTTGCCGAACGTGCGCTTCCTGCCGTTGCAGGCCGAGGCCGACGTGCCGGAACTATACGCCGCGTGCGATGTGGCGTTGATTCCGTTGCGGCGCGGGCTGGCCCAGAATTCGGTGCCCTGCAAGACCTACAGCATTATGTCCAGCGCGCGTCCTTACATCGCCAGCGTGGACGAAGGCAGCAACGTTTGGAAGCTGACCGAACATGTCAGTTGTGGCGTGTGCATCCCGCCGGAAAACGCGCGGGCGCTGGCCCAGGCCGTGCTGGAGTTGAAAGCGGCTCGCAAAGGCCGCCAGTTGATGGGCGTCAAGGGCCGCGCGTTCGTCGAGATGCAGTTCGCGCGTGACGTAGTGACACAACAGTACCGCGAGGCGCTGGAAGAGTTGGTCGAACCGCTGCGCGCACGCGCGCCGGAACGTTTGGGGTTGGAAACGCGCGCCGTCAATGCGCGCGGCCAAACGCCCTCCACCATCGAAGCCGTGGAAATGGAAGTTGAGTAACAAAGGAGTAGCTATTGTGGCAGAGCAGAAGGGTGTGGCAGAGCAGAAGTTGTATTTAGTCACGGGGGGCGCGGGTTTCATCGGCTCGCACATCGCCGAAGCGCTGGTCAAACGCGGTGAGCGCGTGCGCGTGCTCGACAATCTGATCACCGGCAATCGCGAAAACCTCGCGCACCTGCGCGGCAAGCTCGAATTCATCGAAGGCGACATTCGCAACTACGAGCAGACCCGCCAGGCTGTCGCAGGCGTCCACGTCGTCTTTCACGAAGCCGCCATTCCATCGGTGCCGCGTTCTGTGGCCGACCCCTTGCTCAATCACGATTGCAATGTGAACGGCACGTTTAACGTGTTACTGGCCGCGCGCGAGGCGGGCGTCAAACGTGTGGTCTATGCGGCTTCCAGTTCGGCCTATGGCGAAACCGAAGTCCTGCCGAAACAGGAAGCGATGCTGCCGACGCCGCTCTCGCCCTATGCCGCCGCGAAGCTGTTTGGCGAATACTACTGCCAGGTCTTCACGCAGGTCTACGGTTTGGAAACGGCCTGCCTGCGTTACTTCAACGTGTTCGGCCCGCGCCAGGACCCTTCGTCGCCCTATTCGGGCGTGATCTCAAAATTCGTGACCGCGCTCTTGAATGGGCAAACGCCGGTGATTTATGGCGACGGCGAACAGTCGCGCGATTTTACCTACATTGACAACGTCGTGGACGCCAACCTGCGCGCCGCCGAAGCGCCCCGCGCCGCCGGGCAAGTGATGAACCTGGGCATCGGCGAGCGCATCACGTTGAATTCTTTATTGGCCGAATTGCAGAAAGTGCTCGGCACACATTTGACGCCGCGCTATGAACCGATGCGCGCGGGCGATGTCCGCCACAGCCTGGCTGACATCACGCAGGCGCAAATGTTGTTGGGTTATGAACCGCTGGTGGGTTTGGCCGAAGGCTTGCGGCGCACGGTCGAATGGTATCGTGGCGCGACAGCGGTGCAGCAGGCGGCGGCTTAATGCAATGGACAGCGATCACGCACGACCATCCGAGGAGCAACTCGAAGCATATTTCGAGGCGTACCTCGCGCTGCAATCAAAGTACAACCGAGTCATGTACTCCCTCTTCATCGCCTTTTTCGGACAAGGAGTACTCTACTCCTCTTTCATTGAAGCGCACTTTGGCCGGCGTCTCGGCCTACTTGGGATGTTGCTCGCAGGAATGCCCTGGCTCGTCTACTTTTCAATCACATTCATTCGCGTACCGCCACCGATCATGCCCCGGGGTTTCCGGCGCGTACTTCTCTTTATCATTTGCTGGTATGCAACAAGCACAGTCGTTCTCGTAGTCATTAGTATCGCCAAGCTAAACCCAACGACATTGCAAGGCTCCACCTTGGCATGGATTTGTGCGCTCGCAGGTTGGTTCGGCATCCCAACGCTAATTCACTCCCACAACGTGTTGCATAGGAACGAGGTGCAATTTGAGCCAGGAGGGACGGGAAACTAAACCGGCCCCGCTTGCTCAACGTTTCTTTCGTTCCACCGGCACAGGCCGTTCCAGCGCCGCCGCCGCCTCAAACTCCCGCTCCAATTCATCCAGCTTGCCATTCAACTCATTCAGCTTGGCCTGCTCAAACGAGAGTTGCGCCATCATCGTACTCTCGCGGTCTTTCAGCCGCGCTTCACGAATCGTCAGTGGGTCGAATTCGACTTTCAAGATTCGCATTTGCTTTTCGATTTCGGCGCGGCGCACGGGGAAGGCTTCCTGGCGCGCCTGCTTTTCCAATTCCTTTTGGGTCTCCTCCAGCCGTTTCTGATCAACGTTGATGTTGGTGATCTGATTGCGCGTCTCTTCCAATTCGCGGCTGACCTTGTCCACGCGCTCCTGTTGCAAACGAATGCGCTCGGCGGCCAGTTGAATGCGTTTGACGCCGGTGTTGGTGTTTTGCAGCGCGATGCGCAACAGCCGCACTTCGTTGAGCAAGGCATTCAACGCGCCGGTCTCAATGGATGGCAGCGGCGCGGTCGTGCGTGGCTCGGTGACGGGTTGAGTTTCTTGCGCGGCGGCGTGGTTGAATGCGCTGAGCAACACGCCCGCCGTGAGCAGGCTGCGCAACAAAGTCGCTTTGAATCGGGTCATTCGGCCTCCTTTTTTTCAAACGTAGCACAGGTGAATTGGCTGTCTCACGACAGCGTTTTGCGCATGCTTAGCGCGCTTGGTTCATAACCCAGACTTTCCCAAAACTGGCGGGCAGCATTATTGGCGCACAGCACCTGCAATTCGCCGGTGGCCAGGCCCTGTGCGCGCAACCAAGCTTCGGCGGCAGCGACCAGCGCGCGTCCGGCGTGGACGCGCCGCGCCGCCGGTTTCACAAAGATACCTGCGATGTAGCCGCCAGATTGTTCGACATTGGGGCGCGGACGGCGCAACACCAGATCGAACGCACGGCGTGCCAGCTTGATGCATTTTTCTTTCAGCCAGCCGCGCCAACCTAGATCGCTTGCCAGCCCCAACGCCACCACTTTCAGATAGCCCACCACCTCGCCCGCGCTTTCGGCCACGAAGAACTGCGTGTTCGGCATGCGCATCTGTTTGCGCAACTCCGCCGGAGTGGCGGCCCACGGCGTCAGTGCGCCCATCCGCGCATTGAATTGCCGTTCGTGATCGAGCAATTCATGCGTGAGCGCGGCCAGCGCTTCGGCGTCGGCGAGCCGCGCGGGCCGCACCGTCGGCGAATGCTTCAATGCATTGTGTTCAGCGTTTGGCATCGTGATGAACTGGGGAAACAGTTGCTTGACCGGCCGCGAAAGCATACGACATAATCGCCGCGAATTGAACGCGCACACCGTTGTCACAGCAGTAAAGCAATGCTTAGAACTCAAGTCGTCACAGTCCTGCTTCTGGCCGTCCTCTTCGTTTCACCCCTGAACGCGCAAACACCAAAATCGGCGTATGGTCCGGTCGTCACTGCCTATCTCACCGGCTTGCGCGAGGAATTGAACGAACTGGATTTCCAGTTGCAGCAGAAAGAAATCAGCCGCGCCGAATATGACCGCACGCGCCAGCGGCTGTTGATCCTGCGCCGTCTGGTGCAGGAGCGCGCCCACCAGAGCCGCGCCGATGCCGTGCCCGAATTGCAGGTCTTGCAACTCGACGAATTCGGCATGGTCGGCTTGAGCCAGCCGCCCGAACCTGAGCGGTTGAAGTTGGGCAATGTCTTTGACGACAGTTGGCGGCTGATTGGAATCGAGCCGGTCAAACCGCCTTTTTACGTTTTCGAGAAAGTCGCACTGACGCCCGTCGCCGCGCCAGAGGCGCGGCGCGAACGCCACGTGCAGCGCCAGTTCGAGCCGCGCGAGGTGATTGAGACCATCGTCGTGCCTGACCCACCATCCTTTCAACCACTGGCAACGCGCCCGCGCAACGTCAACCCGCTGCACGAAGCAGCGCCGGAACCCGCAGCGCAAATCACATCGCCGCAACAATTGATCGCGCCGCGTATGCTGCATTTTTACCTGCCCGAATACACCGAGCGCGCGCGCGAAAAAGCCATCGAAGGCGAAGTTATCGTCAGCGCCACCTTTCACCGTGATGGACAGATCAAAGATGCGGTCGTCGAAAAGGGGCTTGGCTTCGGCTTGGATGAACGCGCGGTCGAGGCGCTCAAACGCGCGAGTTTCGAGCCCGCGCGCCTGGGTGAACTTAGCCTGGACGCGCGTGCTGAAATCGTCTTCAGTTTCAAGCTCGGCAAGATCAACGCCCGCATTCGCAACGCCACGGCGTTGCAGCCCTAACGAAGGAGCCACGGTTTGCCGCCTCAACTGCTCAACCCCGCCCGCCGCCGCTTTCTCAAACGTTCTGCCGCTTCGCTGGCGACGGTGGGCGCGGGTTGTTTGGCGTATGGCTTCGCCGTGAACGATCAGGTCGAATTGTCGCGCGTCGAGATTAAACTCGCGCATCTGCCCGCCGCTTTTGACGGGCTGACGCTGGCGCACCTCAGCGATTTGCATTTGGGTTTGTATACCAGCGCCGATTACCTGCGCCGCTGCGTCGCGCTCGCCAACGCCGAGCGGCCCGATCTGGCCGTGCTGACCGGCGATTACACTTACCTGCAACGCAAATATGTCGAACCGGTCGCCGACGTGCTCAGCGAATTGCAACCGCGCGTCGGCACTTATGCCGTGCTGGGCAATCACGATTACTACCAGGGCGCGGGCCATCTGGCGCGGGCTTTCCGGCGCGTGCGGTTGAATCTGTTGCTCGATGCGCGCGAACGTTTGGAATGGCGCGGCGACCGGCTCTCGCTTTTTGGCGTGGATGATCTTTATTATGGCGACACCAACGAAGCGCGTCTGTTGCGCGACGTGCCGCCCGATGAACCGCGCTTGCTGTTGGCGCACAACCCCGATTTCATTGGGCGTTTCGTCGAAAAAAACCTGCACGTAGATTTGATGATGTGCGGCCACACGCACGGCGGCCAGGTTCGCTTGCCGCTCGTGGGCGCGCCGCATATTGATTCGATGTATGGCCAACGCTACGCGCGCGGGTTGAATCGCAACCGGCAGATACAGATTTACACGACGCGCGGCCTGGGCATGGTCGGCTTGCCGGTGCGCATCGCCTGTCCGCCCGAAGTCGTGCTTTACACGCTCAGGCAAGCTTGAAAATGTACGGCAAACTGTTAGTTTGCCGTGGTCTCAAGCGAGGACGGCTTCTGCTCCCGTCAAAGCTTTGCCAACCAAGCCCCCGGCAAACTAACAGTTTGCCGTACAGCGGCGCTCCAACTGAGAAACAGAGATGGGATTGCTTACGCTCAACGAAGTTTACGAAGAAGTCACCAAGGCCAATGCTGCTGACAAGAAACTGGCCGTGGCCGCGATTGTGACGACCTCCGGCTCGACCCCGCAACGCACCGGCGCGAAGCTGCTGGTCTATGAAGACGGGCGCATGCTCGGCACCGTCGGCGGCGGTTGTGTCGAAGCCGATGTCTGGGCCGAAGCGCGCGAAGCCTTGCAGGCAGAGGCCGCGCGGCTCTGCCTGTTCACGCTGCGCGACAACCCCGACGTGCCGCCCGACGAAGAAGGCATGGTCTGTGGCGGCGAGATGGAAGTCTTCATCGAAGTCTGGCCGCAACCCTTTCAACCCTTCCAGGCAACAACGCTGACAGCGGAAAAGATCGCTGAATTGTTGAGTGAAGCGCGCAATGCCGGGCGTTCGCTCGCGCTGGTTTCGTTGCTCACACAAAGTACGACGGCGCAGCCGCCACATCTGGTGATTGATGAGCAGGGCAAGCTGTTAGGCGGATCCTTGGGTGATGCGGAACTGAATGAACTCGCCGCGCGCCAGGCGGTCGCTTTGCTGGCCGATGAACGCGCCGAGATCATCGTCAAACGGCTGGAGGAATTGCCGTCGCTCGAATTCAATCTCAACGCCATCCGCCAACGCACCGGCGAGGTTCGCCTGCTGTTCGAACTGGCGCGGCCCCCGTTGGAATTGCTCATCTGCGGCGGCGGTCACGTCGGACAAGCCGTTGCCAAGGCGGGGCGCTTGCTCGATTTCAATGTCACCGTGATTGACGACCGCGCCGAGTTTGCCGCGCGCGATAAATTCCCCGATCCCGCCGTGCAATTGCGCCCGCAGGATTTTGTCGAAGCCCTGCGTTCAATCAACATCACGCCCGCCACACACATCGTGATCGTCACGCGCGGCCATCGCCACGACGAAATCTGTCTGGAAGAAGTGCTTGATAAACCGGCCCGCTACATCGGCATGATCGGCAGCCGCCGCCGCACCACGACCATCCGCGAACGGCTGAAACGCGCAGGCGCCGCGCCCGAATTGCTGCGCCGTGTGCACGCCCCCATCGGCCTCGACATCGGTGCGCTGACGCCCGAAGAGATTGCGCTGGCGATCATGGCCGAGATTGTTTTGGCGCGGCGCGGCGGTTCAGGCAGACCGAAAAGTCACGCGGGGCCGATGGCGCACGCGCGCTAAATGGCTTGGTTGACATCCCCATGCTCAGCCGCTAAGATGCGCCTCGTTTTCAAGCAGTCTTTGAGAAACAAAACATTCGGGGCGTGGCTCAGCCTGGTAGAGCGCTCGGTTCGGGACCGAGAGGTCGTAGGTTCAAATCCTATCGCCCCGACTTACAACACAAAAAAAAAGCGGTCAGCGCAAGCTGGCCGTTTTGTTTACCCGGGCATTACCGGGAAGTTTGTGGGTAACTTGCTTACGCGGCTGTGCCGTCCGATGTGCGGACGGCACAGCCGCAAAACCTTTTTCTTGACCCAAGCAAATTCCCGTAGTGCCTTTATCCGAAGTAATCGCACCCGTCGCACAACCCACAGCCGTCACGCCAAAATATCCAGCACATTTTTCACCAGCTCTTGTTCGGCCCGAAACACGCGCACCCCGGCTGCTGCCTCAATCTTGGCCGAACTGAGCGCAATCACCGCGTCGGCGATGTCGACTGTGTCGGCCACGCTGGCCACGCTGGCCACGCTGGATGGATTTTCGGGATCGGCGGCTCCGGCAATGCTGGCGGCGGCGGCATTGAACCGGTCGAACGCCTTGGAAATCGCTGTCGTCGCAATCGAACTTACATTCATTGAGATTCCTCCTTGTCTTGCGTATCGGCAAATACTGGCGCTGCCTTGAGGCCGCCGGCCAAGATGTTTTGCTGAGCTGTTGCCCACAGCCGCTGACCTCCAGCTTCTATCCAACCAACATCGCAACCATCGCAAGTTGTGGATTGCCACAGCCTGCTGACACGGGCAGACCCCCACGCCAACAGCGATCCCCTGCATTCTTGCCGTTGCCGCGCGCGTTACGCCGTTGCCGCCAACCGAAGATACTGCCCGCGATGATGAAGCTGCTGAAGTTGAACCGAGAACGGCTGAAGCCGCGCCTGCGCGTGGCGGCCAGCCTCGTGCTGCTGGTCTCGCTCAGCGGCATTCAAGTCTGTGCAGCGCCGTCGCCGCAAAGTCTGTTGCTGAAACAACCCATTGAAAACGTCGCCGCGCTGGACGGCCTTTACCAATCACTGGCCCGCACGCAAGCCGCCAGCACGGATGAAGCCGCGCTCACGCGCATCTTGCATTACGGCGATTCGCACGTCGCAGCGGACGGGCTGACCGGCGCGTTACGAAATCACTTCCAACGCGAGTTTGGCAACGCGGGCAGCGGCTTTTTATACGCAGCGCGCCCGTGGGATTGGTACGTCCGCACGGGCGTCACGCAAGCAGCGAGCGCGGGCTGGCGCGTGGATGGGCTGAAACTGGCCGCGTTGCCCTTTGATAATCAGCTTGGCATAGCGGGCCTGAGCTTCACGGCCACGCGCGCCGGAGAGCGTTTGCAAATCAGCGCGCCGGGCGAGCGGTTTGAATTCGCGCTGTTGCAACAACCCGGCGCGGGCGCGGTTGAAATCTGGCTGGACGGCCAGCTTTACCATCCCGCGCTTTCGCTCAACGCGCCCGAGGCCGCCACGCTTTTCGTGCCGGTTGAAGCCGAGCACGCAAGCACACACACCTTGGAATTGCGCATCGTCACGGCTGGCCCGGTGCGCGTCTTCGGTCTCGTCGCCGAACGCGCGCAATCAGGCGTGACTTACGACGCGCTGGGCATCAACGGCGCGCGGGCGACGCGGCCTTTGTTGTGGGATTGGCAATTGTTGGATGAACAGCTTGCCCGGCGCGCGCCCGCCTTGATCGTCATCGCATACGGCTCGAACGAAGCGGGTGATGCCGATTTGAATCTCGCGGTTTATCGCCGTGACTTCGCTGAGTTGCT
>JAYUCP010000012.1:0-40258 GCA_043740245.1 Acidobacteriota bacterium | reverse complement strand
AAACGCCGCGTTACGGCAAGATCAGAAATGTGCGCTTGAATCTGGGCGATTTTGTTTTTGCTTTGCCGCCACGCGTGATGCCTGTGCCTGTGCCAACACCGTTGCCGGTTTACAGCGGCGAGGAGGCTTACTGGCGGGCGATTGAAGCGAGCAGCGATGTGCAGGACTTCCGTGATTATCTGAAACAGTATCCGAATGGTGTTTACGTGGCGGCGGCGCGCGTGAAGTTGCGGCGGTTGGAATCGGTGCCGACTTCTACCCCTACACCAGTGCGGCTAAGCGTAGTAGGTGTGCCTTTGATCGCATTTGGATTTACCACGGCCCAGGTTGATCCTGGTGGCAAGACCTATAGTCAATACCAACAGCAAGCGTGGGGCTTTACTGAAGATTTAGGTGGCGATGTCGGACTTGAGATGGTCGAAATGCCCGGTGGCCAGTTTTTGATGGGGTCGCCAGACATTGAGTTGGGGCGTAAGAATGATGAAGGCCCGCAGCATCGGGTACGGATTGCGACGTTTGCAATGGGCAAATATGAAATCACCCAAGCACAATGGCGCGTAGTGGCCCAATTGCCGAAGGTAAAGATTGATTTAAAGCTTGGACCTGTTAGGTTCAAAGAGGCTGCATTGCCAGTAGAGCAAGTGAGTTGGGATGACGCAGTAGAGTTTTGTGCGCGGCTATCGCAGAAGACTGGCCGAGGTTACCGTTTACCGACTGAAGCAGAATGGGAATATGCCGCACGTGCTGGCACGGCAACGGCCTTTGCCTTCGGACGGACGATCACGCCAGAGATCGTTAATTATGACGGAAGCTTTCCATACGCTGATGCACCGAAAGGGGATTTTCGAGGGCAGGCGGCTTCAGTTGGTAGTTTGGGTTTTGCAAATGCGGCTGGTTTATTTGATATGCATGGAAATGTTTGGGAATGGTGCGAAGATACATGGCATGACAATTATTCTGAAGCACCAAATACTGGTGTGGCTTGGTTGATAGGCGGAGATACGAGTCGCCGAGTTTTGCGGGGAGGCGCGTGGAATTCTCTTGGACGAAATTGCCGCGCTGCTGAACGCATTCCGTATGACCCAAGTCGTCAGGTTGATAGCCACGGCTTTCGAGTTGTAGTGTCCGCGAGGGCTCGCCCTTGAGCACTCTTGCCCTTCCTGCAAGCGCAATGAGCGTTTGATGCATGGCATTAAACGTAAGAAGTGAGGAAAAGAGATGGCAGTTGCAGTAGTTCAAAGCACCGCTGAAGAAGTTGCCCGGTTGGGCGACGCAATTTACGAACGCAATGTGCGCGCACGGCTCGCAGCGGGCAATGAAGGCAAAATCGTGGCAATTGATGTGCGCACCGGCGCGTATGAATTGGCGGATGATTTGCTGACGGCGGGCTTGCGGCTGCGCGTGCGTTTGCCGGAGGCAGAACTGTGGTTTGTGCGGATCGGTCACGCCGCAGTTCATCGCTTGCCACGCCGTACCCCGCAGGAGTGCGTATGATCAACGGCCTGGTGAATGCCAAGCTGGAAGCGTGCATTCGCCTGTCAATCAAGGGTGCGCACGAAATCGAAACGGTGATTGACACCGGGTACGACGGCTACCTTACGCTGCCGCCGGCCACGGTTGCCCTGCTCAATTTGCAGCATTTCGGCAGAGACCGCGTAGCGTTGGGCGATGGCAGCTTGCAAATCTTTGAGTTGTACCTGGCCTCGGTTGTGTGGGACGGGCAAGTCCGCACGGTTGTTGTTGACGCTGCCGAGACTGCGCCATTAGCTGGCACGGCTTTACTGTCAGACTATGATTTCTCGGCTCGGTTTGTTCCTGGCGGGCCGGTTACGCTGACAAGAGTGCCAGTGGAAGAATCTGTAGGTGAAGCTAGCCTGCCCTAACTTGCAATGGATCAAATAACGAAACAGCAACAATACCGCCCGTTGATTGAACAAGTGTTGCGCCAGCACGCGCAGATGGCGACCGAGCCGCCCGGTTCAGCAGCCTTGGTCGTGTGTGACCGGGCGAGCGACAACTACTTGTTGCTCGACGTGGGGTGGGATGCGAGCGGGCGTGTGCATTACGTGCTCGCGCATCTGCGCTTGCAGGCGGGCCAGGTGCTGATCGAAAAGGACGGCATCGAATACGGCATCGCGCAGGATTTGCAAGAGGCAGGCATTCCCGCCGCCGACATCATCACGGCCTGGCGCGCGCTACCCAGTCAGCAGGTGCACGCGGCGCTGGCGGCTTAAGACTTATGACCGTGCATGAACCCAACCATTTGCCTGCGCCCGGCTCATTGGAGCAACTGGGTGAATTCTGGGATACACACGATTTCACCGACTTCGACGACCCGCAAGCACCGGACGTGGGGTTCCAAATCACGTGCGCCGTGCCCATCGAAGCCGAATTGCTGGCGATGCTGGAACAACACGCACAACGCCGAGGCGTAGAGGCCGAGACGCTCGTCAACCTCTGGTTGCAGGAAAAACTGTTGGAACAGACGCGGTCAGCGCAAACCAATTGAGATCACGGAAGGGCGTGTGGTAATGGTCGGCAGTGGGAATGAAGTTTTACCGGTCTATGCAATTGGCGCTGGATGCGGCAATTCGTTGGAACCGAAATATCGTCGTGCTAAGCTGCCCGGCAGGAGGAAAACAAGATGTCAACCAAATCGGCAGCATTACTTGAGCCTGACTTAGCTGAACCGGTGGAGCGCGAAATTGAGTACCCGATATACCTCACGCACTTGCGCGAACCTGTGTTGTGTCTGGCGGGCAAGGTGGGCGTGATCCGCCCGGGGCGGCGTGACTTGGCCCTCTCGGAAGCGGAATGGCAAGACTTGGGATTGCCGGAGTTAGTAGTAGCCTCAGCAGAACTGAACGGAGGGGAGGACAGTGCCGATGACGCCTGACGCAGACTGGTATGAGGTCGCGCAAGGTAGCGAGTTGTGGCAGGGCGATTTGCTCAACGGCTGCCCCGTCACGCAGGTGCGCGGCTTTGAACAATGGCCCGTGCCCGTCGGGCAGCCCGTTGAAGTCGAGGTTTATCTCGAAGACCTCGTGATCCTTTCCCAAAGCTGTGATCTGTCCAACGACAAGATTCAAGACGTCATTCTGGCGCAAGTGCTGGATTGGCGCTTGGCCTCCGCCGAATTGGTGCAGCAGGGCAATCTCTTCGCGCGCAGCAAACAATTCCGGCGGGCCTTGATCGCTGGCAATATTCCCAGCTTGTCGCTGCTGCATAAACGCGCGGGGATTCCGCGACTGGGCTGGTCGGTGGTGGATTTTCACCGCGTCTTTGTTTTCCCCAAACCGGTCGTCGCGGCGGTCGCGCAAGCCGCCGGGCCGCGTTTGCGATTGCGTTCGCCTTACCGCGAATACTTGGCCCAAGCCTTTGCGCGCTATTTCATGCGTATCGGCCTTCCGCTTGCTGCCAATGCTTTTGAGACCGAAGGGCAGATCTAAGCCAACTGATGCGGATGAACCTTCTTTAGGCTTACTGATACTTCCCGCGAATCCGCACTGTCCGTTCCAACTCATCCATCACTTCCAACACCTTCAACTCCAAATCGCGGTCGAGTTTGTTCGTCTTCAGAAACGTTTGCACCTGCGCCAAGGCTTCCGGCGCATGCTGGCCGCCGATGAAGGCATTGAGCCAGGCGAGGCCGAAGAAAATCTTGCGCGTGCGTTTGACCTGCGGCAGCGCGGCGAGTGCCGGTTGCAAAAAGGGCAAGGTCAGCGCGCTCTGATTCCACGCGTTGAACGAACCCAAACTGCCCTCGACCCAGTCTTCCGCCACCGCCGGATTTTTCAGGTAAGCGTCGAAGTAGCGTTGCTTGGTCGCGGCCTCGGCGCGCGCGGCTTCGGCCAAGTAGGCTTGCTTGCGGCCCTCGTCACCGGCGTCGCGCTGTTTCTCGGCGGCCAGCAAGGTCTCGGCGTCTGCGTCTTGCAAGGCCAGCAGCGTCGTAATCAGCCGCCAGCGATCCAGCGGTTTGAGTTCAATGCCGGGCAGCGAGAGTTTACCCGCGAGCAGATCTTTCAATTGCTGGCGCGCGGCTGGCGTCGCGGCAATCGCGCGGAGGGCGCGGAACCAAGTTATGCGCAGGCCCAGGTCAGCGGCGTGTTGCATGCGATCAGCACAAAGCGCCTCGAATTGTGTTGCAAGCGCCGCGCGTTGCGGTTCGGACAAATACCGCTGATACGCCGTGGTCGCGTGATTGAGCAGAGACGCGGCGAGGTCTTCGTCCTGTTCCTGCGGCAGCGCGTTCAACGCCAGTTGCAGGTATTCACCCGGCGGCATCTCGGCCTCGCGCACCGACTCCCAGAGCGCGCCCCAGAGCAGCGTGCGCAGGAAGGCGTCTTTGGTCGTGGCGACGCGTTCGACCACGGCAGCGCGGCTGCGCGCGTCGAGCAGGAAGCGGCCGTAGCCGTAATCTTCGTCGTTGCCGAAAACAAACGCCGGACAGGGCTTGCCGATCGCTGTCTTGACACGCGCGCTGGCGGTGTCGAATTGCGCGGGCAGGCGTTCGGTCGTGCCGTCGGCGTAACCCAGCAGCAATTGCGTTTTGATGGGCCAGCGGTGGCCTTCGCCGAGCACGTCGCGTTGCTTGAGTTCAAAGCGGTCAAGCTTGCCTTGCGCATCGCAACTCCAAACGGTCTCGACTTGCGGCATGCCGCGCTGTTTGACCCAGGCGTTGGCCCAGGCCGTGAGCGGCTGTTTTGATGAGCGCTCGAAGGCGTGAATCAGATCGCTCCATGCGGCGTTGCCATAAGCGTGTTCGCGCAGGAATAGCCGCACGCCGGCGCGGAATTTGTCTGCACCCAGCACGAACGAAAGCGCGCGCAAAAGGCTGGGCGCTTTTTGATAAACGATCGCGCCGTAAGCCGATTTGGCATCCGCCAGATTGGCGACTTCCTGATAAATCGGCGTCGTGCCTTTGGTGGCGTCTATGCCGTAGGCGAGCGGTTTGTGGCGCTGATAAAAGCGCTTCCACATCTCGCGTTCATCGAAGCCGAGCGGTTGAATCGCCGCCAGCGCGTGCCCGGCCATGTAATTGGCAAAGCCTTCTTTCAACCACAGGTCGTCGAACCAGCGCATCGTCACCAGATCGCCGAACCACTGGTGCGCCAGTTCGTGCAAGACCAGCGAGGCGCGGCCCAGTTGATCGCCCTTGGTCGGCGTGGTGCGGAAGAGCACGGCGTCTTCGCGCAAGAAGGTCGCGCCCGCGTGCTCCATTCCGCCGTAAGCGAAGCCGGGCAACAGCACTTGATCGTATTTCGTGAACGGGAATTCGTGGCCGAAGAAATTGACGTAATGTTGCATACCGGCGCGCGTCAATTCCATCACGGCCGGCAATTCGGCCTGCGCGCGTTTCGCTTGCGATTGGCGCACGTAATAAGACTGCGGCAAGGCGGTGGCCTGTTCGTCTTTGATTTGCACAAACGGGCCGGTGGCGAAGGCGAAGAGATAGGTACTGATCGGTTGCGTCGCTTGAAACCGCAGCGTGCGTTGCGCTGCGTCAGTCGCGTCTGGTTGTGCTGGTGTGTTCGAGACGGCCTGCCACGCACGCGCGATCTTCAACTCAAGCGTAAAGCGCGCCTTCAAATCCGGCTGATCGAAGCAGGGAAAAGCCAGGCTCGCATCCATCGGCACAAACAGCGTGTAGATGTATTCGCTGCCGTCATCCTTGTCCTGATAGCGAATCAGCGGGCGGTTGGCTGGCGCGGCGGCGGTTTCAAATTGCAGCGCGACGAGGTTCTCGCCGACTTTGAAATGTCGCGTGGGCAGCACGAGATGACCGTTGATTTGTTGCGCATCATTGATGGCGCGGCCATTGATTTTTATCGCGCTGACCTGGCCTTCGCTGGGTTGACCTTGGGCGTCCAGGTCGCGGAAGTCGAGTACGACCGGCGCGGGCGATTTTTTCCAGCGGAAACGGATTTCGGCGCTGCCTTTGATGGCGGCTATGCCGGGCGCGAGTTCAAAGCGGAGCGCATAACGCAAGTCAGAGATGGTCGCCGCGCGGGCGCGCGCCAATTCACGCGCGACGCCAACGGCGGGCGGAGCGGGTGCGGTTGCTTCGGTATTCATGCTTGTCCAGTTGAAAGCTGCGCTGAGCAGCAGGAGCAGTGTCAAACGTGTTTTCATTATTCGTTCCCGGTTCTTGGTGGTCAGGTTGGTGTGCGCACACTCTAAGGCAAACGGCGGCGCGATTGAAGCCGGTGGCATCGGCGCGGTTGATGGCGGCGATTGACCGGGCGCATCGGCTCGCAATTTTGCGCGTCTGTGGCCGTGTGGTACTTTTGCCGCGCCAATGAAAGGAGTCTCGCAATGGATCAACCACAAGTGAGCGGCCAGCACGCGCCGCCTATTCCGTATCCATGCGGCGCAGTTGGTCTGCCGGAACTCGAAAACGGCGACCGGTTGATGCGCGCGGAATTCGAGCGGCGCTACGATGCGATGCCGCGCTTGAAGAAAGCCGAGTTGATCAAGGGAGTGGTCTATGTCGGTCCGCCCGTCAAAATGAAATTGCGCGCCGCTCCGCACGCCGCAATGGTGGCCTGGTTGGGTATCTATGCTGCGGCCACGCCCGGCGTAGAGGCTTGCGACGGTGGCTCCGTGCGGCTGGACGAGGAAAACATGCCGCAGCCCGATGGCGTGCTGCGCATCCTGGAGGAGTTCGGCGGCCAAGCGCTGGTGGACGAAGACGATTACTTGCAGGGCGCGCCCGAACTCGTAGTCGAAGTCGCGTCCAGTAGTGCTTCCTACGATCTGCACGACAAGAAAGACATCTACGGCCTGTTCGGCGTGCGCGAATACATCGTCTGGCGCACGCACGATTGCGTGCTGGATTGGTTCCGCTTGGAAAGCAACGCCTACGTCCGTGTCGAACCAGCCGCAGATGGCATCATCGAAAGCGGCGTCTTTCCCGGTTTGCGCCTCAACGTCCCGGCTTTGCTGGCGGATGAGATGGCGACCGTGATGGCTGAATTACAAAACGGCCTCGCTTCGCCCGCGCACGCCGCTTTTATCGAACAACTGCAAGCGGTGCCAGTAGCCCGACCGTGAGGGAGGGCTGGCACCGCAATCAAGCCCTCCCTCACGGTCGGGCTACTGACACAAAGCTGAACAATGCCCAAACGAACTGACATCCACAAAATTCTCATCATCGGCTCTGGCCCCATCGTCATCGGCCAGGCCTGCGAATTCGATTATTCCGGCACCCAGGCGTGCAAGGCGCTGCGGCAGGAAGGCTACGAAGTCGTGCTGGTCAATTCCAACCCGGCCACGATCATGACCGACCCGGAATTGGCCGACCGCACTTACATCGAACCGCTGACCGTCGAGGCCGTCACCGCGATCATCGAACGCGAGCGGCCCGATGCGCTGTTGCCGACGGTGGGCGGGCAGACGGCGCTCAACCTGACCGTCAAATTGGCCGAGAGCGGCGCGCTCGATCAATACAACGTCGAATTGATCGGCGCGAAACTCAATGCGATCAAGGTTGCCGAAGATCGGTCGCTCTTCAAACAGGCGATGGATGAGATCGGTTTGGTGATGCCGAAGGCGCGTTTCTGCCACAACCTGGCAGAGGCGCATGCGGCTTCAGAAGAAATTGATTTCCCGATCATCCTGCGGCCCGCCTTCACGCTGGGCGGCACGGGCGGCGGCATCGCCTACAACTACGAAGAGTTTGAAGAGATCGCCGAACGCGGCCTGACCGCCAGCCCGATCAGCGAGATTCTGGTCGAAGAATCCATCATCGGCTGGAAGGAATACGAACTGGAAGTGATGCGCGACCTGGCCGACAACGTGGTCATCATCTGTTCGATCGAGAACTTCGATCCGATGGGCGTGCACACGGGCGATTCGATCACCGTCGCGCCCGCGCAAACGCTGACCGACCGTGAATACCAGGTGATGCGCGATGCCGCGCTCAAGATCATTCGCAAGGTTGGCGTCGAGACGGGCGGTTCGAATATTCAATTCGCCGTCAGCCCGCACGACGGCAGCTTGCGCGTGATCGAAATGAATCCGCGCGTCTCCCGGTCGTCGGCATTGGCCTCAAAGGCGACCGGTTTTCCGATTGCCAAAATCGCGGCCAAGCTGGCGATTGGCTACACGCTGGACGAGATTCAGAATGACATCACCAAGAAAACGCCTGCGTCATTCGAGCCGACGATTGATTACGTCGTGGTCAAAATTCCCAAGTGGGCCTTTGAGAAATTCCCCGGCGTCGAAGACCAACTCGGCACCCAGATGAAATCGGTCGGCGAAGCGATGGCGATTGGCCGCACGTTCAAAGAAGCTTTTCTGAAAGGCGTGCGCTCGCTCGAACGGCGCGGCTCGCCCTACGTCGGGCACGTAGACGACGAGACCCTCCGGCGCAAACTCATCATCCCGAATTCGGAGCGGCTGCATTACCTGCACGCGGCCTTTGAGCGCGGCTGGACGCTGGAGGAGTTGCAAGAGCTGACCAGCATTGATCCCTGGTTCCTGAACCAGTTGCAACAGATCGTCGAGATGCAGGTCGAGATCAAAGACGAAGACTTGAACTCGTTGCAATACGATCAACTGTGGCGCGCCAAACGCATGGGCTTTGCCGACGCGCGTATCGCCGATTTGATCGGCGCAACCGAAGACGAAGTGCGCGCGCGGCGCAAAGCGCAAGGCATCGTGCCGGTGTACAAACGTGTGGACACCTGCGGCGCAGAGTTCGAGTCGTTCACGCCGTATATGTATTCGACATACGAAAGCGAATGCGAAGCCGCGCCAACCGACAAGCAAAAAATCATGATTCTCGGCTCCGGCCCGAACCGCATTGGCCAAGGGATCGAATTCGATTACTGCTGTTGCCACGCGGCCTTTGCGCTGAAAGAGGACGGCTTCGAGACGATCATGGTCAACTGCAACCCTGAGACCGTCTCGACCGATTACGACACCTCGGATCGTTTGTATTTTGAGCCGCTCACCTTTGAAGACGTGATGCACATCGTCGAATTGGAAAAGCCCATCGGCGTGATCGTGCAATTCGGCGGACAGACGCCGCTCAACCTGGCGCTGCGCTTGCACCACGCAGGCGTGCCGATCATCGGCACTTCGCCCGACGCGATTGATTTGGCCGAAGACCGCAAACGCTTCGGCCAATTGCTGGTCGAACTGAACATTCCGCAGCCCGTCAATGGCACGGCGGTCACTGTCGAAGAGGCCAAGCGCGTCGCGGCTTCGATTGGCTACCCAGTCTTGGTGCGGCCCAGTTACGTGCTGGGCGGGCGCGCGATGATGATCGTCTACGACGACGCCAGCCTCGAAAATTACATGAAGACCGCCGTCGAGGCTTCGCCCGAAAAGCCTGTGCTGGTTGACCGCTTTTTGGAAGACGCCTTTGAAGTGGATGTGGACGCGCTGGCCGATGGCGCCAACGATGGGGGAAGCTGCGTGATCGCGGGCATTCAGGAACACATCGAAGAGGCCGGCATTCACTCCGGCGATTCGTCCAGCGTGCTGCCGCCGTATATGGTCAAGCCCGAACACCTCGACAAGATGCGCAAGTACACGCGCACGCTGGCCAAGGCGCTGAACGTCATCGGCCTGATGAACATTCAATTCGCCATCAAGGACGACATCGTTTACGTGCTCGAAGTCAATCCGCGCGCCTCACGCACCGTGCCGTTCGTGTCGAAAGCGACAGGTGTGCCGCTGGCGAAGATCGCCGCGCGCTTGATGACGGGGCGCAAGCTGAGCGAGTTCAATTTGCCCGACGAACTGGCGGTGGAAGGCTTCTTCATCAAAGGCCCGGTCTTCCCCTTCGTCAAATTCCCCGGCGTTGATCCGCTGCTCGGACCCGAAATGCGTTCGACCGGCGAAGTCATGGGCATGGCCCCAGGCTTCGGCGCAGCCTTCGCCAAATCGCAACTGGGCGCGGGCGCGCGGCTGCCGCTGGAAGGCACGGCGTTCATCAGTACCAACGACAGCGACAAAAAGAACGCCGTGCGCGTGGCGAAGCGGCTGCACGAACTCGGCTTCAAAATTGTGGCGACGCGCGGCACCCAGCGCGAATTGGAGCGCGCCGGCGTGCCGGCGGAGCGCGTCTTCAAGGTCAACGAAGGCCGCCCGAACGTGGTGGATTTGATCAAGAGCGACGAGATTGACCTGATCGTCAACACCCCGCTGGGCCGCGCTTCGTTTTATGACGAACGCGCGATCAGGCGCGCGGCGATGCAATACAGCGTGGTGACGTTTACGACGTTGACGGGGGCGAATGCGGCGGTCAGCGCGATTGCGGCGTTGCGGCAGGAGAAGCTGAGCGTGGTGAGTTTGCAGGAACATCACGCGTAGAGCTTGTGATTGGTGGTTGGATAGGAGCGAACTGGCGGCACTTGTTATTGCCGCAGGCTCACGGATCAGGTTTCAAAATGACAGGGATAAGCTGATTGCCGTGGCGGCGGTAGATGTTAAAGTCGGAATCAGTGGTGAAAACAATGCAGTCGCTATGCAACTCGCTCATTCGCACCAGACAAGCATCGGCGACTGACATCGGTACATTCGAGTAACGCCGCAACAAGTTTAAGAGGTTGACAGTTTCGTCACTGCTGTTGAAATCAAGTTGAACCAATCCTGTTTCGAGCAGGCGCAAGAGCTTTGCCTGAGCCAAAGGAAGCTGCTGCAAAAGAAACCAGGCTTCCGACCAGACTGCCTCGCAAGTAAAGAATGGAGCGTTGAGTTTGTCCGCTTCCTGGCGTGCCCATTGATGATATTGGTCGCGCGTGTGGGTGAGCGCTACCAATGGGCCAGTGTCAATCAGAATGGTTGCTCGCATTATCTTCCGTACCCAACCAGATGTTGCGGATTGGTCGAGAGGTCGGTCGGGCCGTAGGCATCAGCCGGAGCATCGAGAATCTCGCGTGCTTGTGCTGTGAAGGAGCCGAGTTCCGCAGCCCGCGCCTGCCGCAGCAGATATTCCTGCAAAGCCTCCCAAGCGACTTGTTTTTCGTCCGCGCCTCGGCGGCGGGCCACTTCGATCAGCAGCGCGCCGAGGGTATCGGAAAGCTCAATAGATAAAGTGTGCATTGTTAATCCTCCGCTGCTTCCAACGCCTCTTCCAGCGTAAACACGCCTTCATAAAGCGCCTTTCCGACGATCACGCTGTCCACGCCGAATTCTTCCAACGCTTTCACCGCATAAATATCGTCGAGCGTCGCCACGCCGCCCGAGGCCGTCACGTGGATGCCGCTGGCTTCGGCAATCGCGCGCGTGGCTTCGAGGTTGATGCCGGTGAGCATGCCGTCGCGGGCGATGTCGGTGTAAACGATGCGCGTGACGCCCATGTCGGCTACCTTCTGGGCGAAATCAATGGCCTTGATATTCGACATCTTTTCCCAGCCGCGCAACGCCACGATGCCGTCGCGCGCGTCAATGCCGACAACAATGGTCGAGCTGAATTCGTCAATGATCTGGTTCAGCAACTGCGGGTTCTCGATTGCCGTCGTGCCGATGACGATGCGCGTCGCGCCCAGATCGTCAATCGCGCGCACGTCGTCCAGCGAACGCACGCCGCCGCCGAATTGCACCGGCACTTTGACTTCGAGCAGGATGCGTTCGAGCGCCTTCAGGTTTTCGCGGTCGTCCACGTTGAAGGCCGCGTCCAGGTTGACGATGTGCAACATCGCGGCGCCTTCTTCGCACCAGCGTTTGGCCACCTTGATGGGATTTTCGGCGTAGACGGTTTCGGCGGAGACCATGCCTTGAGACAATCGGACGCAACGTCCGCCGCGCAAATCAATCGCTGGAATGACTATCATGAGTGGTGTGTTGTGATGAGTGTGCTAACCACGCTCGCTGAAAACCTTTGTTGCAGTTGTCGCCTGTGGCGCAGGCCAGGATGTTGTTTTGTCAGGGCTACGTTATGTGTTTGCGGATGCCGCCGGGCTTGAATTACGACCGCTCTGTCCGGCGACGGCGTAAATACTACTCAATTTGCGCGGACTGGCAAGAAGTTTCTGGCTTTTTTCGTAACTGCTCAGCCCTGGGTGCGCAGTCCTTCCAGGCTGCGAGTCGTGGCGACTCACCCTTTGGTTTTCCAAAGCGTCTTCCGGCTAAGGCGCGCAGGCTGGAAGCACCGCGCTCCCAGGGGGTGAGCAGCCACCTTATTTCAAAGCAGCGCTTTCGCCAACCGCTTGATGCCTTCCTGAATGGGGCGCTCACTCAACGGCGCATACCCGATGACGAATTCATCGCCGCGGCATCCACCAAGATAATAAATGCGCGCGCTGATTAAGCCGATGCCTGCGGCAGTGGCGCGCCGGATGACTTCTGCATCGCTCAATTTGCTGCGCAACCGCACCATCAAATGAATGCCCGAGTTCGCGCCCATGATCGTCACACGTTCGCCGAATTGCGTTTGCAACGCGCTGACCAGCTTCTGCCGCCGCTGGTCATAGAGCGTGCGCATGCGGCGCAGATGGCGTTCGAGATAGCCTTCGGTGATGAAATCGCAGAGCGCGCGTTGTTCCAGCACGGGCGTATGGCGATCCGCCAGCCACTTGGCCTTTTCAAAAACATCAGCCAGCGCGGGCGGCACGACCAGATAGCCGATGCGCAACGCGGGGAAGAGCACTTTGGAAAACGTACCGATGTAAATGACCTGCGCGTTTTGCGCCAGGCCCTGCAACGACGGGATGGGCCGTCCGCCATAACGGAACTCGCTGTCGTAATCGTCTTCCAAAATCAATGTGCCCGTCTGTTCAGCCCACGCCAGCAACTCCAACCGGCGCGGCAACGAGAGAACCGCGCCCGTCGGGAATTGATGCGACGGCGTGACGTAAAGCAGTTTTGCGTTTTGCGGCAAGCCTTCCAACCGCAAGCCCGCCTCGTCCACCGGCGCCGGATGCAATTGCGCGCCGTGCGACAGAAAGGCGTGGCGCGCGCCCAGATAACCGGGCTCTTCGATGGCGACCGTCTCGCCGCGTTCCACCAAAACCTGCGCGCACAGATGCAACGCCTGTTGCGAGCCGTTGACGATGATGACCTGTTCGGACGTGCAATTGACCGCGCGCGCCCGCGCCAGATAACTCGCAATGGCCGCGCGCAAGCGCGCATCGCCTTTGCCATCCGGCGCGTAATCGAGCAATTCGTGTTCGCCCGCGCGGCAATGCCGCAACAGCAAGCGCCGCCACTCTTCGATGGGGAACTGATCCACCGCCGGGCGGCAGTATCTGAAATTGAAAAGCAGGTTGGGTTCATCCGGCTCGCGCACGAATTCGGTCAGCCGCGCGCCATAGCTCGAAAGTTTTATTTGCGCGCCGGCTTTCGACTTGGCCTGCCGCGCCGTTTTGATTAGCCCCGGTTTGACGGGCGCAGCCTGCAACAAATCATCCGGCAATTGGGCGCTGACCGTCGTGCCCGAACCGACGGCGGTTTGCAGATAGCCTTCGCTGGCGAGTTGTTCGTAGCTCTGCGTCACCGTCGCGCGCGACAGCCCCAACGATTTCGCCAGCGCGCGGGTCGAAGGGATGCGCTGCCCGGCGCTCAACCGCCCGCTCAAGATCGAATGGCGCAGTTCCTGATAAAGCTGCTGGTGCAGCGGTTGCGATGCATTGGTGTTCAGGTTGACGGCAAGCTCCATTGTTAGCTCCTCGCAAGTGGACTGGTCGAAAATCGGGAAATTGGCTCTTTCAGCAGGCCACTTTGGATGGTAGCGTTGGCGCTGAAAAACTGCAAGAAGAGAGAAGCGGGATGACCGACAAGACACATTCATATCAAATCAATTTGCGCTGGACGGGCAATACGGGCGCGGGCACGGGCGGCTATCGCGCCTACGAGCGCGCGCACGAGATCAGCGCGGCGGGCAAGCCGGTGCTGTACGGTTCATCCGATCCGGCCTTTCGCGGCGACGCGGCGCGTTACAACCCCGAAGAGTTGCTGGTCGCCTCGCTCTCGGCCTGTCACATGCTCTGGTATCTGCACCTGTGCGCCGAGAGCGGCATCGTGGTGACGGCGTATGCGGATCAGCCGCAAGGCCGGATGATTGAAACGGCGGATGGCGGCGGGCGCTTTGACGAAGTCGTGTTGCGTCCACTCGTCACTGTCAAAGCCGGTACAGATACCGCGTTGGCCGAAAGCTTGCACGCGCGGGCGCACGCGCTGTGTTTCATCGCCAATTCGATGAACTTTCCGGTGCGCTGTGCGGGCACAATCAAAAGTGAGTAACGATGGAAAACTTTCAACCGACACCCAACACCACGCTCAAACGCCTGCCCCAACGCGGCGCATTTGACCGCGCCACCGTCTACGGCATTCTCGACGAAGCCTTCGTCTGCCACGTCGGCTTTGTCGTGGACGGCCAGCCCTGCGTGATTCCGACCAGTTATGGGCGCGTTGGCGATCAGCTTTTTATTCACGGCTCGGCGGCTAGCCGAATGCTGCGCAATCTGGCGCAAGGCCTGCCGGTGTGCGTGACGGTGACGCTGGTGGATGGGCTGGTGCTGGCGCGTTCGGCCTTTCATCATTCGATCAACTACCGCTCGGTTGTGATCTTCGGCACCGCGCACTTGGTCGAGGATACCGCTGAAAAAATGACCGCACTCAAGGCCTTCACCGAACACGTCATCCCCGGCCGTTGGGCCGAAGTGCGCGAACCGAACGAACAGGAATTGAAAGGCACCACCGTGCTCGCGTTGCCACTGACCGAGGCCTCGGCCAAAATCCGCAGCGGCCCGCCCGTGGATGATGCAGAGGATATGGCGATCCCAGTTTGGGCGGGCGAATTGCCGTTGCACACCGTGACGGGCGCGCCGCTGGCCGATGAATTCACGCGCGCGACGCTGCCGCTGCCCGGCTACGTGCGGCGCTACGACAGAAAGCGAACAAGCGCATGAGTGAAGCGAAGCTGCTCTCGATTCAAGTCGGCAAGGCTTGCCAGATCGGCGACAAAGACGCCGCCGAGTATTTCGATCAGGAATGGCACTCGGCCATTTTCAAAACGCCGGTCAGCGGCCTCGTCTGGATTGGCGCGACCAACGTCGCGGGCGATCAACAAGCCAACCGCCAAGTACACGGCGGGCCGGACAAAGCCGTCAACGTGTATCCAGCGGAGCATCTGGCGCACTGGCGCGCGGCCTTGCAATTGGACATGCAATTCGGCGCGTTTGGCGAAAACTTTGCCACGATTGGATTGAGCGAAGCCGAGGTTTGCATCGGCGATGTGTATCGCATCGGCGGCGCCATCGTGCAGGTTTCGCAACCGCGCCAGCCTTGCGCGAAACTGGCGCGGCGCTGGCGGCTGAAAGATTTCGCCGTGCACGTGATCGAAGCCGGCAAGACTGGTTGGTACTTGTGCGTGTTGCAGGAGGGCGCAGTTGAAGCCGGGCAGCCGATTGAATTGGCTGAACGCCCGCATCCCGAATGGACGATTGCGGCGGCGAACGCGGTCATCTATCGCGGCAAACAGAATGCGGCCGCAATGCAAGCGTTGGCGGCGTGTCCGGCGCTGTCAGCGGCCTGGCGTGACGATTTGCAGAAGCGGTTGGCGGAATTGAGCAGGAGAATCGGATGATCAAATTCATCGTGGTCGTGTACCGGCGCGCCGATTTCAGCCGCGCCGAGTTTGTGCGCTACTTTCGTGAAGTGCACGGCCCACTGGCCGAACAGTTGCCGGGGCTGAGCAAGTACGTGCAGAACTTCGTGGCCGATGATCCGCAGCGCAAGCATCCGGGCTGGGACGTGATCAGCGAGTTGTATTTCGAGAGCCGGGCAGCGCTGGAAGCCGCGTGGGCTACGCCAGCGGGCGCAGCGGCGACGCGCGATTTGGAAAACTGCGCCGATCTTTCGCGCACGACCTGGTCGCTGGTTGATGAGATTGCGGTGCGTTGAAGGGGGCGCAACGATGGCGTTAGAGATGAAAACAAAATGCGAACGCTGCGAAAGCTTTTTGGGCTTGCGCGCCGAAGCGTTCATTTGCACCTACGAATGCACCTTCTGTCCGGCTTGCACCGAAGCGCTGCAAGCAGTCTGTCCGAATTGCGGCGGTGAATTGGTGCGCCGCCCGCGCCGCAAAGTCACCGTGGTCGTGCTCAACCAAGAACAGCTCGAAGGAGGCTAAACACAAACGATGACTACTGAAGAAAGAAATGCTTTGATTGCCCGCTACGCGGCGGGCTACGACGAAGTGACCGGCGCGCTGGCCGGTCTGACGCCAGCGCAACTGACCGCGCATCCCTTGCCCGGCAAATGGAGCGCGGCGGAGATCGTGCAGCATCTGGCCGACAGCGAGATGACCAGCGCCTTGCGCCTGCGCCGCTTGCTGGTCGAGGAAGCGCCTGCGATTTCCGGCTACGATCAGGATTTGTACGCCACGCGTTTGCATTACAACACGCGCGACATCGCGCCCGCGTTGGAAGCCTTGCGTGGCGCGCGCGCGACCACTGTGCAATTGCTGGAATGCATGACCGAGGACGATTGGCGGCGCGCGGGCACGCACAGCGAGAGCGGCGCGTATTCGTGCGAAGACTGGTTGCGGATTTACGCGGCGCACGCGCACGGGCACGCCGGCCAGATTCGGCAGTTGCGCGCGGCGCTGTCATAAACAAGAACGGGATGACCTTCTCCGAGCCGTCAAAACTGATCGTGCGCGCCGCCACGCTGGCCGAAGCGGGGGCGATTGCGGCGCTCTTGCGGCAAGCGTTTCTTGCTTACGAACCGCTCTACACGCCAGCGGCCTTTGCGGCCACGACGCCCACGGCGGATCAAATTCGGCAACGCTGGTACGAAGGGCCGGTGTGGGTGGCGCTGCTGGCGCCTGAATTGGTGGGCACGGTCGCCGCCGCGCCGCAAGCGCAGGGCTTGTATCTGCGCAGCATGGCCGTCCACCCGCAGGCCAGAGGGCAGGGCAGCGGGCAGGCCTTGCTCGCACACGTCGAAGGTTATGCCACGGCCCACGGGTTCAAACGAATGTACCTGAGCACCACGCCGTTTCTCGCGGACGCCATCCGGCTGTATGAACGCTGCGGCTTTGCGCGGAGCAATGACGGCCCATTTGATTTGTGCGGCACGCCGCGTTTCACCATGGAGAAATTGCTGTAGGCACGCGCTGTTTGGCGCGGAAACTCAAACAAGGAGAAAGACCATGAAACCTGAAGCAAACGAATACGCGCCGTATTACGGCAAATACGTTGAATTGGTGCCCGACGGCGACATCGCCGCGACGCTGCGCGCGCAAGGCGAACAGACGCAGGCGCTGTTGCGCGCGCTGACTGAGGCGCAGGGCAGCCACGCCTACGCGCCGGGCAAGTGGACGATCAAGCAAGTGGTGGGGCACATGCTTGATACCGAGCGCATCTTCGCGTATCGCACGCTCTGCGTGGGGCGCAACGACAAGACGCCACTGCCCGGCTTCGAGCAGGACGATTACGTAGCGGGCGCGGATTTCAACGCGCGCAGCCTGGGCAGCCTGCTTGATGAATTCGCCGCCGTGCGCCAGGCCACCGTGCAGCTTTGCCAGCATTTCAGCGCCGAGGAATGGCAGCGGCGCGGCACAGCCAGCGAAAATGCGATCAGCACGCGGGCGCTGGCGCACATCATCGCCGGGCACGAGTTGTATCACGTGGACATTTTGAAAACGCGCTATCTGGCGGGGGCGGCGCAATGAGCCAGGCGCATTTCAGCGTGGCCGAGGCGTTGCAACGGCTGGCCGCAGCAGGCGGCGCGCGTTCGGTCGCGTTGTTCGCGCCCGGCAACTTGCAGGTCAAAATGTATGTGCCGCGCGGGCCGCAGGGCGAATTGATTGATCCGCAAACGCCGCACACGCGGGATGAAGTGTATGTCGTTGCGCGGGGCAGCGGCGTTTTCTTTAACGGCACGACGCGGCAGCCATTTCAGCCCGGCGATTTCCTCTTTGTCGCGGCGGGTGTGGCGCATCGCTTTGAAAGTTTCAGCGAAGACTTTGCCGTGTGGGTGATGTTCTATGGGCCAACCGGGGGAGTAGCCGGCGGCGAGTCGGGTTTCCAGGCCGCTTGACCCCTTGATGATTGCCACAAAACGATGATTGCCACAAAACAAGGCGGAGCGGGTTGTGCCTCCGCTCCGCCTGCTAATGCGGCCCAAGCCGCGCGCGTTATTTCACGGGCCTGTCGCCCGCCTGTCCGAGTGGCTGCGTCAACACGTTGCTAGCGGCGCTGCCGCGGATGTACCAGGTTTGATCCGCCGCGCGATAGACGGCGACATCCGCCTGCCCGTCGCCGTCGTAATCGCCCGGCACGGCCAGATCGTGGTACGGCGTATAATTCGCGCCCCACTCCGTCACGCGCGCGCTGTTGCTCGCGCTTTGCCAGATGTACCAGGTGCTGCCGCGCCAAACTGCAATATCAGTCTTGCCATCGCCATCGTAATCCGCCGCCACCGGCACGTCCGTCCCCAGACCCCAGGCTTTCGCCATGATTTGCCCATCGCTGCTGCGTTTGACGTACCACGTCCCCGTCGCGGGCCGGAAGACCGCCACATCGGTCTTGCCATCACCGTCGTAATCACCCGGCACGGCAACGTCGTTGTAGGGCGCATAGCTCGCGCCCCAGGTCACGGTTTCAACGTGTCCGTCCGAACTGTTCACGATGTACCAGTTGCCTTCGGAACCGCGCCAGACCGCGACGTCCGTTTTGCCATCGCCGTCGTAATCGCCGGGCACGGGCACATCCGTCGCCAAGCCCCAGGCTTTGGCGAGCGTCGAGCCGTCGCTGCTGCGCTTGATGTAAAACGTTCCATCACTCGGTCTGAACACGGCCAGATCAGTCTTGCCGTCGCCGTCATAATCGCCCAGCAAAGTGACATCGCCCGCTTTGCCCCAGCTTTGCTGCGTGGTTTGCTGCGTGCTGCTTTTGACGATGTTCCAGGCGCCCGTCGCCGCCGACCACAAGGCCGGGTCGGCTTTGCCGTCGCCGTCGTAATCACCCATCTGCGCGCCCGCCACGCTGCGCAACGCCGCCGCCGCGCCGATCACCAGCGAGTATGACTTCGTGCCCTGGCAACTGCCGCTCAGGGCTTTGACGGTGAAGTTGTAGGTGCCCGCCTGCGTGGTCGTGCCGCTGAGCAAACCCGCGCTGCTCAAGTTGAAGCCCGGCGGCAAGCTGCCCACCAACAAGCTGAACACTGCGCCGCCCGCGCTGCTCGACAGTTGCTGGCTGTAGGCCGCGTTCACCGTGCCATTCGGCAACGTGGCGGGCGTGATCGTCACCGCCGCGCATGTCACGCTGATGACGTACAGGCGTTGGCCTGTGCAGCCGCCTTGTCCCGTGGCGCGAATCGTGGGCGTGAACGAACCGCCCGTTGTCGGCGTGCCGCTGATGATGCCGGTGTTGGCCTCCAGCGTCAGGCCCGGCGGCAGGATGCCACTGACTACGCTGAAGCTGTACGGCCCACCCGCCGGGCTGGCCGAGACGGTTTGCGTGTAAGCCGTCCCGACCGTGCCGCCCGGCAACGTGGCGGGGTTTACCGTGATCGTTGTGCAGGTGCCGGTAATCAGCAGGTTGTAGCTTTGCGATTTCGCGCACGTGCCCCAGCCCGTCGCCGTAATCACGAATGTGTAATTGCCCGCCGCCGCCGGCGTCCCGCTCAACGCGCCATTGCCCACCAGCGTCAAGCCCGTTGGCAACGCGCCCGTCGTCACGGCATAACTGTAATTGCCGCTTGCCGGACTTGCCGTCAACGTCTGGTTATACGCCGTGCCCTGCACGCCATTCGGCAACGTGGCGGGAGTGAGCGTCAGCGTTGGGCAATTCACCGCCAGCGTCACGGCCAGCGTTTGCGCACACGCGCCGGGGCCGCTGACGGTGACGTTGAACGTGAACGCGCCCGCATTTGGCGGCGTGCCGCTCAATGCGCCATTGCTGGCGAGCGCCAACCACGCGGGCTTATCGGCGCTGCTGAATTGATAGGCGCCACTTGGACTCGCGCTCAAGCTGGCGCTGTACGCCGCACCCGCCGTCGCTGCGGGCAACGCGCCGAGCGTGATCGTCGGACAGACCACATTCAGCGAATAACTCTGTGTGCCCGCGCAACCATTCGCATCGGTCATATTGACGGTGAAGTTGAAGTTGCCCGGCGCAGGCGGCGTGCCCGTGAGCAGGCCGCCTGCCGTGAGCGTCAGCCAGTTGGGTGGTGTGGGGCTGGCTGACAACGTGAACGTGCGCGGCGCGACGCCGTTCGCACTGAGTTGTTGTGCATAAGCCACGTAGGCTTGCGCGGACGGCAAGGTCGCCGGACTGAGCGCCAGCGTGTTGCAGGCGATGCTGAGCGTATAGCTTTGCGTGCCGGCACAACCGAGCGAATCCTGCGCTTTGACGGTGAAGCTGCCGTTGAAGGGTGCGGTCGGCGTGCCGCTGAGCAAGCCCGCGCTTGTGAGCGTCAAGCCCGGCGGCAGTGTGCCCGCGCTGATGCTGAACGCGGCGGAATTGCCGAAGGCGTTCGAGGCGGCGAGTTGTTGCGGCGGATACGCCATGCCGACTTGCCCGCCGGGGATCAGCGCGGGCGTGACGGCCAGCGTCCGGCAAGTGATGGTCAGCGTGTAACTCTGGCTGCCCGTGCAACCGAACGCATCGGTCGCGCTGACGGTGAACGTAAACGGGCCGCTGCTGACCGGGACGCCGCTCCACGTGCCGTCGCTGTTGAGCGTCAGGCCGGCGGGCAGCGTGCCGCCGGTGACGGCGAAACTATACGGCGCAGTGCCGCCGCTGGCGCTGAGCGGTTGGTTGTAGGCCAGTCCCGCCGTGCCGCCCGGCAAGGTGGGTGGCGTCAGCGTGAGCGCGGCGCATTGATGTTCATACGCGCCGATGTCGGAGCCGTTGCCGCCATCGGCATTCATCACCGCCAGATTGACGGGACGCGACAGGCCGCGCTGGTCGGTCATGAGCGGTTGATTGGTGGTGGGATCAGTGGCCGCCGCGCCTTTGTCCAGCGCCGGACTGCCGGGCAAGAGCGCATGCGTTTGCGTCGCGCCGCCATTGTCTTGCAATGGGCCGAGCAGCGGATTGGTGTTGAGGAGGTCGCCTGCCGCCGTGAGCAAGCCGGCGCCGTTGTCGCTGGTCAAATTGTAGCCGAGCGAGGTCACGACGCCGGCGCTGCCTGAAATGTCGTAGACCTTCAGGTTGGGCGGCGTGTTGTTGGCGATGATGGTGTTGCGCAGCCGCGTGACCGCGCTGTTGCCGCTGTCGCGGCTGGCCGTCACGATGCCGCCGCCATCCGCCAGGTTCGTCGTGACCGCTGTGTTCTCGGCAATCGTGCAGTTGGTGACTTCGAGCGTGCCCGTGCCGCGGTCGCAGGTGTTGGCGATGCCGCCGCCCACGCCTTCGCTATTCGCGCGATTGCCGCTGATGGTGCAATTCAGCAAGCGCAGCGTTCGTCCCAGGTTCCCCAGAAAGTTGATCCCGCCGCCTTGCACGCCCGCCGTGTTGCCGCTGATGGCGCAGCCGGTGAACGTGCCGTTGCCTTGCAAATACACGCCGCCACCCGCGCCGTTCACGGCTTCGTTGCCGCTGACGGCGCAATCGGTCAGCGTCAGGTTGCTCAAACTCTGGATACCGCCGCCGTTCCCCACGACGCGGCCATTGCTGAGGGTCAGGCCGCTGATGGCGACGTTCGGGCCGGCGTTGGGGAGGTTGAAGATACGAAAATTGGGCGCGCCGCCGGTGCTGCGTTGAATCGTCAGGAGCCGCGCGCCCGGCCCTTGCAGCGTCAAGTTGCGCGCCATCGTCAATTCGCCGCTGGTCAGCGTGAGCGTGCCACGGACGTTGGCGGCAAAGGTGATCGTGCTGCCCGCGCAGGCCGTGGCGAGGGCTTCGCGCAAACTGCCCGGCCCGCCGTCATTCAGGTTTTGCACCACCGGATTGCTGACGCAGGTGATGTTGATCGAGCGCGTCGCCGTCTGGCTGCAGCCCGTCGAGTTGGGGTTCTTAATCAATTCCGCCGTGACGTTGAACGTGAAATTGCCGCTGACGGTGGGCACGCCAGTGATGTCGCCCGTGGCCGTAAGGAGCGTCAACCCGCTCGGCAAAGGGTCGCTCGAATAATGATAGCGGAAGCCGCTGGGCAAGGGGCTGGCCGCGACCGAACCGTTGTAAAGCACGCCGAGTGCGCCCGTGGCCGTGGGCGTGGCAAGCGTAATCGTGGGACAGACGATGGTGATTTGATACTCGCGGCTGCCCGTGCAGTCATTCACATCGGTCGCGGTAATGCTGAACGTGAACGCCGCCGGGCGGAGGGGCACGCCGCTCAGCACGCCCGCCGCCGTCAGCGTCAACCCATCCGGCAGCGTCCCCGCCGATTTGCTGAACGTCACCGGAGTGGCTCCGCCCGTTTGCGTGAACGTTTGTGAATACGCTGTGCCCACCGTGCCGCCCGCCAGCGTGGCCGTCGGCGGGTTGATCGTGACCGGCATGCAATTCGTGATGCTGAAGGCATTCGAAGTCGCGCCGTCCAAGCCAGTGCTGCTGGCGGCGAGCGTATAGCCCACGCCGGTTTGGTTGAGCGTCAGGTTGTCAAAGGTCGCTTCGCCGCTGACGGCATTTTTGCTGAGCGTGCCGCCGAGCGTCGCGCCGCCGGGATTATTCGCCAGGGCGAGCGTGATCTGCGCGCTTGAATTCGTGAGGCGGTTGCCCAGCCCATCCCGCACCTGAACTTTGACGGGGTTCATCACGGTATTCACCGGCGTGGTGACAGGCTGCGTGCTGAAGGCCAGATAATCGGGCACACCGGCTTGCGCTTCGTAAGCGCCGCTGTCCAGCGTGACCACTTTGCGCGGGAAGCCCGTGCCGCGCTGGTCGTAGAGCGGATTGACGCCCGCGTTGATATTGTGCGCCGCCGCCACCGTGCCGTTGACCCCCCGCGTCACCGTGATCGAAAACGCCAGTTTGGAAACGACCAGCATCTGTTCATTGTCAACCTGGATGACGCTCCCGACCGGGAACACCGCCGTCGTCTCGCCAAGCCCAAATGACGTTGCGGTGGCGTTCAGTGCGGCCCCGAGCGTCCGCACGTCGCGGCCCGCATTGATCGCCGGGCCGCCCCCCATCGGCTTGTAGGTTTGCGTCGGGCCGCCATTGTTTGCCAGCGGGGCGAGTTTGGGATCGGTGTTGGGCTTGTCGCCCAACGTTGTCTTCAGGTTGCCCGTGTCGTCGCTGCAAAGGTTGTTGCCCTGCGAGGTGAAAGGATCGCCGCCCATCTGCGCGCCGTTGTTGCCCGCCACGATGGTGTTTCTGAGGTTGCAGACCGTCGGCGTACCGGCGCTCGAATTGTACAAACCGCCCGCGCCGCCGCTATCAGCATTGCTCGCAAAATTTTCGGCCACCGTGCAATTGACCAGATTGACCGTCGCCGCGCCGCCCGAAAACCCCACGTTTTCCAGCCCGCCCGCCGTGCTGTTTCTCCCGTTCGAGATGTTGCCGCTGATCGTCGTATTGACCAGCGTCGCCATCGCGGCCCCGCCTTCGGCGACATTGCTCAGGCCGCCACCGCCGCCGCCGATCACCGAGTTGTCGCGGATGAGGGAATTGATGACCGTCAGCGTGCCGCTCACATTCGTCAGCCCGCCGCCGCCGTTGTCCGCGTGATTGCCGCTGAATTCGCAGGCCTCGATGGTGACGTTGCCGCCCTCGTTGAACAGGCCGCCGCCACTGACAAAGCGGGGGGTGTCGCCGCCGCTCACGGTGAGGCCGCTCAATTTGAACGTGACGCCGCCGAAGACGCGGAAGACACGAAAGATGCTGGCGGTCGAGTTGCGCTGCACGGTCAGCAGATTGGCCCCCGGCCCTTGAATGGTCAGGTGCTTGTCAATCTCCAGCCCGAAATTCGTCAGGTTGATCGTGCACGGACAACCGCTCAGGTTGAAGTTGATCGTATCGCCGCTCGCGGCATCCGCGATGGCCTGGCGCAGCGAACCCGCGCCGCTGTTATTCGTGTTGGTCACGGTCAAGGTCGCAAAGGGCGCGGCTGTGGCCTGTACGCCGTGCCCGGCGCGCCAGAGTGCCAGCCCAGTCAATAAACTCAACGTCAGAACAAGCATCGTAATGGTTTGTTTCATCGGGGTTCTCCGTGTTTGTGCTCTGCCGCGCGGGCAGAGCGGGTCAGCGATTGTTTTCGGTTCGGGGCGCGGCCCGCTCATTGCGCGGCCAGCCATTCCCGTACTTCCAACAGGTTTTCTTTGAGCACATAACCGCGCGCGCCCGCCGCCTGCGCCGCCTGCCGCAACTCGGCATCGTCATACGTCGTCACGATCAGCACGCGCGCCGCCGGTTCCATTGCCAGCAATTCGCGCGTCGCCGCGAGGCCGTCCTGCCCCGGCAATTCAATGTCCATCAACACCCAATCGGGGCGCTGGGCGGCGTAACAGGCGCAGACTTCCGCGCCGTTGCCGCACTCGGTAATCGGCGCGGCCAGATCGGCCAGCCACATTCGCAACGTGGCGCGCATCGGCGCGTGATCTTCGACCAGCAATACACTCAGCATTCCATTCGCCTCTTTGGGGAAATGTCGGGACACGGAGGAGGCTACGGCAGGAAAGGCGCGGTGGGTATAGAGGAACCCTCACAAAATGCCTGAGTGTTTCCACTCATTTTGCTAGGTGTTTCCACTTAGGAGCGGGGCGAGCCTTTCAACACAAAGGGACAAAGGGACAAAGGGCAAAGGGGCAAAGGTCTTTCTCCTTTGTCCCTTTGACTCTTTGTCCCTTTGTGTTGAAACAGGCTCGCGGTTAGCTCAGCCTTCCAAGTCGTGTTTGTGATCGAACGCGAATTTGAGCAGCGAATGGCTGCCTTTGAGGTCGAGCTTCTGGCAGATGTTGGAACGGTGGTTTTCGACCGTGCGGTAGCTGATGAACAGTTCCGCCGCGATCTCTTTGCTGGTCCGGTTGTGGGCGATCAGCTTCAGCACGCGGCGTTCGGTGGGCGTCAGGTCGTTCAGGCTGGGATGCTGTTGCACCAGCGCCGTCGCGCGCGTCGCGCGGTTGAGCAGAAAGCCGGAAATAGCCGGGCTGATGTAGGGCTGTCCGGCGGCGGCGGCTTTGATGGCGGCGACAATGTCGGTGGTGGCGCTGTCTTTGAGCACATAACCGAGCGCGCCCAAATCGAGCGCTTCGTTGAACATCTCTTCGTCGCGGTACATCGTCAAGAAGACGACGGTGGCCGTCAGGCGTTGCGCGCGCATTTCGCGCAACAGCGCAAAGCCCGTCAATTGCGGCATCTCGATGTCAAGCACGGCGACATCAGGTTTGTGCGTGGCGAGCAATTGCAAGGCCGCCGCGCCGTCGCTGGCTTCGGCGACGATTTGCAGACGCGGGTCGGTCTCGATCACCTGACGCAACCCGGCGCGCAGCAAGGGATGATCGTCGGCAATCAATAAGCGAATGGTTGGATTCATCGGTTAGGGCCCTTTCTCAAAGGCTTTTTTGAGATTACGGAACAGACGGAAATAACGGAACAGACGGAGGGTTTTCCGTTTTTCTTTTCCGTTTGTTCCGTTATTTCCGTCTGTTCCGTAATCTCTCTTTGTCATCAGTAAATGCTCAACTGGTCGGAATCGTCAACGTCAGCAACGTGCCCGCCCCCGGCGCGGATTCAATGTGCAGCGCGCCGTGCAACAACAACGCGCGTTCGGATAGCCCGGTCAAACCCAAGCCACCAGCTTTCGCCTCCGCCAGCACAAAGCCGCGTCCGTTGTCGCGCAGCGTCAACTGCAAACTCTGCGGCGCGCGTTGCAATTGCACGCTGACTTCCGTAGCGGCGGCGTGTTTGACGATGTTGTTCAAACCTTCCTGCACGATGCGGTAAAGGTTGATCTGGCCTGCCGCGTCCAGCGCGCCGTCCAAGTTGTCGAGCGACAAGGCGATGTCGAGCTGCGCTGCCGCGCCGACGTTGCGAATCATCGTCGTCAAGGCTTTGGTCAGCCCCAGCCGGTCGAGTTGGTACGGATGCAGATTGGCCGCGATCTGGCGCACTTCGTCAAGCGCTTGCGAAGCGGTCGTGGAAATGTCGGTCAACTGGGCGGCGGCGCGCGGCGCGTCGTCCGGTTGCAGCAAACCAAAGAGCGCGCGGTTTTTGATGACCAGCAGGTTTTGCCCCAGCCCGTCGTGCAATTCGCCCGCGATGCGTTTGCGTTCGGCTTCCTGCGATTCGATCAACTGACGCGCGAAGGCTTGCTGCGCGGCCTGGCGCTGTTCCAGTTGATTGATGCGGTATTTGAATGCGGCGAAGATCAAACTCGCCCCCGACAAAACGCTCAGCGCCAAAAACCACCAGGTGCGATAAAACGGCGGCAGCACGACGATGCGCAACGCCGCGCCATCCGCGTTCCAAAGCCCTTCGCTATTGTCCGCGATCACCTTGAAGGTGTAAGCGCCCGGCGGCAGGTGCGAAAAATAGGCCGTGCGCCGCGTGTCGGTTTCCACCCAGTCCTGATTGAAGCCGGCCAGTTGGTACTTGAAGCGAATCTGTTGCGGGCGGCTCCAGTTGATGCCGGTGTATTCAATCTCCAAATTCTCCTGCCCGGGTTTGATCTGCACCGGTTGACCAAGGGGCAACGGCGCGCGATCCAGCGTGACGCGCTCGATGGCGACGCGCGAGGGCGCGATGTTACGCTGCCGGGGATCAATGGCGACGACGCCCTTGACGGTCGGAAACCAGAGCCGTCCGTCGCGCGTTTTCCAGCCCGCCGGACTGGCGCTGTTGCATTCGCGGCTGAGCATCCCATCGGCCACGCCATACGCAAACGAAGTCACTGACGCACGGCGGCCCTCGGCGCATTCATTCAACTCGCGCAGACTGACGCGAAAGATGCCGCGATTGCTGCTCATCCACAAAGCGCCGCTGTCGTCTTCAGTGTCGGATAAGATTTGGAAGGTGCGGTTGTCATAGAGGCCGTGCTTGACCGTGACGGCGGCGAACCGGCCATCCTTGAAACGGCGCAACCCGCCACCGCTCGTGCCGATCCAGAGACTGCCCGCGCGGTCTTCGTGAAACGCCAGTACCTGATCGCCGGGCAAGCCGTCTTTGACCGTCCAACTGGTGAAACGCTGCGTCGCGGCCTCGAAGCGGCTGATGCCGCCGTTGAGTGTCCCAATCCAGATTGTGCCCGACCGGCCTTCGTACAAGGCCGTGACTTCGTCGTCGGCCAAACCAGCGCGCGTGTCGAAGCTGCGGAAACGGCCCTCACGAAAAAGCGTCAGCCCGTGGCCCGGCGTGCCCAGCCAAAGATTGCCCGCGCGGTCGCCGAGCAGTTCGCGCACCGGCTCGTGCGGCAGCCCCGTCCAGCGCACGAATTGCCCGTTGCGCAATTGATGCAACTGCCCGTTGCCGCTGAACCAGAGATTGCCCGCGCGGTCTTCGGCGATGGAACCGCTTTCAGGCCGGCCTTGCGGGAACGGATACGTCGTGATGCTTCCATCTTTGAGACGGCTCAGACCGCCGTTCGTGCCCAGCCAGAGATTCTGTTGCGAATCTTCAAACACGGCGGCGACGAAGTTGTGTGGCAGACCGTCCTCCATCGTGTAAACGCTGAAGCGCCCTTCGCGCAACTGCACGAGACCGCCATCCACCGTGCCGGCCCAGAGGTCGCCATCCGGGTCTTGATAAAGCGCCAGCACGGTTTCACTCGGCAAGCCGTCCCGCACGGTGTATTGGGCCAGGCGTCCGTCCTTGCGCAGGAACAAGCCATTGCCGCCCGTCCCGATCCAAAGGTTGCGCTGCCGGTCTTCATACAGCGCGGTCACGGAGCCGTGAATGAGCGTGCCGTCAACCACGCAACGGCCTTGCTCGAACCGGCAAAGCCCGCCACCGGTGCCCACGAGCAGATTGCTCGCGCTATCCACGCAAAGCGCGTTCACGCGGTCGCCCGGCAAGCCCTCGCGTGTGGTGTAGGCGGTGAAGCGGCCTTGCTCGAAGCGGGCCAGACCCTTGGTCGTGCCGATCCAGAGAACACCATGCGCGTCTTCCGCCAGGGTCGTGATTTGATCGCCGGGCAGTCCGTCCTTCGAGGTGTACGCCGTGAAGCGTTCGTCGCGGAACAGATTCAGTCCGCCGCCGCGTGTGCCGATCCAAAGGTTCCCGGCGCGGTCGGCCAGCAAGCAGCGCACGATGTCGCTCGAAAGACCGTCGCGCGTCGTGTACAGCCGGAAGCGCCCGTCAGTGTGCCGCGTCAGCCCGCCGCCCACGGAGCCCAGCCAGAGGCTTCCCGCGCGGTCTTCGGCCAGCGAGAGAATCTGATTGTTTTTGATCTCAGGGGTATTGTTGTTGTCAAAAACCACGAACCGCACGCCGTCAAAGCGCGCCGCGCCCTCGATCGTGCCCAGCCACAAATAGCCGTCGCGCGCCCGCAAAATAGCCAGGACGCCGTTTTGCGGCAGGCCGTGCTGATCCTGCCAGACGAGTTGCTGATAGCGGCCCAGCGCCTTGTGCGTGCTGAGCGTCTGCCCCGCGACGCCGTCCGGCAACAGGCAACTCAGCCCGAGCAGCAGGATGATTCGTTGCGCCATGTCGCGCACCGCGTTTTGCGGCAGCCCGTTGTCCGCCGTCCAATGATCGAAGCGGGATTGCGCCCGCGCCACCGACGCTAAACACCATATGACCAGCCACCCACACGTTGGGTAACCCGTAACTTTTCGCCAGCCTGTCAGAGCATCGAATGACACGTGTTTCACCTTTACGTTTTACCGTGACTCAGGGCAAAGGAATGCGGCGCAGTCTAGGAAAGCCCTGCGCATGCGTCAATTGTGTTTTGCGCGGTGGGTTGTACCAATGTTGCGCCGTTTGTTTTAGACTCCCGTTCCGCAATTCCACATCATCAGGAGGAGCAATGCTCAATCGCGGGAAAAGTCTGGCCGCACTCGCCGCGTGCTTCATCGTTTCAACGAGCGCCCTGGCGCAAACGCCCGCGCCCAAACCCGAACTCGCCCGTGTCATCGCCGCGCTCGAACCCGGCTTGCCACGCCGCTCCGGGCTGTATTGCCTAGTTGTCAAACCACACATTCAGTCAGAGCGGTTCACTTCGAATCCGCGCAGCGGAACTGGCGTTAACACCGTCGCGAGTGCGTGTCCATTTTATCACCGACGCGGTACCGTTCAGGCCTAGCGCGCCTTGCACACTTTCAGATTCGGCATATCAATTGCCATGAAATTGGAAAGCCGGATTTGTTCACACCTCGCCCGCAGCCACGCGGCCCTCTTTTCCCCGCTTCTCTTGTTGACAATCTACAGGAAGCGATTAGACTGCCTTTGCTTTTGTAGACAATCTAGGGAGGAAGGCATGGCTAAGACGAAATCCGATCTCTTGCAGGGCACGCTCGACCTGCTGGTTCTGAAGACGCTGGCGTTGGGCGAACAGCACGGCTGGGGCATCGCGCAGCGCATCCAGCAGACTTCGCAGGGCGTGCTCAATATCAATCAAGGCTCGCTTTATCCGGCACTTTACCGGTTGGAAGAGCGCGGCTGGATCGCGTCCGGTTGGGACGTTTCCGACAACAACCGGCAGGCGAAGTATTACAAACTGACGCGCGCCGGGCGCAAGCAACTGGCTGAAGAGACGGCCAATTGGGAACGCATGTCGGCGGCGGTCGAGTTGGTATTGCAGAGCAGTTGACCAACGGGAGGGCAGCACAATGTTGAGAGGGCTTTATCGCAAGCTGGGCGCGCTCCTGTTCAGCGACCGCCTGGAGCGGGAGATGGAGCGCGAGATGCGCTTTCATCTGGAGCGCGAAACCGAAGAAAACATGCGGCGCGGCATGACGCCCACCGAAGCGCGGCGTGCGGCGCGGCTCAGCTTCGGCGGCGTCGAACGCTTCAAGGAAGAGTGCCGCGATGTGCAGCGTCCGCGCCGTTGGGAGACCTTCTGGCAGGACGTGCGTTATGGCGCGCGTATGTTGCGCAAGCAGCCGGGCTTCACCTGCCTGGCGGTGCTGACGCTGGCGTTGGGCATCGGCGCGAACACGGCGATTTTCAGCGTGGTCTACGGCGTGCTGCTGCGCCCGTTGCCTTATCGCGACGGGAACGAGTTGGTCGTGTTGCGGCAACAGGCGTCGCTGGCGGGCGTCAACAACCTCGGCTTTTCGGTCAAGGAGATTGACGATTACCGCGCGCGCAATCAGGCGCTGGCTGGGCTCGTCGAACATCACTCGATGACCTTCACGCTGCTGGGCGGGGCGGAGCCGGAATTGATTCAGACCGGCGTGGTCTCAGCGAATTTCTTTGACGTGATGGGCGTGCGGCCGCTGTTGGGCCGCGCCTTCCTGCCCGAAGACGAAGCGCCGGGCGCGGACGCAGTGTTGGTGCTGAGCTACAAATACTGGCAGCGCAGCCAACACGGCGATCCCAACATCGTCGGCAAACGCTTCCGCATGAACGACCGCCCGCACACCGTCATTGGCGTGCTGCCGCCGGTGCCGCAATATCCGAACGAGAACGACGTTTACATGCCGACCTCGGCCTGTCCCACGCGTTCGTCGGAACGCTTCAAAGCCAATCGCAACGCGCGGATGATGAGCATGTTTGGACGGCTGAAACCCGGCGTGCCGCTGGCGATGGCACAGGCTGAACTCGTTGCTATTCGCGGTGGAGCCGACCGATCCACTGACTTACTTGCTGGTGGCACTGGTACTGGCGACGGCGGCGGCGGCGGCGTGTTTGTTGCCGGCGCGGCGCGTGACGGGCATCAATCCGCTGCTCGCTTTACGAAGTGAATAAACAAAGAAGGAGAATCGCATGAAAACCAAGCTGATCTTGTCCACGATAGTGGTCGTTGTAGCCCTCATCCTAAACCTGGGTAGCGTAGCGAGGACTGCTGCGGGAGAGGCAATGGCAGACGGGCCTCAGTACACCCCTCAGTACACCCCTCAGTACACCAAGGATAATCAATTGATACGTCCGGCGAACTATCGCAATTGGGTGTATTTGAGCAGCAGCGTCGGATTGCAATATGGGCCGAGTGCACCGGCTAATCCGTCATTTGAGAATGTCTACGTCAATCCCCCGGCGTACAAGGAATTTGTGAAGACGGGCAAGTGGCCTGACAAGACGATGTTCGTTTTGGAGCTTCGCCGCTTGCTGGACAAGGGCACTTTCGCGCACGGCGGGCAATACCAGGGTGATCTGATTACGATGGAGGCGGCGGTCAAAGACGAACGCCGTTTCCCTGAAAAATGGGCCTATTTTGGGTTGGGAACAACGGCTACATCCGCCAAAGCCATCCCGAAAGAGGGCGGGTGTTTTAGCTGCCACGCCACCAACGCAGCGGTCGAAAACACCTTTGCCCAGTTTTATCCGACTGTCATTGCTATCGCCAAAGAAAAGGGCACGCTGAATCCGAACTATCAGCGCACGCAGGAAACGCGGTAAGCCACCGCGAGACAGTGAAACAAAAGATGCAAGCGTATTTCAGGCGCACGAGTCGTGCACAAACAAGGAGAATTCATGAAGAGCAAAATGTTTTGGTTGAGCATCGTGCTAACGGCCAGTTTGGCAGCGGCGGCGCTGGCGCAAACACCAGCCGTGGACGCGCTCGAAGGTCTTGACCCGGTCATGCTCGCGCAAGGCAAAGAGGCGCAAGGTGAGTTGAAAATCACCGTCACGCGCGGCCAGTTCCGCTATATGTTCGCCAACGAAGCGAACAAGGCCGCGTTTGAGAAAGACCCGGCGCGCTATGAGATTCAACTGGGCGGCGCGTGCGCGCGGATGGGCGCACCTACGCGCGGCATTGCTGATCTTTACGCGGTGCATCAGGGCCGCATTTACATCTTCGGTTCCGAGCAGTGCAAGACGGCCTTTGTCGCCGCGCCGGAAAAGTATTTGCCGCCGGAGAAAGTACCTTCCGCCGCTACGCCCGAAGCTTTGAAGAAAGGGCAGGCGTTGATCGAGAAGGCTGTGGCCGCGATGGGTGGCGCGGCCAAACTTGACGGCCTCGTCAGCTATCACGAGAAGAACACGTCAACGCAAACGCGCGGGCGGATGGGCGAAGTCGAAGTCAAAAATGATTTGCTGCTGGCGTTCCCTGACCGCGCGCGGCTGGAAGTCGTGATGCCGGATTTCAACGACACCTCAACGATGATGCACATCACGACTGTGCTTGCTGGTGAGCCGTTCGCCATCAGCCGCAGCGGCAAAGTCTTGCCGCTGGACGCGTCGCAACGCGTCGTGGAAGAACAACAACTGCAACGCAAGCCGCTCGCGCTTTTGCGCGCGCGCGCCGGATTGAAAGCGGCTTACAGCGGCGCGGGTAAAGTTGGCGAAACAACGGTCGAACAGGTGACGGTTGAATTGGCAGGCACGCCCGCCACGCTCGGCATTGATGCGATGACGGGCCGCTTGCTGAGTTTGTCGTACCGGCGGCGCGGGCCGCAGGGAACCTTCGGCGAATTCGTGCAGACCTTTTCCGACTTTCGCACGGCGGAGGGAGTGACGCTGCCATTCAAAGTCACGGCGACCTTCGACGGCCAGCCGTGGAAAGATCAGTCGTCAATGATCGAAACGATCATCCTCAACGGCGCGGTTGATCCGAAGCTGTTTGAGAAACCGCGGGTGAAACAATGAAGCGCACCCTGACAACGCTACTTTTACTGAGCTGGCTTGGCCTCAGTGCGGCAGCACAAACGTCTGCTGATTGGGCGCAATGGGGCGGGCCGCAACGCAACTTCAAATCTACGGCGACGGGCCTGGCGACAAGCTGGCCTGCAAGCGGGCCGCGCAAGCTGTGGAGCCGCGCGCTCGGCGACGGCTATTCGTCCATTGCGGTCGCGGGCGGGCGGCTCTTCACGATGTATCGCAAGGGCGAGCAGGAGGTCGTCAGCGCGCTCGACGCGGCCACTGGCAAAACGATTTGGGAATACGGCTACGACGCGCCGTTTTGGAAAGAGCAGGATATGTCGAACGGGCCAGGGCCGCACGCGACGCCGCTGATTGTGGGCGAGTATGTTTTCACCACCGGTGCGACGGGCAAGCTGCATTGCCTGAACAAGCAGACGGGCAAGCCTGTCTGGTCGCACGACCTGTTCAAAGAATTCAATGGCACGGTGCGCCCGAACGGTTATTCGTGCAGCCCGCTGGCCTATAAAAACACGGTGATCGTGATGGTCGGCGGGGCAGGGCACGCGTTGATGGCGTTCAATCAAAAAGACGGCGCGGTAGTGTGGCAAAAACACGATTTCAAGAATTCAACCTCGTCGCCGATTCTGATCAACGTGGCTGGGCAGGAGCAATTGGTCGCCTATCTTTACGGCGACATCGTGGGCGTTGATCCGAACGACGGTGCGCTGTTGTGGCAGCAGCCGCACGAGACCGAGTTCGGCTTGAACACGATGACGCCCGTGTGGGGCGACGACAATCTGCTGTTTGTTTCGTCGGGCTACAACGGCGGCAGCCGCGTGCTGAAGCTGACACGCACGGGCGGCAAGACCAATGTCGAGGAACTCTGGTTTCACCGGCTGATGCGCGTGCATTTCGGGACGTGCATTCGCGTCGGCGATTTGGTCTATGGCTCGAGCGGCGATTTCGGCCCCGCGCCGTTCACGGCCATCAACATCAAGACGGGCAAGATCGCCTGGCGTGACCGCAGTCTGCCGCGCGCGACGTTTTTGCTGGCCGAGGGACGTTTCATCCTGCTCGATGAAGACGGCAATTTGGCCTTGGCGACGCCCGCGCCGGATGGCTTGAAAGTACAGGCGAAGGCTGCCTTGATGACGGGCAACTCGTGGACGGTGCCGGCGCTCGCCGGGACGACGCTGTATGTGCGCGACCGCAAAATGCTATTGGCGCTCGAATTGAAAGCCGGTGGCGAATAGCGCGGCAGGCTCCGTAGCGTGTCAGCCTGCGCTCCCGGGAATTATGCACAGGCTTCAAGTTTAATGACGCCAGCGCACACGCGCTGAGTTGGTGACAGGGGTGCTAAAACCCGCTGTCACCTTCGGGCGGGCTATTGGGATTCGGCTGCGGCTGCTGCGGCGCATTGCTCGGTGGACTATTCTCATCCGGGTTTTGCGGCGGTTGCTGCGGCGGCGGCACCGGGATGTCTTCGGTCTTGACCTTCGGATCACCTTGCGGAACTGTGTGATCCACCTTGCCGGTGCGCGGGTCGTAAAATTGGTCTACCAATTCCTCAACGGTGCGTTTAGTCTGGCGAATCAGGTTGTCGCATTCGTCATATTCACTATCCAGATAAACCGTCGTGATCTTGACGCGCCGTTGGCGCAGCCCTTCTCTGGGATTGAAGACATCGAAGAGCACCTCTTGATTCCGTTCCAACGTATCAGTCACAACGTACTGACCATTCGGGTCGGTCATGTTCAGCGGATTGTTTTGCGCATAGACGTAAAGATTGACCTGCCCGCCCGCAAACAGCGCCGGGTCTTTGGCCGTCCAGCGACCCGTTTCAGCGTCGTAATCGCGCGCGCCAAAGCGCACCAGCTTCGTTTGCGAATCATACAGGCCGCCCGCGAACCCGAACGGTTGGAAGCCCGGCGCGGTATCCATTGTCACCACGCCGAATTCGTCGTAATCCAACCGCTGCGCCACCGCGCCCGTTGCTGTGTTGACCACCAGCCGCACACTGCCCAGATGGTCGGTGAGCAGGCGATAGGTCACGCCGCCTTTGACCATGTAATCCGGCGTGCTGCCGCGCGTGCCATACACGAAGCGGCTGACGATGTTGTTGCCGCCATCGAGTTCGGCCACCGGCTGCAACTGGCTTTGATACAGCCAGCCTTGCATCAGCGTGCCATTCACCCGCTTGCCGATGCGGCGGTTCTGTCCGTCAATCAGATATTCGAGTTGCGTGCCGCCCGGCAGCGTGACGTTGCGCAAATTGCCCAGCACGTCGTAGCCGTAGCTGGTCGTTTGCGCGCCCACGGTCTTGCTCTGCAATTCGCCGTTGGCGGTGTATGCGTAGGTCGCGCCGCCATACGCCGTCATGCGATCCTGTGCGTCATAAGTGCCGTTCAGCGTGCCGCTCGCCGTGGTCAGACTCGCGCGATTGCCATTGCTGTCGTAGGTGTAGGTCGCAATCGTAACGGTGTTGAGTTTGACGGTGCTCAAGCGGCCCGCCGTGTCATAGGTGTAATCGTAAGTGCCGGGCGCGCCGCCGATGGTCTCGACTTTCTGCGTGACGCGGCCCAGCTTGTCGCGCGTATAAGTTGTCGCGTAAAGCGGCGTCGCGTTGAACGCCGCGTTGTAACCGGTCAATTCGCCAAACGTGTTGTAGCCGCGCGTGTCGGTCACATTGCTTAAGCCAGCGCCGGTAACCAGCCCGTTCTGCGCATTGCGCGTGATCGTCAAGCTGCCCGCGCCCGTCAGCAGCCCATCGTTGTCGCGCGTGAACGTGACGGTGTTCGCGCCATTCACGCTTTGCGAGGTGATGCGGAAATTGTTGTCGTAGACGTTGCTCAAACTGCCCGCCACCGCGCCCGCCCAGGTCACGCCCGTGAGCAGCGAACCGTCGTAGGCATAACTGAGCGTGCCGCCGCCGGGCGCGCCGATGCTGCTCAACTTGCCGGTGGTGGCGTGATAGCCGTAACTGTACGCGCCATTGGGCACAGTCAACGTTTGCCGCCGCCCCGCCGCGTCGTAAGCGTAATTGAGCGTCAGCGCATCGGGCCGCGTGATCGTGGTGATTTGCTTGTCTAGGTTGTAAGCGTATTGCGTCGGCCCCGTGCCCGGCACTGCCGGCGGCGTATAACTCGTGAGCAAATTGACCGCGTTGTAAGTGAAGCTGTGCGCCGGACGGCCCGGCGGCGTCTGCGCAGTCAGATTGCCGTTGGCGTCGTAACCAAAGCCGATGACGCGCGCATCCGGCAAAGTTTGCTGGGTCACGCGCCCGGCGTTGTCATAGCTGAAGCCCGTCACGCGATTGAGCGGATCAGTCACCGAAGCCAGGAAGCCGCTCGCGTTGTAGCTGTAACCGAACGTCCGCGCATTGGCCGCGCTGCTAAAGGTCGCCGTGCTCAACCGCCCGCGCGCATCGTAGCCGTAACTGACCGGCTCCAGATTGGCGAATTGCCGCTGGGTCGGGCGTTCCTGCGTGTCCACCACCAGCGTGCTTTGCCTTCCGGCGGGCGTCGTTTCGACAAAGGTGCGCGTCGCCGCCGTGTAATTGCTGGTGTAGTTGCGCCCGTTGATGCTGAGCGTGTCGTTTTGCGTGAGCAGACTCAGCGGATTGCTCGGATTCGAGAGCGAGACGGCGCGGCTGAAGCTGGTTGCGTAATTCCGTCCGCCGGGCGTCAGCGTCGAAGTCGTGCCCGCCACCGGCGCTTGCATGCCCCAGCGCGGGTCGGGCTTCAGCGCGCGATTTTTGACGACGCCATCGGGCGTGGTGAGCGTGCTCGTGCCGTCCGGATGTTCGAGCCGGATGCTTTGCAAGCCGCTCGGCAGCGTGGTCGTCGTTCGCCGGTCGCCGTTGGCGAGCCGTTGCGTCTGGAACGTCGTCGTGTGATTGAGCGTCGTATTGTGCGTGACGGTGAAATCCTCGCCCAGCGCCGTGCGCGCCAGCGTCTGGAAGCCCGTCGCCGCGTCATCGTCGCGCGTCAAGCGGCCCTGCGCGTCGTAGGTAAAGGCCGTCTGACTGTTGCGCGGATCGCGTTTGAGCGTGAGCAAGCCGCCGCTGGTGTAGGTGAATTGATACTGCTCGTTGTTCGGATTGGTGACCGTTGCAAAGAAGCCATTCGCATCGAGCGTGAACGTCGTCAGTTGATTGTACGGGCTGAGAATGCCCGTCGGCGCGCCGCTGCCGTTACGTTGTATCGTCGTGACGTTGTTGTCGCCGTCAGTCACGGTAATCAAACGCCCCGCGCCGTCATAGCCGAACGTGTATTTCACCGCGCCAGTCAGCGTGTTGACGGTTTGCAGGTGACGGCCCACGCTGTTGAATTTGAATAACTCGCTACCGTCTTGCGCGGGCACGGCAATGTCGCTGCCAGTAAAGCCGGGCAGCGGCGGGAAGACTTTGCGGATACGATGATTGTTGGCGTCGGCGACATAAACGCTGCCGTCCGGTCCCGTCGTGACGCCGATGGATTGGCGCAACTGCGCCGCGCGCGCGCCGCCGCCATCGCCGCTGAAACCGAGCACGCCCGTTCCGGCAATGGTGTTGATGATGCCGTTCTGATCAATTTGCCGCACGCGCCCCGAAGTCCAATCGCAAAAGATGAGGCTGTTGTCCGGCCCCGCCACCAGCCCTTCAGGGCTGCACAATTGCGCCAGCTTGGCCGGGCCACCGTCACCGCTCGTGCCGCACACGCCCGTGCCTGCGATGAGGTGAAGGATGCCATCCGCGCCAACGCGATAAATCCGATGCGTGACGACATCAGTGAAGACGACCGAACCATTAGGCAGCGCGGCAATACCAAAAGGCGCAATGAGGCAAGCTTGTGTCGCGGGCACATTGTCAATGCAACCACCGGTGGGCTGTGTGGGCCGCGCCGGATTGATGCCCACGCCCGCCAGCGTCGAGATGATGCCGTCGGTGCCGACACGCCGCACACGCCCGCTGGTAGTGTCGGAAATGTAAAGCGTTCCATCCGGCGCGACAGCCACATACTGCGGGTTGTTCAGTTGCGCCTGTGTTGCCGGGCCGCCGTCGCCGCAGGGATCAGCCCCGTTGAAACACTGCTGCCCGTTGCCCGCCACCGTCGTGATGATGCCGTTGGGCGCGACTTTGCGGATGCGCTGCGCCTCCGGATCAACGATGTACAAACTGCCGTCGGGGCCAAAGGTCACGCAGACCGGCGAACTCAACTGCGCGTTCACTGCCTGTCCGCCGTCGCCGCACGGGCCAGTGAATGGGCTGCAATCCGCGCCGTTGCCCGCGAACGTGGTAATCACACCGTTCAAGCCGACCTTGCGCACGCGGTTGTTGCCTGTGTCGCCGATGTAAAGCTCGCCCTGCGGCGACACCGCCACGCCTTGCGGGAAACTCATCGCCGCATTCGTCGCCGGAATGTTGTCGCCGTTGTAGCCCAACGCGCCGTTGCCGGCGACGGTGGTGATGAGGGCGTTGATGGATTGCACGCTGCGCCGCGCGCCGTTGCCTTCGTAAAGGATGCGGTCGGTCGGGTCGTAAAAGTGATGCACGTCCAGCGCCCAGCCGCCCAGCCCCAACGCGCGATCGTCAAACGCGCCGATCTCACGCTGATATTTTTGCGACAAGGTGATCTCGCGCCGCGTCTGGTCGCCCGTGATCGGGATGCCGTTGCCGTTGTAACCGAAGCGCTCCGACTTTTGATAGCTGCCGTCATAGACGTAGCCGATGTTGAGCGCCGCCATCTGTTTGCCCTGCACCGCGCGGCCATACGCATCCAGCCCATCCCAGGTGAAAGTCGTACTTTGATTCGTCTGCGCCGCGAAGCTTTGCGTGAACGTGCGGCCCGCGACCGCGACTGTCAGTTCAATGCGTTTGACCGAAGCGGGAATAGTCGCGCCGCTTAAGCTGAGGGTCAGCGAACGCGCCGCCCCGCGCCCCGTCTTGCGTTCGCTGCTGTAGCGCAGCTTGAATGGCGTGCCGGTGAGATTGAGTGATTCGCCAAGAGTTTGATTGCCGTAGCCGATGACGCATCCTGCGCCTTCACAATCGTCGTCCACTCAGGTGTCGCATTGCGGCGGCGGACTATCGGGCGGTTGCGCGTCGCCCGGCGGCCCATACGGCCAATTGGAATCCCACGGCGAAAAGTGAACGATCGGCACGCGCCACAGGCTCTGATTGACGGCATAGAGCGTCGCCACTGTTTGGCGTTCCGCCGTGCTGATGCCGAGCGCCGCGTATTCCGGATCGGTCGCGGGCACGCCATTGCCATTCACATCCAGATTCGCCGTGCCGCTGGTGATGCTCAGGATTTTGACGACGCGCCCGCTGGCCGACGCGACCCACTGGCCCGTCGTGCGGTCATACGCGCCGGATGGAATGTCTGCGCCAACCTCGAAGTGCAAAAAGTTTTCGTTGTATTGAATGACCGGCTGACTGAAGGTCGTTTCCGTCGCACCCGCCGCGACCGCTTCATCCAGGCTGTAATCCACCGCGTAGGTATAGGCGCTATTGGCGGGCAAAGCGCCCGGCATCGCGTTGACGCCGTTCGCGCCGGTGGTGAATTCGGTTGCGCGCACGTGCACCTTATCCAAACCGACCATTGCGCCGCCCGGCAATTTCAGCGTCGCCGTGGTGCCTTGTTTGAAGAGCAGCGCCGTGTGGCGCGTGCCCGAACTGTCGGTGTTTATGCTGCTCTGCGCCACTTGAATCGGCGCGGCGGCCAGCAGGTTAATCAGCGTGACGTTGGCGTCGTAACCCATCAGCACTACATCGGGGATGCCGCAGTAATCCTGCCACAGCACATTGTCGGTGCGCTGCAAGGTCTGGAAGCCCAGCTTTTCGTATTGCACCGTCAACACACCGCCGCCATTCACGGCCAGATCAAACCGGCCATCGGCGCGGCTCAACGTCTGGCCGAATTCGGGATGATTGAGCACCGTGACTTTGACCAGCGGCAGCGGCTGGTTGTTTTTGTCGAGCACGCGGCCTTTCAAGACCGCCGCGCGCACTTTGTTGATCGTGCCCGGCGCGACACCCGTCTGCACCGGATTCGGGCCGGTGTAAAGAAATTCGGTCGCATCGCCCAGCGTCGTGGCGACGGTCATATCCAGCGGCGGCGCGGTCAGCGTGGGCGGCGGCGTCGGATCGGCGTTGACCGTCACTTGCACATCGTCCGTCACCGTGCCGTTCGCATCGGTCGCGCTCAGGCGCAACACATACACCCCATTCAACGCAAAGATCGCCTCGCTTGCCGTCGCGCTGGCGTTGCTGAAAAGGACGCTGCCCGGCCCGCTCTGCTTCGTCCAATTGATCGTCACCGTGCCCGCGCCGCCCGTCACTGTGCCCAGCATCATCGCCGTAATGGGCAGTGTGATGACTTGATCGGCGCCGGCATTGACGGTCAGTGGGCCGTTGACGGTGATTTGCACATCATCGCTGGCCGCGAGCGCGCCATCGTTGGCCGTCAGCCGCAGCAAGTAAACGCCCGTTGCGCTGAAGGTGGCCGTCGTCGCGGCTTGGTTGGCGTTGCCAAAGGTCACCGTGCCGGGGCCGCTCAGCTTGCTCCAATTGGCCGTCAAGCTGCTGCCAATTGGCAGGCCATCATCTGTCACCTGTCCCGGTAACTGCGCTGTCGCGGCTGGTGCAACGGTTTGATCCGCGCCCGCGTTGGCGAGCGGCGGCTGGTTGGCGGGCAGCGGGGTGAAATAGCCCGACAGGTCAATCACCAGATCGGTCATGGCTTGTGAGA
>JAYUCP010000011.1:0-6698 GCA_043740245.1 Acidobacteriota bacterium | reverse complement strand
CCTTCATCCTTTACTGATGGCGGCGTCCAGCCGTGCGCGGGCGGCGGGTCGAGCCGCGTTTGATAGGGCTGCCCCGACGTGATGGCCTGCTGCATCGCATCGTAGATTTCCAGGATCACGCGCTTCGTGCGGTATTCGCCGTGCTCTTTTTCGTCCTTGCGCCGGACGATGGGGAAGGTGTCGAGGATGTAATCCACGTCTTCGCGCCCAATGCCGTAGAGGTGAAAGTAGGCCGCATCTAGTTCTGCGCGCAGCAGGAAGCGGCGAGCGTCGTCCCAGCGGAATGGCTCGCCCGTGTAGCCGCAGTCGGCGGCAAAGCCTTGCAGGTCGTAGGCGGTATAGGTCAGTTCCAACACGGCAGCAAACAACCAGCTTCTGAGTGCCCCACGAATCTTATCTGGGTGAGGAGCTGTAATTTGTTGGTATGTCCCATGCGGAATACTTGGTTGACTCAGTGAATTGCGTAGCAAGTAGTCAAAAGCAAATGAATTGTATATCCCACAAAGCAAGCATAAATCTTGAGCATTTGGGCCATAACTCAGAGTCCATCCGTATGAAGCTGCTCCCCAAGGCAGTAAGCAGGCAATTGAGGTTCTTTCATCAGTATTTCTTGAAACCCGACGATAACCAAGAAGGGTTGTTCGACATGTAGCTGTGCGCTGATTGAGGAGGCGATCGGTTTCAGCCGCAGGAACGTAATAGTGTGGCTCAATCGTGAATGCGGGATTAGCTAAATCCGCCAATGGCGTTTCGCAAAGGTTCCCTTCAGGCTCACTCGCAAATCTATGATTGAATTGATGACCTAAACGACCTTCATATAGTCGAACATACTCCGATCCATTCAACGCATAGTTCAATCTATCTTTGAGATAACCACACTCTTCAAGCTGTCGCCCTGTCCGAAAGAGGTGGGCATCGTCAGTCATGTGATACATCCTAGCAAGGTAAACGCTCCAAGGACTCGGTGGACAACTGTTCTCTGATAGCAAGATGGGGTTGCGGCTGTAAATGTATTTTGTGATCTCTGCGTCTCGCTGGCTACGAAATGTCGGACAGGTGCGCGTGTTCGGATTGAGCAGTGCAATCTCCTCAGCAGATAGTGAGAAGCGGCGTTCAGCCTTGCACAGGTCTTCCACTGAATGTGCGAAGAAGACGAACGCCGCACCCTGCAAAGCCGGTTTGACTCTGCCCGTAAGTGTGAGCAGGCAGAATTTGTAACTGCGATGCACTTCTGGAAAGAGCCCTTCACGATTCTCGAAGTCGTAGAGGCTTGCTAGTGATGAGGATTCCATCAAATTCTGGAAGAAAAATTTCGTTGTGTCGTCGGTTGCCACACCGGAAGGCACGATACAGCCGATGCGTCCTGCCTTATTACCAATCGTTCGATTCGTCTCAGCAAAGATCGCATACGTGTTTATATCGCCGCGCCCGCAAAGCGGATAACGTCCACTGCTTCGCACAAAATGGCTTTCACCTTCGGCCTGGCGGCGATCATCAAGAAACGCAGCGAATAAGGCTGGGTCAGTATCAGTCAGTTCACGAATCATTCGCTGGCGTGCCGCTGCATTGGGCGCATTGACAATCTCAGGTCGCCGCTGGGCGAACCATTCTTTATCTAACAGCCTGATGCGCTCCCAAGGTGGATTGCCCAACACCACATCAAACCCACCATTCCATCCCGCCAGCTCATTCTCTGGCTCCTGTTCACTGACTGGCAGGCGGAATACGTCCGGAAAGACCAGATGCCAGTGGAAGAATTGGTACTGCGCGGCCAGTCGCTGAACTTCGCGTTGTAACCATTCCCCGCCGTGCAGGTTGCCGTGCCGAAAGGGTTTGCTCTCGATTTCGCGGAAGATGGCTTCGGTGATCGGGTAGGGAAACTCGCGCGTCTTTTTCCAGACGAAGGCCGCGCACCAGGCATCGGCCAGAAATTGACCGTAGAGATAGCCGCTGGATTTGACCAGCGCTTCGTAGCGTTGTTGTTTGGCGCGCACCCCGGCAATGTCGCCGTCATCAATCGCATCGAGTTCGACGATGCTGGCGGCCAGATTGCCAAGTTTGACCTCAGCATCGAACGGCAGGCGTTGAAATCCCAGGCGCTCTTTCTTGTTCTGTTTGCGGTATTCGGCGCAATACTCGCGGTCGTCGCCTTCGATGGGTTTGAAGGCTTCGTCGGGAATGCCGTTTTTCAGCAGCGCGGGCGTTGCGCCGATCAGCGCGTTACCGCATTGAATGCGGTGTTCCAGAAAGGTGAGCGGCTTGCCGGGTTCCAACGCCTCCATCCACAACGAGACCTTGCACAATTCGACGGCCATCGGATTGATGTCCACGCCGTAAATGCAATGGCCGATCACGTCGCGCAATGCACGGCGGACGGCTTCGGGTGCAGGTTCGTCGTCGCCGGTGCGCACCGAAGCCAGATGTTTTGACAGCCGATGCGCAGCAGCAATCAGAAAGTGTCCGCTGCCGCAGGCCGGATCAACAACTTTCAGCCGCAACAGCGCGGCTTCCGCGTCGGGCTGTTTGCGCGCTTCGGCAGCGACGGGATCGAGCGCGGAATCCAGCAGGCACTGCACCAGACTGTCGGGCGTGTAATAGCTGCCTGTGGTTTTGCGTTCGTTGCCGCTGGCCGAATCCAGATGGAACTGGCGCGCTTCGGCGTTAATTACCGGATGAAGTTCGAGCAGGGCTTCGTACACGCTGCCCAACTCTTCGGAGCGCAGGTTCCGGTAATCCACCGTGCGCCGCCCATGCCCGTCGGTGATGAAAGCCAGCGCGCGAATTGCTTCGAGCAACTCGCTGTTCGCAATCTCGCAGCATTCAGCATCGGAGGTGAGGTCGGCAATGGCTTCGTTGGAAAAGAGAAAGCTGCCGAGCGCGGGCAGACCAAGTTCACTGCAACCCCCGTTGCCCAGCTTCTGCATCACCAGCCGCAGCCCGTGGTAAAGATCGCTGTGGCGCGTGCCCAGCCGCCGTTCGGCCAGCCGCCGCAGCCGCGAGACGGAATAGAACCGCGTGTATCGCTGGCGTGCCTTTTCGTCGGCTTCGGGCGCGGCAAGCAATTCGCGGTCTTCGGCGACGAACAGAAACAGCAGCCGGTAAACCAGCCGCAGAAGTTGGCGGTAATAATCCTGTTTGTCGAGCGTGCCCGCGCGCAGTTTACCGAGCAAAGTCTGATTGGCCGGATGGATCAGGAAGCCGCGACCGAGCGCTTTGATCGCCTCCTCGACGCCTTTACGTAATTGTTCCAGCGCGCGCGTGCCTTGTTCCTGCGCCGCCTTCGACCAACTTTCAAGCCAGCATTCCGACGGCTTTTCCGCATTCACGCGCGATTCGTGGCACAGCAGCCAGAGCAGCGCGAAGTCCGGATACAATTCGCCCGTCATCATCGCTTCCAGATCGAATTCGACATACGCCTGCCGCGTCAGGCTGACGTTGTCGCGCAGGATGCGCAGCCGCAGCCCGTTCGAGACAAATCCCCACAAATGCGCTTCAGAACGATTGAGCAGTTCCTGGACTAATCCATGCGGCGAAATGCGCGAGGCACCTGCAACGCCCGCCGTGCGCGTGTCGAGGTCAACTTTTGCGCTGACCAGATGAATCGCCGTTTGCTGCCACATGTGCGAAACCGGATAGCTCTTGCCTTCGACTTCCAAGCCGCGCGCGACTGGCAGCCGCCCGTAACCAAGCTCCTGAAACAACGCCAGCAGCCATTTTTCGCGCGTCAGCGTGGTGCCGGAATCGTGCGCGGGCAGAGCATTGAGCGCGTTCTGGAAGACCGCCCACGCGCCCAGCAGCCGGTTCCACGATTGATTGATCGCCTCGTTGAGTTTCAACCCACCGGCCAGGTGATAATCGTCCGGCGTCAGCCCTTTCAGATGCGAGTCGCGGTCATTTATTCGCTGTAACAGGTCGGCGGGTAGAATCGAACCTTCGGTGCGGATGGTGGTGAAATGATTGCGATGACGAAGTTGCATATCTATAGCTATAATGCCGGCTCGTTAGCTTTTACCAGATCGGAGAAACGACTATGCATCAAATCGAACTGAGCCAAGCGCGGCTGAACCTGACTGATGTCTTGAGTGAAGCCTTAAAAGGTGAAGAGATTGTCTTCACGGAAAACAACCATCCAGTGCTCCGGCTAACGCGGATTGTGGAACCGGACCAGAAACGCACGCTTGGAACGGCACAAGGTCAAGTGTGGATGTCACCCGATTTCAATGACTCGTATGAAGACTTCAGTGACAACCTCGTCTAAAGATTCTCTTTCAGCATATCCTGAGTGATGAAATACCTGCTCGACACACACGCCTTTTTATGGGCAATCTCAGATCCGGCGAAGCTCAGCGCGACCGCACGGCAAGAGATTGAAAATCTACAAAACGAATTACTTATCAGCACCGCCAGTCTTTGGGAAATTGCCATCAAATTTGGCCTGGGCAAATTGCGCCTTGCGTCTGCTTATGAAACGTTCATTCCACAGCACCTCACGCTTCTCAGCGTAACTGTAGTGGAAGCTTCAATCATTCACTTCGCGGCTGTCGCCCGGTTGCCACAGCACCACCGCGACCCATTCGACCGATTGATAATCGCGCAATCCATTGTCGAGCAAACGCCGGTTATTAGCATAGATGACAAATTCGACAGCTATGGAATCCAGCGCACCTGGTAAGCAGATTTATCCCTTCGGCAGATAAACATAAATCCCCAGCACATCCGGCGGCAGTTGCGCTTCGACGCGATGACTGACGCCTTTCACTTGCGAGGCAATCCGCACGCGCCGGTGGGCTTCCAGTAACTCAGCGCCGCGCTGCTCTGCCACTTGATTCAGGTGCGGGCGCAAAGCGTCGAACCCATCAATCACTTTGCCGATGAAATCTGTTTGTTGTTCAGGCGTGATATTAGCTTCCGGTTCGGCGGCCAGCAGCGCTTCGGCAGTTGCGCCATCCAGCCATTCGGCATTCTGCGGCGCGCCTGCGAACGCCAGCACCTGTAAGTCTTCGGCCAGCAACGGCTGTTCTGTTTCGCCACGTTTGGTAATGATGTGGTAGCGGAAACGAACCAGCAGCAACGTGGTGCGCCGGTAAATCAAACCAGTGCGAATGACGCCGCAGCGATGCGCGATTGTCTTTCCCAGCGGATCAAGCGCCGTATCCATCACATAAGTTGCCAGCCCTTCGACAATCGGATGCGTGCGATTCAAATGAAGCTGGCCTTCTTTGACCGGTAATTCAAAGCGCGCCGCGAACTGGTCACCTTTCAGCCTTCCCGCTGCTTGCAAGGCTTCTTTCAAGGCGCGCGGCGTCTCGGCCAACTCAAAACGCACCGCGCCGTTTTGCTCAGTCACCACGCCTTGGCAGGCGCGCAAGGCTTCTTTGGTAAAGGTGGCAACCTGGGTGCTGGAACCAATGGCAGCGCGCACGGCCTGCAATTCTCTGGCTACGTCTTCAACCTTGATCGGCCTGTGCGAGAACATCGTCTGGGAGAGTTTCTCTTCGCGGTCTTTGGCGGCTTCCCATTGACCGTAAAGCTGCTCCTTCTTTGGCTTCATAAAGTCCTCGAAAAGCACCATCTGTTCTTCGGGCGTGCCTTGCTTGCCGCGCAGCAGCAGCCCTTCAAAGATAGCTTCAATGACCTGATCGGTGTTCACCGGGACAGGGACGGAGATGCCGAGCGAACTACGAATCTTCTTGTGCTTGCTGATCAGGACGTTCAGCACAATGCCGTCAATCTGATTGTCCAAGCCGTAATAGGTCAGCACGCGCACTTGCGGCTTTTGCTGTCCGTAACGATCCACGCGGCCTTCGCGCTGTTCGTGGCGGGTCGGATTCCACGACAAGTCGTAATGGATCACGGCGTCGAAGTGATCCTGCAAGTTGATGCCTTCGCTCAGACAGTCGGTGCAGACCAGGACGCGCTGTTCAGATTGCGCAAGTTGGTGAACGCGCTCTTCGCGTTCGTCGGATGGCAGCTTGCCGGTAACGGCGACAACTTCGACGCCGCGCAGCTTCTTGCGCAACTCTTCGGCGACGTATTCCGCTGTCGGGATAAAGCGGCAGAATAGAATCGGATGGAAACCTTCTTTGACCAACTCGCTGACAATCTTAATGACGTTCTGAAGCTTCTGATCCTTTGCGCCCATCAGGGCTTCGGCCTCGCACGCCATGTCCAGCAAACGGCGATGGTTCTTCTTCTCTTCATCGGTATCATCGCCCAAATCACTCCCGTGCGTCAGATCGGCGCTTTCAATGGACTCATCGTCCGTCAGGTCAAGCACAGTGCGGCGGCCAATCGTATCTGCTTCTTCAATGGTCTCGGTATCGGCGCTGGCGGCGCGCGTGCGCAGCGTGGCAGCGGCGGCGGCAGGGCTTGAGGCCAGCGAGCGAAGCAGCGCCAAGACCGACCACCAGCGCACGCGCTGGCGATGATCTTTCCCGCGATCATCGCTGACAATTTCGCGGGCATAGTTCAGAACGCGCTCGAAAAGCAGCTTGTATTCCTTCGACAGCTTATAGCCCTGCTCCCGCTCTTCACGTTCGGGAAAGGGCGTGTCGGTTTCAAGGTAGCGCAGGATGTCGCCGCGCTTGCGCTGAATGAAATGCGCGGCCAGGCGGCGGCGGTGAGTTTCGTTGGCCGGGCCCATCAGCTCGTCCGGCAGGCTGGTGAATTCCGGATTGAGCAAAGTCAGCAGCGAGCGA
>JAYUCP010000010.1:0-2743 GCA_043740245.1 Acidobacteriota bacterium | reverse complement strand
GACGCGCCCTCCCTCACGGTCGGGCTACTGACACAGTTCAAGCCACAACGCACCCTCCCTCACGGTCGGGCTACTGACACAGTTCAAGCCACAATGATGAATGAATTCAGCCCGCCCAGCGCTTCTGAAAAATCTTTGTTATAGGTGACTTCGAGGCGGCGGTATTGGCCGACGACTTCGCCGAGTTCGGCGGCGCTGACAAAACCGTCTTCGGCGTGCGCTAGCGCCCATTTGGGAATGTGCTTGGCTTTCGCCAGGAAGCGGCTGATCAATTGCAGGTAATGATCTTTTGATGCGACCTCATCGCCCAGCTTGCCGCGTTGCGTTTCGATCAAGGCATCCCAACCATCGGGCCAACCATCTTCCCCGCCGCGTATCCAGGTTTCGCGCCAACCAGCAATCGTGTGGCGCAGCGCCGCGAGGCCTTGCGGACGCGGGAAGCGCGCGAACATCAAATCAACGCGCGCGCCGCGAATGAATTCGTGCGCGTCGCGGTTCATGCTGTAATTGCTCTGGCCGTTGTTGACCAGCTTGCGTTGATTGCGCCAACTCGAAAGAAAGACCTGCGAGAGCGGGCGGCGCAACTCAGCCGTTGCGGGCGTAAAGCTGAACACGTAATCAGCCACGGCCAGCGCGTGCACATAAGCCAATGCGCGTTGATGTTCGTTGTCGAGCGCTTGAATGTTTTGCCAGACGTTGTCGAACCAGACGGCGTCCATTTCGCTCAAGGTCTGCGCCAGCGCCGGGTTGTGCAAACGGCGGCGCGGCACATAGGCGTTGTCGAGCACCACGGCGACGGCGTCTTCGGTGAGTTTGTCGCCCTGGTTTTCGATCAGCGCGCGCGAGGCCCACCACGCCCATTGGCACAGATCGTTGTCGAGAATCTGTTTGCCCCAGAATTTCAAATACCATTCCAAGTCGGGCTGGCCCGCAAACGGCACTGCAATCGAAGCGAATTTCAAGCGCCGCAGCACGCTCAATTCAAAACCCAGCCAGCGCCGGTTCGGGGTTGTTGCGAAGTTTGTATTCATGGCCAATTTATTCTTTGACTAATACGATCAGCGTCTGTGCGCCCAGGGCCGGTTCCAATACTTGCCAGCCACGCTTGGCGAAAAAGTCTGCCTGCTCCGGCACGGTGAAATAGAGCCGCTCCGCGCCCAATCTGCGCAGGCGCGCTTCGGCGGCACCGAGCAAACGCGAGGCTACGCCGTGCTGGCGCAATTCGGGCCGCACGTAAAGCGCGGCCAAACACGGCGTCAAATCGGGCCGCTCGGCGCTGGCGTATTCGTGCAGCGAAATTGAGCCGACAGGCTGGCCGCCCACCACCGCCACCAGCGTCGAAGGCACCGGCTGCTCAGCCAGATGCTCTTTGAGCTGATCGGAGACGACGTTGATCGTGCTGCCCGGCAGCGCCCACCACTGGTCATACAACCATTGCGCCACGGGCCAGAAATAATCCGGCGCATCGCTCAAACTGACAATAGTTATTTCCGTTGTGGCTGGCGCGGGCGCGGCAGCGGGCAGGACAAGCTCTTCAAACAATTCGTTCGATGGTGCAACAGGAACATGGTCTATCGGTACGGTTGCAAGTTCCGTCAACGGTTCAGCAAGGGATGCAGCCGGGATGATCTCAACGGCGGGGCTTGCCTGTTCAATCGCTGGTTCGCTTTCGCCAGCCTCGGCGGCCTGCGGTTCTTCTTCGATCAATGTCGGGAAATCCTGCGTGGCGGGCCAGTGCTGCTTGGCTTCCGCCGCCGTTAGCCCCTGCCAGCCGAGCGAGGTGCGTTCGGCTTCCTGCCGCGCTGTATCCCAAACCGAAACGCTGGGCGGCGTCGGCATTTCCGCAGCTTCGCCGGTCTCCTCAGCTTCAGGTGGCGCGGTCGTGTAATAGTCAGGCACGCCAGCTTCTTCTGCGGCGGGTGTGAAATCGGTTGCTGGTTCAAAGGGCATGGCGACAGGGCGCTCTTCGGCCAGCAGGGCAAGGAATTCTTTGACCAGTTGCGGATCGGTTTCCACGCCGGCCTGATCGGCGATGTATTGTTCGGCGGTCGCGCGCTCCAGTTGCCCGCGCTGCGGGCGCTGGGCGAGCAGTGCGCAATACGTATCCACCAAACGCAAAATGCGCGCGCCCAGCGGAATCGCCGCGCCCGCCAAACCGTCGGGATAGCCTTGCCCGTTCCACCATTCGTGATGCCAGCGAATGAGCAACTGCGACAGGCGCGGCAATTTCAATTCCGCCGCCGCCTGTTCGCCGATGATCGGGTGCCGCCACAAATCGAGTTGCTCTTCCCAGGTCAAACTACCGGGCCGCAGCAGGTAATCGCGCTTCATCGAACGTTCGCCCAGATCGTGCGCCAGCGCCGCAAATTTCAACGCGCTCAGGTCAACGCCGTGCAGCCCCAGCCGTTGGCCCAGTTTCTCGGCCAGCCGCGCGATCTCGGTGGCGTGCGGTTCGCGATAACCTTCGACGCGGTCGGTTTCGGCGGCGAGTTTGAGCAACCGCTCACCCAGCGGACGTTCGGCGTCGCTGAAATTGAGCAGCGTTTGAGTTGCCAGCATGTGCTTGATGTTCTCCCTTGAATTTACCGGCTGACGGCGGCGGTGCAGTACAGGGAGCGGTAGCGACCTGATTGCTTCGGCGTGCGTGACGTTCAACAGTACCAGATCGCTACGCTCCCTGTACTGTAACGAAGCTATGAACAAATTTGTCATCATCCGCAAAGACCTCAGTCTCGACCCCGCG
>JAYUCP010000009.1:0-6712 GCA_043740245.1 Acidobacteriota bacterium | reverse complement strand
TCTCGACTTCGTCCAGCAGCAGCACGGTGTAAGGGTTCTCGCGCAGCTTTTCGGTCAGGATGCCGCCGCGTTCGCTGCCGACGATGCCGCGCGGCATGCCGATCAGCTTTTCGATGGCGACCGTGCCGTCGGCGTATTCGCTCATGTCAATCCGCACCATCTTCTGTTCGTCGCCGAACATGGTTTCGGCCACGGCTTTGGCGAGTTCGGTTTTGCCGACGCCGGTCGGGCCTAAAAACAGCAGCACGCCATCGGGTTTATAAAAGTTCTCTTTGAGCGGGCCTTTGTTCAGGCGCAAGCGTTGCGCAACGGATTTGACCGCTTCTTTCTGGCCCACGACACGGCGGCCTAAAACTTCTTCCAAGGTGCGGAAGCGGTCGCTGGTGTCGCGGTAAATCAGGTCGCGCGGGATGCGCGATTCCTGCGAGATGACGTCAATGATGTGATCGGGGCGCACCTGCATCAGGGTCGGTTCGTTGATCTCGACCTTGACGGCGGCGGTGTCGAGCCAGCCGATGACTTTGTCGGGCAGGTGCAGGTTGCGTATGTAACGCGGCGCCATCTCCAAGGCCGTGTCAATCGCGGCGTCGGTGATCTTGACCGAATAGTTCTTTTCGAGGCGCGCACGAATGCCATGCAAAATCTGGCGCGTTTCACCAAGCGACGGCTCATCAACTTTGACCAGGCGGAAGCGGCGCGAGAGGGCTTCGTCTTCGCCGATGTATTCCTTGTATTCGTTCGAGGTGGTCGCGCCGATGATGCGCAGTTCGCCGCGCGCCAGCGCTGACTTGAACATATTCGCCGCGTCGGAAGTCGCGCCCATCGCAGAGCCGGCGCCGATGATCGTGTGAGCCTCGTCCACAAAGAGGATCAGGTCAGGGCGTTCCTTGACCTCGGCGATGATGCCTTGCAGCCGTTCCTCGAACATGCCGCGCAGCATGGTGCCGGCGACGATGCCGGACATTTGCAATTGGATGATGTGCGCGGTGCGCAAACGCGCGGGCACTTTCTGCGGTTCGAGTTCGATCAGCCTTGCCAGCCCCTCGACCACGGCGGTTTTGCCGACGCCGGGTTCGCCGATCAGCATTGGCGAATTGGCGCGTTCGCGGTGGCAGAGGATTTCGATCATCTGCTGGATTTCGAGTTCGCGTCCGATGGTCGGCGGCAGTTTGTCTTGCCGGGCCAGTTTGTTGAGCGAGGTGCCGAAGTGTTTCAGGTAGGGCGGCAAATCGTACTTCTTCCGCATCGTCTCGTTCTGCTCTTCGCGCGTGCGGATGCTGCGCGAGATGGTGTCCACGGCGTTTTGCGGATCAACACCCAAGCGCCTCAATATCTCCGCCGGCACGCCGCCAGGGTCGGCGAAGAGCGCGACGAACAAGTCGAAGGATTCGATCTGCTGACGGCCGTTCTGGCGCGCGCGTTTGAGCGAGCGGTTGAAGAGGTCGCGCGCCGTGTCTGTGATGTACATCTTTTTGCCGACGTACTGGCGGTTCTTAACCAACTCCTGTTCGAGCATATGCACGACGGCGCGGGATTCCAGCCCGACCGATAGCATCGCATCTTGAAAGAGCTGATTCTCGATGTCGCCGAGGGCGGTGAAGATATGCTCGACCGAGAGGTAGTTGTGCTCCCGGCGGCGCGATTCTTCGATGGCGCGGTAGATCACCTTTTGCCCCGTCTCGGAAAACTTGTCAGTCATCGAACCTAAATCAAACACGGCGTTATCCTCGTAATGCTTGGCCCATTGTCAGGCGTTGTCCTTTTTTGCGATTACTGCTCGTCTGCACCATTTCAGCGGCGGCGTGAGTGTACCAACCGTGGGAGTAAAACAGAAGGCAACGGGCCGCTTTTTTTGGCGGCCCGTTTTTCTTCATATTTCGCACTTCATCAATGATCATCACCGCCGGGCATGGCTTCGGACTTTTCCGGCGCTTCGGTGATGACAGCTTCCGTCGTCAGCAACAGGCCGGCAATCGAAGCCGCGTTCTGCAACGCAGTCCGCACGACCTTGGTGGGATCAATGATGCCTGCTTCGAGCAAGTCTTCGATCTGGCGTTTGGCGGCGTTGTAACCGACAGACTTCTTTTCGGTCCGCACCTTGCCGACGATGAGCGAGCCATCCTGACCGGCGTTGACCGCAATCATCCGCATTGGCTCTTCCAGCGCCCGGCGCAACAGGGCCAGGCCCGTGCGCTCATCGCCCGTGGCTTCGGTTTCCAACGCCGCGACCGCTTTGGCCGCGCGCAACAGGGCGACGCCGCCGCCGGGCACGATGCCTTCCTGTGCGGCGGCCTTGGTGGCGTGCAGCGCGTCGTCAACGCGCATCTTCTTTTCCTTCATCTCCATTTCGGTTGCCGCGCCGATTTTGATAACGGCGACACCGCCCGCCAGTTTGGCGATGCGCTCTAGCAATTTCTCGCGGTCGTAATCGGAAGTCGTCGTCTCAAGCTGCGCGCGCAACGACGCCACACGGCCAGACAAAGCGGATTTCTTGCCCGCGCCTTCGACGATGGTGGTGTTGTCCTTGTCAATCAGGACTTTCTTGGCTTTGCCCAAGTCTTCGAGACCGATGCTTTCGAGCTTGATGCCCAGGTCTTCGGTGATGACGCGGCCACCGGTCAGCACGGCGATGTCTTCCAACATCGCCTTGCGGCGGTCACCGAAGGCTGGGGCTTTGACGGCGGCGACTTTCAGCACGCCGCGCATCTTGTTGACGACCAATGTTGACAGGGCTTCGGCCTCGACATCCTCGGCAATGATGAGGAAGGGGCGGCCCGCCTCGGCGACCTTTTGCAGGATCGGGAAAAGCTCGTGCATCGCCGAGATTTTCTTTTCGTGCAGCAGGATCAACGGCTCTTCCAACACACAAGCCAGCGTGTCATTTTCGGTGGCGAAATAGGGCGAGATGTAGCCGCGATCAAATTGCATGCCTTCGACGATGTCGAGCGAGGTTTCGATGGTGCGCGCCTCTTCGACCGTCACCACGCCATCCTTGCCGACCTGCTCCATCGCCTCGGCCAGCAACTCGCCGATGAAGCGGTCGCCGTTGGCCGCGACGGCGCCGACATTGGTCAACTCTTCTTTGCCTTTGACCTTCTTCGACATGCTTTCGAGTTCGGCCACGGCGGCTTTCACGCCTTTATCAATGCCACGTTTGAGCGACATCGGATTGGCGCCCGCCACGACGTTCTTCAGACCTTCGCGGTAGATGGACTGCGCCAGCACTGTTGCCGTCGTCGTACCATCGCCCGCCAGGTCGTTGGTCTTGGAGGCGACTTCTTTCAACATCTGCGCGCCCATGTTCTGGTATTTGTTCTTGAGTTCGATTTCTTTCGCCACGGTCACGCCGTCTTTGGTGATTTGCGGCGAGCCGAATTTTTTATCAATCACGACGTTGCGCCCGCGCGGGCCGAGTGTCACACGCACTGCGTCTGACAAAATGTTGATACCTTCCAGCATTGCGCGCCGGGCTTCTTCTCTGAATTTGATCTCTTTTGCCATTGGTTCTCTTTCTCTGAAAATGTTCGGCAAACGGGTTCATTTGCCTTTGTCTTACAACTCATTTGATGAAATAGATCACTTCACGGAACTGGGTTGATCACAGCCAAACCCTCCGCTTGCGCGATTGAACACAGCGCCTTATCGGCACAAACAAAGTGATTGACGACCCCCAGTGTGTGCCCATTCAAAGCCACTGCAAGCTGAAGGGCGTCCAACGTCCGCAGGTTTTGGGTCAAAGCGTGTTTTTCGATCAAAGCAATTGCCTGTTGGAAATGACGTTCACCGATCCTGACAACTCTGACGATTTTTTGCGCCACGTCAGCCTCAAACAAAATGCAAAGATGCTGGTACGCCGCTGCCGTAAGCTGACCGGTTCTGACTTTTTTGGCTAGCGTTGACCGGTACTCCACCGCCGCTAGACGCGAGACATAGACTTGTGCGGCAGGCCTTTGAAATATGGCGTCAACGTCCGCCGTGCCCAGTTCCGGGTGATAGTGCTTGCTGAGCGCACTGGTGTCTAAAAAATAGCCCGGCATCAAAACCTTTCTTCCCGATCCGCGATGATGTCATCCGCCAGCGAGCCAGGAATCGAAGCCGCTTCTTGGCGCACTTGCTCAAGCGTCACGCTGTAATCTGCGCGGCTCTCGCAGTAGCGATGAAACTCCATGTCGAGAAAATCTTCTTCGCTCACTGGAAGCGTTGCCAGAGTCACGAAAACTCTCTGATCTTCCATAAGATTGAGCGGCTGGAGCGGGCGTAAAACGCCGCCTTGGTAAACTGCTTCAAGTTGACTTGTCATAAGGCTTTCCTTTCCTGATGCAATAAAGCTCAACCAGTCGAACGCCCCACGCGCACACGCGCCGGACGCAACAGTTTGTCGCCGTATTTGTAACCGGGTTGGAACTCAGCCACGACATGGTTGTCCTGTTCGGGTGGCACGGCGACGATCTCGACCGCTTCGTGAAACTCGGGATTGAATTCCGCGCCTTCGCTCGCCACCGGCGTCAAGCCGTGTTCGCGCATCTTGTTGTCGAAGAGCAGCGCCGTCGCTTTGACGCCATCGAGCAACGCGCGGAACTCCGGCTCTTTTGAATCGCTGCGTTCAGCCGCCCAGACCGCGCGGCGCAAATTGTCGAGCGTATCGAGCAGGCTCGAGATGATGTCACCTTTGGCCGTGTCGAGTCGCTGATCGTAGTTACGTTGCAGCCGCTGGCGCATGCTGGAGGTTTCGCTCTCCATTTGTTTTTGGGCTTGATTGAATTTCTCGGACATCTCGCGCAGCGTGCGTTCGGCCTCTTCACGTTTGCGGTCGGCTTCGGCGAGGCGTTCCTGCAACTGCGCGCTCTCAGGCTCTTTTTCGGCCAAGTCCGGGTTCACCGGGTCACCGTCGGCTGTGAAGCGCCGTTTATCCGTCACGTGCACCCCCGCATTTTCCGCCGACTCTTCATGGTTGTTCGCCGCGGCACTGCGCGCGGCTTGGGTCTCGCTGCCATTGGCCATAGCTGCTAAAAAGCCTTACTCCCTGGTGAAATTCATTGGTTGATGAAGTAGAAGGCAATCTACCATCGCGTTTTTGTGATTGCAAATTTGTCTGACAATCCGCCGACGGGAGCGGAGGAGCCGCGCTTCTCTTGCTCCCAAACTCAACCTCTAGCCCCGCGCCGCCGCGCTCTGCTCAGGGACAAAGATCATTTGTCCTTGTTCAAGATTGCCTTTGACGACAATCGTTTCGCCGGGTTTGATCGCGCCGCCGAGCAGCTTCATCGCCAACGGATTTTGGATCAGCCCTTGAATCGCCCGCTTCAAGGGACGCGCGCCGAAGGTCGGATCGTAGCCTTCACGCGCCAGCAATTCTTCCGCCGTGGAGTCGAGCACCAACGTAACCTTGCGGTCAGCCAGCAGTTTCACCAGCGCTTCGAGCTGAATCTTGATGATCTGCCGCAACTGCTCCAGGCCCAACTGCTTGAAAATGATGACTTCGTCCAAACGGTTCAGGAATTCCGGCTTAAAGTGCCCGCGCAACTGTTCCATTACGTAACCGTGCATCGCCTTTTCATCCGCTCCCCATTCCTGAATTTCGCGCGAGCCGATGTTCGAGGTCATGATGATGACGGTGTTCTTGAAATCCACCGTCCGCCCCTTGCCATCGGTCAGCCGCCCGTCATCCAGAATCTGCAACAGGATATTGAACACATCCGGATGCGCCTTTTCGATCTCATCGAAGAGCACGACCGAATAAGGACGCCGCCGCACCGCCTCGGTTAGATAGCCGCCTTCGTCGTAGCCGATGTAGCCCGGCGGCGCACCGATCAGCCGCGAGACCGAATGCTTCTCCATAAACTCCGACATATCCAGTCGCACCATCGCGTGTTCGTCATCGAAAAGAAACTCAGCCAAGGCCCGCGCCGTCTCGGTCTTGCCCACACCCGTCGGCCCCAAAAAGATGAACGAGCCGATCGGGCGTTTCGGGTCTTGCAAGCCCGCGCGCGCACGCCGCACGGCATTGGCAACGGCGATCAAGGCCTTATCCTGCCCGACCACGCGTCCAGCCAGCCGCTCTTCCATCGTCACCAGCTTCTGCACCTCGCCTTCCAGCATCTTCGACACCGGCACGCCCGTCCAACGCGCGACGACCTCTGCCACGTCCTCTTCCGTCACCTCTTCTTTCAACGTGCGCCCACCCACCTGCAACGCGGCCAGCTTGGCCTGGTCGGCCTCGAAGGCTTTCTGCAACTCGGTCATCTTGCCGTAGCGGATCTCGGCCACCTTGCCGTAATCGCCCGCGCGTTCGAACTGTTCGGCCTGGACTTTCAACGCCTCGAGCTGCTCTTTTGAACCGCGAATGCGTTCGATGACTTCTTTTTCGGCCTGCCACTTGGCCTTCATCGCGCCCGACTTCTCTTTCAAGTCGGCAATCTCGCGTTCGACCTTCGCCATACGCTCTTTTGAAACGGCGTCTTCTTCGCGCAGCAACGCCTGGCGCTCAATTTCGCGTTGAATGATCTCGCGCTCGACCTCGTCAATCTCGGTCGGCAAGCTGTCAATCTCAATGCGCAACTTCGACGCCGCCTCGTCAATCAGATCAATCGCCTTGTCGGGCAGGAAGCGGTTCGTGATGTAGCGGTTCGAGAGCGTCGTCGCCGCCACAATCGCCGCGTCCTTGATGCGCACGCCGTGATGCGTCTCGTACTTGTCCTTCAAGCCGCGCAAA
>JAYUCP010000008.1:0-6727 GCA_043740245.1 Acidobacteriota bacterium | reverse complement strand
AAGTCGAAGATCACGCGCTGGGCTTTTACCAAGCCCTCGTCGAAGCGCGCGTGCCGTTCGACATGGTGCATGACCTGTTGCTGGACGCCGAACATCTGAAGCCATACCGCACGCTGATTCTGCCGAACATCGCGGCGCTGTCTGAGGCGCAATGCAAACAACTGACGGCCTTTGTCGAAGGCGGCGGCAATCTGATCGCCACGCATGAAACTTCGCTCTATGACGAATGGGGCAAGCGGCGCAAGGATTTCGGCTTGGCCTCGTTGTTCGGCGCTTCATTCGCCGGGCGCGTTGAGAGCGACGTTCACAATTCATACCTCAACGTAGACAAAGACCCGCAGTCAAGCCAATACCATCCGCTGGTGCGCGGGTTGGAAGACGCGACGCGCATCATCAACGGCACGAGCTGGGTTCACGTCAAGCCGCACGCGAAGGTTGCTGCGCCGCTGACGCTCGTGCCTTCGTATCCCGATTTGCCGATGGAGCAGGTATGGGCGCGAGTGCCGCGCACCGATTCGCCGGGCGTGTTTGCGCGACAGGCTGGTAAAGGGCGCGTGGTGTATTTTCCGTTTGATCTGGATCGCACGTTTTGGGAAGTGCTTTCCGGCGATCACGCGAAGCTGTTGCAGAACGCCGTCGCGTGGGCGCACAACGAAGCGCAACCGCTGACGGTCACGGGGCGCGGCGTGTTGGATGTTTCGTTGTGGATGCAGAAAAGCTCCGTCACCGCGCATCTGGTGAACCTGACCAATCCGATGATGATGAAAGGGCCGATCCGCGAAATCATTCCACTGTCGGCGCAACAGGTGCGCATTCGCGTGCCGGATGGACGGCGTGTGAGCAAGGCGCATTTCCTCGTCAGCGGCCAAACGCCAATCTGGCGGCAAACGGGCAATGTTGTCAGCGTGACCGTTCCGTCCATTGATTTACACGAAGTCATCGCGCTTGATTTTGTGAGTTGATTGCAGGCGTGCGAAGATGCAGACGCAATTCCGCATGCTCCCAAAAACAATCCGTTGGCAGTCGCAACGCAACCCTGAGAAACGCACGCGATGACCTGGACACAAGTTTATTCACCCGTTGCCGATAATTTGTTTCTTTCAGTCTTGGTGGCCGCCATCCCTATCGTAGTCTTGCTGGGGCTGCTGGCCTTCTTTCACATGCGCGCCCATCTGGCCGCCGTGATTGGCTTGGCGGTTTCGTTGCTGATTGCGGTGCTGGTGTATCGAATGCCGGGCGCGCTCGCCCTGGCGGCGGCGGGCAATGGCGTGGCGTATGGCCTGTTCCCGATTGGCTGGATCGTGTTGTGCGCGATTTTTATTTACGACATCACGGTGGTCACCGGGAAGTTTGAAATCATACGGGCCACGGTCGCGCATTTAACCGATGATGATCGTATTCAAGCGTTGATCATCGCCTTCAGCTTCGGCGCGTTTATCGAAGGCGCGGCGGGCTTCGGCACGCCGGTCGCGATTTCTGCCGCGATGCTGATTGGCCTGGGCTTCAGGCCGCTGCTCGCGTCGGGCATTGCATTGATTGGCAACACCGCGCCCGTCGCCTTTGGCGCGCTGGGCACGCCCGTGATTGCGCTGGCGCGTGTCACCGGACTGCCGCTCGAACAATTGAGCGCCATGATCGGGCGGCAACTGCCGTTCTTTTCGGTGATCGTGCCGTTTTGGATGATTTGGGCGATGGTGGGTTGGCGCAAGATGGTGCAAGTCTGGCCCGCGTGTTTGACCTGCGGCGCCAGCTTTGCGGTGGTGCAATTTTTGGTGAGCAATTATCACGGCCCCTGGGTGGTGGACATCGCCGCCGCGCTGGTTTCGATTCTCTGCTTGTTGATCTTGCTGAAATTCTGGCAGCCCCGCGAAGTCATGCGGCAAAACCAGCACGCCGAATTGGCCGCCAAGCCCGCCACCCGCGAAGCCTTGATCGCCTGGATGCCGTGGATAATTTTGTCAGTCGTGGTCTTTGTCTGGGGCTTGCCGCAAGTCAAAGCCGCGCTCAACAGCGTCGGCCTGATTAACATTACCGTGCCTTACTTGCACAATCAGGTCTTGCGTATGCCCCCGGTCGTCGCGCAACCCAAGGCCGAAGAAGCGGTGTTTGCCTTGAACTGGCTTTCGGCCACCGGCACGGGCTTGCTGTTGTCAGGCATCATCGGCGGTTTGTTGCTCGGCTTAAGCCCGGCGAAATTGGCGCGCATCTTCGGGCACACAGTTTGGCGCGTGCGCTATTCGTTGCTGACCATTGCGGCCATGCTGGCGTTGGGTTTCACCACACGCTATGCCGGTTTGGATGCGACGATGGGTTTGGCTTTTGCGAGTACCGGCAGCTTGTTTCCGTTTTTCTCGGCGATGCTTGGCTGGCTGGGCGTGGCCCTGACGGGCAGCGATACGTCGTCGAATGTGCTGTTCGGCAACCTGCAACAAATCACGGCCCAACAGATTGGCATCTCGCCCGTGTTGGCCGCCGCCGCCAATTCGTCAGGTGGTGTGATGGGAAAAATGATTGACGCGCAATCCATCGTCGTCGCCGGTGTCGCAACCGGGCTAGAGGGCAATGAAGGCGAAATCTTGCGCTATGTGTTTTTTCACAGCCTGGCGTTGGCGATGCTGGTGGGCCTGCTGGTTTATCTGCAAGCCTATGTTTTCCCAGGGATGATTCCAACCCATTGACCGAGGCCTTTGTGTAATCCCTGGGAGCGCAGTCCTTCCAGGCTGCGGGCCGTGCTGAGAGACCTTTTCGTTGCGCAGAAAACAAAAGCGGGCAAGGCTGATCGGCCCTGCCCGCTTTTGTTTTTCTGCAATGAAGCGTTGGCTTAGGGCCGGCGCGCCATGACCGGCAAATCGTTCTGCTGGCCGAGTTGGTTGGTTAGGACGGAACCATCGCTGCTGGCGCGGACATACCACATGCCTGGCCCCGGCCGCCAGACGGCCACATCGGCCTTGCCGTCGCCGTCATAATCGCCTGGCACCGCGAGGTCGAAATACGGCGCCGCACTCGCGCCCCACTCAACGGCGCTGTAGCTGTTGCTCGCGCTTTGCCAGACGTACCACATACCACTGCGCCAGACTGCGAAGTCCGTCTTGCCGTCGCCATCGTAATCCGCCGCCACCGGCACGTCTGAACCCAGGCCCCAGGCTTTCGCCATGAATTGCCCGTCGCTGCTGCGTTTGATTAACCACGTCCCGGTTGAACGGCGGAAGACCGCAAGATCAGTCTGGCCATCGCCGTCGTAATCGCCCGGCACGGCGACGTCGTTGTAAGGCGCATACGCAGCGCCCCAAGCTACGCTGTCAACCGCCCCGTCCGAACTGCGCACGATGTACCAGTTGCCTTCGGAACCGCGCCAGACCGCGATGTCCGTCTTGCCGTCGCCATCGTAATCGCCCGGCACGGGCACATCGGTCGCCAGGCCCCAGGCTTTGACCAGCGCGCCGCCATCGCTGCTGCGTTTGACGTACCACGTCCCATTGCCGGGCCGGAAGACCGCCAGATCGCTCTGACCATCCCCATCATAATCGCCCAGCAACGACAGGTCGCCCGTCGTGCCCCAGCTTTGGGTTTGGGCTTGGCGGTTCGCACTATCGCCATTGCTGAGCAGAAGCCGCCAGGTGCCGTTGTTCGACCGGAGCGCGAAATCGCTCTTGCCGTCACCGTCGTAATCGGCCTTCTGTGCCAAGGCTGCGAAGGCGCCGGCCCCGATGGTGATCGTGTAAGCCTTCGACTGGAAGCAGCTCGGATCGCTGGTGCTGGTCGCCTTGATCGTGAAGGTGGATGCGCCAACCGTCGTCGGATAGCCGAAGAGCAGCGCCGCCCCGGCGTAGAAGGTGATGCCCGGAGGCGGAGCGCCGCTCGTCAGCAGGTAGGTGTAGCTACCCGCCGGCGAAGCGTTGACCGATTGGTTGTAAAGCGTGCCGACCGAGCCAGTCGTGGCGATGTTCGGCAAGGTGATGGTCGGGCACGCGCCGCCGCCGATGGTGATGGTGTAAGACTTCGGCGCGCTGGTGCAGTTGCCGAAGGCTGTCGCGGTGACGCTGAAGTTGAAGGTCCCGTTGGCGGTCGGCGTGCCGCTCAAGAGGCCGCTGGCATTGAGCGCCAGGCCCGGCGGCAGGCTGCCCGACGAGACCGCGAATGAATAGCTGCCCGTCGCCGGCGCGGCCGTCACGGTTTGCGCATAGCTCGTGCCAGTTGTGCCGTTGGGCAGCGTCGCTGGCGAGATGGTGATGGTCGGGCAGCCCACGACAAGCGTGTAGCTCTGCGACCCCGAACAGCCGTTGCCCGCGTCGGCTTTGATGGTGAAGTTGTAAGTCCCAGCGACGGTCACCAGGCCCGTGATTGCGCCGGTCGAAGGATTGAGCGTCAACCCCGAAGGCAGATTGCCCTGCACGAGCGAGAAGGTGTAGCTGCCCGCCGGCGAAACGGCGATGCTGCCCGAATAAGCCACGCCGGCCGTCGGATTGCTCAAAGAGCCGAGCGTAATCGAGCCGGCGCAAGCGATGGCCACGGTGTAGCTGCGCGAGCCGGAGCAGCCGCCAACCGAAGCCGTGATGGTGAAGGTGAACGTGCCGGCGTTCGTGGGCGTGCCGGTGATCGCGCCGGTCGAAGTATTCAACGACAAGCCGTTGGGCAGCGCGCCACTGGTCACCGCGAAGCTGTAGCTTCCGGCGGGCGATGCGCTGACGCTTTGACTGTAGCCCGTGCCGATTGTTCCACCCGGCAGACTGGCCGGGTTGACGGTGATGGTTTGGCAATCAACCGTCAGCACGTAATCGCGGAAGCCGGTGCAGGAGCCGAAGCCGGTCGCCGTGATGCGGAAGTTGAAGACGCCGCTCTGAGTGGGCGCGCCGCTGAAAGACCCATTGCTGTTGAGGCTCAAGCCCGCAGGCAGCAATCCGCTGGTGACGGCAAAGGTATAGTTGCCGCCCGCTGGGCTGGCCGTGATGGTTGTCGGATAGGCAGTGTTGATGGTCGCATTGGGCAAGGTCGCGGGCGAGAGCGTGACCGTCGGACAAACGATGGTGTCCGTGTCGGTCGCGCTGTTGTTCGCCGGGTTTGAATCAGTCACCCCCGCCGGAGCGGCGACCGTCGCCGTGTTGCTGATCGTTCCCGGCACGTTGCCGACGACTGTTCCGGTGGCGGTGAAGGTGACCGAAGCGCCCGCCGGCAGATTGACCGTGGCGTTGATGTTGCCCGTGCCGCCCGCCGGACAGGTTCCGCCGCCCGCGCCCACACAAGTCCAGGTAACGTTGGCGAGTCCCGCCGGGAAGTTGTCCGTCACCGTCGCGCCCGTCACGCCAACCGAGCCGGCGGAATTCGACGCGACGATGGTGTAAGTGACCGTCGAGCCTGCCGTCGCTGTGCCAGTTCCATCGGTCTTAGTGATCGAAAGATCGGGCAGCGCCAGAATCGTGTCGGTGTCGGTCGCATCGTCGTTGGAATCATCCAGCCCAAGCACGCCGGCCGGCGGTCGGACGGAAGCCGTATTGGAGAGCGTCCCCGATGCGCCCGGCGACAGCGTGCCCGTCGCCGTGAATGTTACCGATCCGCCCACGGGCAGATTGACCGTCTGGTTGATGTTGCCCGAACCGGCCGCCGTGCAAGTGCCGCCGCCCGCGCCCACGCAGGTCCAGGTCACGCCGGTCAAAACGGCTGGGAAGGTGTCAGTGACCATCGCGCCAGGGACATTACTCGGCCCGGCGTTGGAAGCGACGATGGTGTAAGTGACCATTCCGCCCGCCGCGACCGTCATCACGCCGTCGGTTTTGGTGATGCCGAGATTGGCTCGCGGCGTCAAGGTGTCGGTGTCGGTCGCGCTGTTGTTGCCCGGATTCGGATCGGGCACTGCACCGCCGCTGACCGTTGCCGTGTTCGAAAGCGTGCCCGTCGCACTCGCCGCGATTGAACAAGTCGCCGTGTAAGTTACCGAGCCGCCAGGCGGCAGATTGACGGTGTTGTTGATATTCCCGGAACCGGCAGCCGTGCAAGTGCCGCCGCCCGCGCCCACACAGGTCCAAGTGCAGGTGAGCGTTGCCGGGAAGGTGTCGGTCACCGTGCCGCTGGGAACGGCGAGTGAACCGGCAGGATTCGAGGCGGTGATGGTGTACGTCACTGATTGCCCCGGCACTGCCGTCGTCACACCGTCGGTCTTGGTGATCGAAAGATCGGCTTGCGCGATGATCGTGTCGCTGTCGGTCGCACTGTTGTTGCCGGGTGTTGGGTCGGTCACGCTGGTGCTGCTGACCGTCGCCGTATTGGAGAGCGTGCCGGTCGCGCTGGGCGAAATCGTACAGGAGGCCGTGTAAGTGACCGATCCGCCCGCTGGCAGATTGACCGTATCGCCGATATTGCCGGAACCGGCTGCCGTGCAAGTGCCTCCGCCCGCGCCCACGCACGTCCAGGTGCAGGTCAGCGTGGCAGGGAAGGTATCCGCGACGGTCGCGCCAGTCGCATTGCTCGGCCCGGCGTTCGAGGCCGTGATGGTGTAAGTGGTCGAACCACCGGCGTTGACCGTCGTCACTCCATCGGTCTTGGTGATCGAGAGATCAGCCGTTGCCCCAATCGTATCCGTGTCGGTCGCGCTGTTATTGCCCGGCGTTGGATCGGTCACTCCGCCCGGCGCTGAGACCGTCGCCGTGTTGGAAAGCGAGCCGCTCGCCGCGCCGGAAATCGAGCACGAAGCCGTGTACGTGACCGAACCGCCCGCTGGCAGGTTGACCGTCTG
>JAYUCP010000007.1:0-6742 GCA_043740245.1 Acidobacteriota bacterium | reverse complement strand
GGGGCACACGGAGAGAAATCAACCGGTCTGAAGGGGCTTTCCCCGTTCCCCAGTGTCCCCCATGGTTGATTTGGCAGTTTTGTTTTCAAGCCATTCCTTAACAGCACCTGTTGCCGGGCGCTACGCCGACAGTGCCCAGCCACTCGTCACCGGGTTTGCAATCACTCTGCATTCACTCTGGAGGACACAAGTTATGAAAGCTATAGGATTGACTTTGACGCTTTTGCTTTCACTGATCAGGGCGTGCCCGCTGGCTACGCCGCCGCAGTCGTTACCGCGTTTGCACCTTTACGCTGGGTATGTTCATGGCATGGATGAAGCTGGCTATCGTCACGCCGTCGCAGCGTTCTGCGGCGAGCTGGCGCAACAACCGGAGTTTTTCTCCGCCACCGAAGTCACGGTGATTCGCTTCGGCGACCGGAATTCGGTGCAGGCCACGCCGGTCTTGAAAGTGACGCTGCCCGCCTGGCCGGACTGCCGGCAGAGCGGGTTTTTCAATACCGGCAAGTCCGCACGCGAGCAACAGTGCCAGGAAAAAAGGGCGCAGGTTGAAAGCGAGTTCCAGGAGCAGGTCCGCAAGATTCAACAGGCGCTCGCAGCCGCGCCGCAGAGCCAGGAATGCGTGTCATACCTGAATCTGCTGACGCGCTTGCGCTTCGAGCCGAACCGTCCGCCCTCAATTGTGATTACCGATGCCAGCCACGCTTGCCAGGAGGCGCAGGCGCAATTGACGCCGCTCAACCACGGGGCTACACCACTCATCGTGATGCTGATCGCGGCGGGGGCCGACTTTGCCGAGCGCAACCAATTTATCAGCCGTCTGCTGAATCCGCAGCAGGTCATTCCGGGCACGAGCGCGGAGTTGACTGTGCTGGCGCTGATGAATGCCATTACTCAAGCAGCGCAACGTTGAAGGATCAGCCTCAGCCAAGTCTGTTCCGAGTGTGCGTCTGATGGGCGGGCGTCCTCAGCCGCCAGGCCAATCAACACACTCGCGGGCGTGTCCGCGCCAACCCGAACGCGCGGCTGCAAGCGTGGATTGAGAATCATAGGTAGCGCCACTTTGTTTGCTTCGCTATTCGCTAGCTTCGATCCACGCTCCCATCATCGCTATTCTTCAACTGACTCAACTCCTTCACGCTTTTCTTTTCAAATTCTCCGGGTCTCACTTCAATAACCCGCACCCCTTGCGCCATTAGTTGCGCTAGTGCTTCGGCTGCGATCCTACGCACGTCCCATTCAGCATCACGCGACAACGCGGCGAGCGCGGCGAGAAAAGGCTCAGTGGCCGCCGCCGCGCCCAACTGGCCCACCGTCGCCGCTGCCGCACGACGCACGTTCCTTTCGGCATCACGCAACAACGCGGCGAGCGCGGCAAGGATCGGCTCAGTGGCCGCCGCCGCGCCCAACTGGCCGACCGCCCACGCTGCCGTACCACGCACGTCCCCTTCAGCATCACGCGACAACGCGGCGAGCGCGGCGAGAAAAGGCTCAGTGGCCGCCGCCGCGCCCAACCGCCAGACCGCCTCCGTTGCCGCACCAAGCGCGTCCCTATCAGCATCACGCAACAACGCGGCGAGCGCGGCGAGAAAAGACTCAGTGGCCGCCGCCGCGCCCAACTGGCCGACCGCCGCCGCTGCCGCACGACGCACGTTCCTTTCAGCATCACGCAACAACGCGGCGAGCGCGGCAAGGATCGGCTCAGTGGCCGCCGCCGCGCCCAACTGGCCGACCGCATGCGCTGCCGCCCAACGCACGTTCCCTTCAGCATCACGCAACAACGCGGCGAGCGCGGCGAGAGAAGACTCAGTGGCCGCCGCCGCGCCTAACCGGCCGACCGCCCACGCTGCCGCACTACGCACGTCGCCTTCAGCATCACGCAACAACGCAGCGAGCGCGGCAAGGATCGGCTCAGTGGCCGCCGCCGCGCCCAACTGGCCGACCGCCTCCGCCGCCGCACGCCGCACGTCGCCTTCAGCATCACACAACAACGCAGCGAGTGCGGCGAGAAAAGGCTCAGTGGCCGCCGCCGCGCCCAACTGGCCGACCGCCTCCTCCGCCGCACGCCGCACGTCGCCTTCAGCATCTCGCAACAACGCGGCGAGCGCGGCGAGGATCGGCTCAGTGGCTGCCGCCGCGCCCAACTGGCCCACCGCATCCGTTGCCGCCCAACGCACGCCCCCATCTGCATCACGCAACAACGTGGCGAGCGCGGTGAGAAAAGGCTCAGCGGCCGCCGCCGCACCGAAATTGCCCACCGCATGCGCTGCCGCACGACGCACGTCCCATTCAGCATCACGCAACAACTCACTCACCAAATCTAAAAGCGGTAGCGCCGGTTGCTTTAGAGTGAGGGCACCGCTACGAACATGCGCATTCACCTGGCCTAGCGCGGGGAGCGCCCGGTTGAGATGGGGGACAGCACCGCGGGTGCCATTCATCTGATGTTGCCACCACAGCGCGAAGGCGGCGGTAGTGATGCTCTCAACTATGTCTGAATACGAAGCGCGCGCCGCCAAATTGAGTTCGGGCAGACATTGACAGGCGAGCGCCAAACGGTGGCGGAAGTAATCGTCTTGCTCCTTATCCGCCAGCATTTCCAACAGGGGCGCTGGGTGCTTGAGCTGCCCCGCCAAGAACGTGGTTACTTCCCTCCAGCGCGGATCCCAGGCTTTGCTATTCACCAGTTGGCGCAGCGTGACGCTGCTGCCGGAGAAGTTGAAGCGAGCCTCCCAGCCTTGCTCATTGACCAGCCGCGCGATGGCCCCCGCCGCCAGATGTTCCTGAAAGGTTAGATGCAGGAAGAAATAGCCCCTCTCAGGATCACCACGCAGCATCCCGCTGTTGTGCAGCAAGTCGGCCAGCAGCGCATTGACGTAAGGCGCAGGCGCTTCACCGTAGCCTTCCTGCCTTGCCGCATCTTTCAGCGCATCCAGCAGGCTCGTTTCGTCAAAAGTCAGTTGTCGTTGCGGGTCAGGATTGGCAAAGAGCGTAAGTGCGGCCCGTTCCAGAATGCGGCGTTTGTCGGTCAACGGCATATCGTTCGGATACGCGATGGGCACACGCTTCGGTCGCGTCAACAGCTTCTCAATGGTTTTGTCGTAAAGCTCGGAGCGGCGCGCCGGGAGCTTCACGCCGTTGGGTTCGTCCACGGCAAAGCACAGCAGCGCGTGCAGCAGCGGATTGGTCTCCAGCGCGTGCATTTGCGGCGCGCGGTTGAGTTGCGCAATCAGCGCAGCGGCGTCGAAGCTGCGCCCGGCGGCGTAAGCGCGGATGCTGAGGTCGCGCTGTTCCGTATTCAACGCGCCCAGCACGAAGACCGGGAAGTCGGGCGTCAGCTTGCGGTGCTGGTCGAAGTTGACCGTGCGGCAGGTGATGAGCGTCGGGCAATCGTGGTAATCGGTCAGTGTTTCGGTCAAGGTTTCGAGGAACTGCGGGTGGCCGTTGATCTCGTCCAGCCCGTCGAGCAGCAACACGACTTCGCCGCGCCGCAGCCAGTCGCGCCAATGGTCGGCGGTGGGCAGGTAGGGAAGCGTTTCGCTGCGGTAACGTTCGGCCAGATATTCGGGCAGGCTGCGTTTGGCCTCGGCGCAGGACAGTTCCCACAACCGCAGGCTGACGCGGGCGGGGATGAGTTGCCGTCCGCGCACAGTCAGCTTGTGATGGGCCGCGCGCCACGCCAGATATTGCGCCAGCGTCGTTTTGCCGCTGCCGGGCGGGCCGAGCACGAAGAAGCGCGGCACATCGCTGCTGGCTCCCTCCACGGCCTTTCTGAAATCGGTCAGCACTTCGTCGAGCGAGAACTGTTTGTCGGCGATGAAATCCTGTTGCAGCGATTCTTCCCAGCGGCGCAATTCGATGACGCGCGGCGTGGCGAAAGGGTCGTCTTCGTCTGGGCGGCGATCAGGCTTGTCGCGCTCGTGGTCGGCGCGCGGCAGTTTGTCGCGTTTGACTTCGCGCAACAGCGGCAATTCCCGGTAATGCGTTTCCAACCCGACATCTTCGCGCCCGATGACTTCCAGCTTGGCGCACTTTTCCTGCTCGAAGCGGCGCACAGCTTCGCGCTCTTTCGCGCGGTCACGCACGAATTCCAGCAAGCCTTGCACCGTCTCGATGCCGACGGCTTCCGTCTTGACGGGATAGTCGGTGTGGCGGCCTTTGGCGTTTTGCAGCGCCAGTTGCGCTTCGGTTTCGTTCGCCGCGGCCACGATGACGACGGCGCGGCCCGCCAGATACGCGGCTTCCAGCTTGCTCGGAATTGAGCCGACTTTGCCTAGCCGGCCGTTGCTCTCAATCGTTGCAGTGGCGGCGACGGTTTCATCGAGCAGCAGCGCCGCCGGTTGGCCGAGATAAGCGTCCGCCGATTGCTTCAGGCAGAGGAAGAACGCCGCTTCCGCCGACCTGCCGCTGACGGATGATAGTTGCGGATTGCGATAGTTCTGCACCGGAACGCTGGCGAGGCGAAAGCGCACATCCACGGCAGCCAAGCGTTGCCGCTGCTCTGCTGTTTGCGCGGCCTCGCGTTGCGCCAATTCCCAAACTTTGCGCGCGCCGATGAGGAATGTTTCTTGGTCGAACGCGAGGCTAGCGTTGACCGCCGGGGCGGGATAAACGCAGCCCGTGCCGCCTGCCATCAACTCGGTTTCCAAAATCGCCAGACAGCCGACCTGATCTTGTTCGAGCAGCACGGTGAGTCGGGATTGCGTGCCGGGCAGCGCCGTGCGCGCGTTTCCCGCCAAAGCGCAATACGCATCCCAGGCGGCTGTCGCATCGAGCGCCGCCGCTCCGATTTGTGTTTGTAATTTGCCGATGGGGAGATTGGGTTGTCGCGCGGCAAGCTGCGCCAGCTTGATGAAAGTGCGCGCGACTTGGGCTTGATGTTCGTAGCCGGGCAGGATGAACGGGGCGTTCTGATTGGCGACGGCGGTTTGTTGCACGGCGTCCCAGGCGTCCAAATCAGCCAGGATTGTTTGAAATTCTCCGTCATCGGCTGGGCGGCGGACGCATTGCAGCAGATGCTCGAACAGCTTGCCCTCAACGAGCAATTGTTTCCAGGCATCCTTGCGCGCTTTCGGATCGGCAGGCAGGCGGATGAGTGAGTGTGCGCGGCTGTTCATAATTGTCTTTTCCAACGGCAATGGCCGCAGCCGCCATCAATACGATTCAGGCAATGACGGCGGCTGCGGCGCGGTGAAGCATAGGTTGTGACGCGGGCGTTAGGGCTGGGGCGGAGAAATGCTTTCGATCTTTATTTCGTCGCCTTCGCCCAACCGCGCGCGCTCGTCGCGGGTGATGACGAATCCGGCGCCGAGCAACCGTTCGTCAACCGGTTTGAGCACGGCGGTGCGGCGATGCGGGCCGATTTGAATGTTGAGCCGGTAATCCAGCCAGTCGAGCCGGTTCGAGGTGAAAAGGACGGTGAGGTCGTCGTATGCGTCCTTTTCGACGCGCCAAGTCAGCGTTTCACCGTCAAACTCTCCCCGGTAGATTTCTTCGCCGGCAGCCTGCGCGCCGCCTAAGCGCAAGGGGATTTTCCGCCGCTGCCCCTGCCTGTCAAGCGCGTACAGGGCTAAACCGATGAGGGCGGCAAGTGTCGCCATCTGCGCCTGCTGCGGGCGCGTGGCGGCGATGAGTGATTTCAACTGCGCCAAGCTTTCCTCTGGTATTTCGACCTCGTGATAAGTCGCTAGGATATGTTTCATTTTGTCGAAGCGTTCCTGGCAATCCGGACAACGGCGGAAATGGGCCTTGATGCGCGCGCCGGTCACTTCGTCAGCAACCCCGTCGTGAAACAAACCCAATTCGTTTTCTGACAGATGCAACGAAACGGTTTGCTGAAAGAGTTGGTCAAGTTCTTCTTCTCGCAAGTCAGGCATTGTGTTTTACCTCCTTTCTGGAATGTGATGGGGCAGCGGCGAGCAAGGGGGATAAATACTCTCGCAACTCTTTTCGGGCGCGTGATAGATCACTTTTCACTGTCCCTTCACTTTTACATAGCCGCGCGGCAATTTTTTTCACTTTGTCACCTTCAAAGTCGAAGAGTTCAAAGTGAAAGAGTTTGATCTCAGTTTGATAGGCCTCACGCAACCTACCAATGGCGCCAGAAAGCGCTTCGACAAGACACCGGTGTATTTCGTCCTGTTCGCCCTGAACGAACTGCTCTACTGGATTCAGGCTATTATCGGCCCATGCTTTGGCCTTTCCGGTTTCGTTTAGCGACTTGTCCAGACTCTCCGACTCGTAGGATTGTTTTCTCGTTTCCTTGCGGATGAAGGCTACCATCGCATCGTGAATCCTGACGTAGGCATATGTCGAAAAACGGAAGCCGCGCTTGGGGTCGAACCTCTTCTTCTCATTCTCGTCATCAACTGTTCTGATCAGTTCGATGTATCCCACGGAAATCAAGTCTTCGTGCCAGTCCCAGCGATTCCAAGCTTTGCAGAGCTTGGCAGCGATCAAATGCACCAAGCCCATGTGCGCCAGGATCAACTCCTCACGCGCTTGTTGTTCGCCTGCTCGCGTCCGGCTAATCAGATCAAGCTCTTTCTCCCGAGACAATCTCTCCCCCATCAGCGTGCTCCTCCCTTTTGCAGATTACACCTCTCAGTTTCATTATCTGCGGCATTGGGCCTTTGGTTGCAGCCTGCGCAAATATTTTTTTTACTAAATCGAACCACACAACATTGGGACAGTACCGCGCGCGTCAGCAAGCGGCATCTGGCGAGGTAGCCGCTTGCTGACG
>JAYUCP010000006.1:0-16857 GCA_043740245.1 Acidobacteriota bacterium | reverse complement strand
GCTGGCTGGCGTGACAGGCCAGCATGCGCGCTTTGGTTTCGAGCACGTCCGAAATGTCCACGTAAAAAGCGGGCGGCACGGGCGCGCCGAAGCTGTCTTTGCCTTCGAGCGCGTCGCTGTAATAGAGGTGCGGCAAGTGCGCGGTGGCCGGCGCCGCATTCTCGGCCAGCGTCAGCACGTTGGGCACGCAGGCGGCAAAGCAGGCGGCGCGTACCAACTGGCTGGTTACTTCGTGATCGGGCAGGTAATCCTGCGGCGCATGGGTGAAGACGAGTTGCGGATTGACGCGGCGCACGATTTCGATCACGCGGCGCAGCGTAGGCTGGTCGTAACAGATCAACAAATCCTGCGCGCCCGCCCATTGATGCGTGCCGTCGAGCAGGGCGGCCGCTTGCGCCGCTTCGCCCAGGCGCAGGCGCGCAATCTCAGCGGGTGGCAATTCAACGCTGCCACCATCGCCTGCGGTCAGCGTGGCGAAGTGGATCGTGTGGCCACGCGCATGCAAACGCGCCAGTGTGCCCGCACAGAGAAATTCGGCATCGTCGGGGTGCGCGAAGAAGGCCAGGGCAGTGGGATTTGAGTTCTGCATGAGAATCGGCGGCTATGCTAACCGAAGCTGAGGGCAGGGCAAAGCGCGGTTTCAAACAAAGGAAATGCGAACTCAGATGGGATCGGCAATGCTTTAGCGAGCAATGGCTGGCGTGATTTCGACCTTGCGATACAAAATCCTGGTGTGGTCGCCTTGCAGCATGATGGGGCCGGGCGCAGCTTCGTCGCTATCGAGCGCGCCGCCGGTGAGGCCGGGGATCGTTTCGTTCTCAATGATGGTCTGGCCGTTAAAGACGACGGTGACTTTGCGGCCCACCAGCGTGATGTCCAGCGCCTGCCATTCGCCGGGTTTCTTGGCCGCGTTCACCAGCGGTTTGAGCCAGCCGTAAACCGCGCCCATCCGCAAGCTGTCGAGCACTTGGTTGAAGCTGTCGCTGATCTGCACTTCGTAACGCCCGCGCAGGTAAACGCCGCTGTTGCCGTTGGGCACGTTTTGAAATTCGACGTGCGCTTTGAAGTCGGTGAACTTTTGTTCGCTGATGATGTCGGCGCAGGGCGTCTTGTTGGTCATCACGCCGTCAACGACGCTCCAACAATTGCCGTTGAGATTGTTGCGTAGCTTCCAGCCCGTTAGGTCTTTGCCGTTGAAAAGTTGAATCGGCTTGCCCCAGGCGAGGGTTTTGCCTGGCGTCAAGGCGGGCGCGCGTTTGCCTGTCCATTGAATGGTCTGGCCTTTTTCGTCAATGACCGTGCCGGCGAGTTGTTCGCCGTTGAGTTTGCCAGTGAAGACCAATTCTTTCGGCCCGGCTTCGTATTGCGCGGGGATGGCGATGGTGAGTTGGCCGTCTTTGTATTCGGCTTTGCTGGCGTAACGCATGCTGCCGAAGCGCCCGACAAAACTTGCCATCAACTCGTTCTCTTTGCGCAACCGGACTTCCAGCCACGAGGGATAGCTTAGGCCATCCGCGCCTTGCACGGTCAAATCCCAGCGGCCCAGCACGGCGTCGGCAAAGCCGGGCGCTTGGGCAACGGCGCTCAGCGTCAATAGTGTCAGTAAACAAATCAGAGCAAGCGTTTGTTTCATCGAATCAAATCCTCAGTCGTTCAAAAAGAGCGCAACTCCAGCAGCGTAATTTCCGGCGGGCAGCCATACCGCAGCGGCGCGATCACCGTGCCCAAACCGCGATTGACGTAAATTTGCGTTTCGCCCAATTGCGAATGGCCGCGCATGAAGCGGCGGCTCTTGCGCACCAGCCAGCGGCGGCGCTCTTCGCGTCCGGTCAGCAAGCGCCAATTGATTTGGCCGCCGTGCGTGTGGCCGGACAACACCAGATCAATGCCGGCGCGCGCGGCTTCGCGGATGATGGTGGGGTTGTGCGAGAGCAGGATGCGCGTCTCGTCGCGCGATGTGCCGGCCAGCGCCAACGGGAAATCGGCTTGCTTGGTCAGGATGTCATCAATGCCCAGCAGGCGAATATGCGCGCCGTCGCGTTCGAGTTTGAGGTTTTCGTTGGTCAACACGCGAATGTTTTGCGCTGCCAACGCCGCCGCCATCTGCGGGCCGTCCGTCCAATGATCGTGATTGCCCAGCACGGCAAAAACGCCCAGCGGCGCGCGCAATTGGCCCAGCGTGCGCGCGCACGCGCCGATGTATTCGCGCGCGTGCGAAATGTAATCGCCCGTCAGCACGATCAAATCGGGTTGCAAGGCGTTGGTGTGGCGCACGGCCTCGGCGATCTCGGCGTCGCTCAGAAAAGGGCTGTGATGCAGGTCGGAAAGTTGCGCCAGCCGCAAGCCGTGAAAGGCGCGCGGCAGTTTGGGAATCCTGATCTGGGGGCGGGTGATCTCGAACTGATGGGCTTCGACAAACGCCGCCTGCACCATTGCCGCGAAAGTCTTGCGCCATTGATACCGCTCAGGGCGTCGCCGGGTCAGGCGTGCGAATACAGTTTGCTTCATCCAGCGTTAGCTCCGTTTGGGGGTGATCGCAAAAGCTCTGCTGTCTTTTTCTTTGCACCGCGAATGTTTGGTGGTTGTTGTGATTGTCATGGGATGCGTGTCAATGCGCGGATTATACGTAGTCAGCGCCGCATTGCGCAATGTTGGTTTGCCAAGCCGCACGCGCCTGCGGCATCTTGCGTATGACTCTGATTTACAGAAAAAGGATACATCCGGAGCGTGTCGCAAACACCTGCCATCAGCATCATCATTCCGATACTAAATGAAGCGCCGCACATTCAAACACTGCTGCGAGCATTGGCGTGCCTGCCTGAGGCTGCCGAGATCATCGTCGTGGATGGCGGCAGCACAGACGGCACGCTGGGGCTGGCGCAAAAGTGCGGCGCGGTGCGTGTGCTGGAATTCGGGCGCGCCAGCCGCGCGCTGCAGATGAACGCCGGTGCGACGGCGGCCGGCGGTGAGGTGCTGCTGTTTTTGCACGCCGACGTGCGCTTGCCGCTGACCGCGCTGACCGCCATTCAACAAGCCCTGGCGGATGAACAAGTCGTGGGCGGTTGTTTCGCGTTCGGCTTTCCTGAAAATGTTCCGCGCGCGTGGCGGGTCTACGCCTGGGGCATCAACCTGCGCACGCGCTGGTTTCAGACGGCGACCGGCGACCAGGCGCTCTTTGTGCGACGCGCGGTGTTCGAGCAATTAGGCGGCTATCGGGAATTGCCGTTGATGGAGGACATTGAATTGTTTAAGGCGTTGCAGCGTGCGGGCCGCGTTGCCCTGTTACCGCTGCCCGTGATCGTCTCGCCGCGCCGCTGGCAGCAAGCCGGATTGGTGCGGACGGGGTTGCTGATGTACGCATTGCGATTTGGGTATTGGCTGGGCATTTCGCCCGCGCGGTTGAAACGGTTCTTTCTCGACGTGCGTTGAGTTAGGTGAAGAGTGTGCGTAATTCGGTAAGCGAATAGATACGCGGATGACGCGGATGATGCGGATTTCCGCAGATGCTTTTTCCGGTTGATCCGCGCTGATCCGCGGCATCCGCGTCATCCGCGTATCTATTTCCTCTACTTTGTAGGCATTTCTTTTACGCACAGGCTTCAGTTAGGTCGCCAATAGTTCATTGCCAACTCGGCAGGCGGCACGCGAGCACGGTGCAGCGGCGCAGTTCGTGCGGGCCTAACTTGTCTTTGCGCGGGTCTGTGTTATAAAGCCCAGGCTATGTTGAAAAGACGTTTTTTGATTACCGGCGGGGCCGGGTTCATCGGCAGTAATTTGGTTGACCGGCTGTTGGCGCTTAATCCGGCGCGGCTGGTCGTGCTGGATAACTTCGACGATTTTTATAGCGCCAGCGTCAAACGCGCTAACATCGCCGATCACTTGAGCCACCGCAACTACCGCCTGATCGAAGCTGACATCCGCAATTACAATGACCTCAAACAAGTTTTCTCCGACGAAGTCTTCGATACGATCATCCATCTGGCGGCCAAGGCGGGTGTGCGCCCTTCGCTGGCCGACCCGCGCGGCTATCACGAAGTCAATGTGACCGGCACGCTCAACCTGTTGGAATTGGCCCAACGCAACGACATCAAAAAATTCGTCTTCGGTTCATCCAGTTCGGTCTACGGCGCCAAGGCTGTGCCGCCGTTCCGCGAAGACGCGCCGTTGTTGCCGATTTCGCCGTATGCCGCAACCAAGGCGAGCGGCGAATTATTGGCGCACACCTACAGCCATCTGTACGGAATGAACATCACCTGCCTGCGCTTCTTTACGGTGTATGGCCCGCGCCAACGGCCCGATCTGGCGATTCACAAATTCGCGCGGCTGATGGCGAGCGGCAAACCGGTGCCCATCTTTGGCGACGGCAGCGCCGAACGCGATTTCACCTACATTGACGATATTCTCAACGGCGTGCTGGCGGCGGCGGAATACGACGCGACGCCGTTCGAGGTGATCAACCTGGGCGAATCACAGACCATCACGGTCAAACAGATGATCGAAAGTTTGGAAGAAGCGCTCGGCCAAAAAGCGGTCTTGGATTACCAGCCGCCCCAACCCGGCGATGTGCCGCGCACGCACGCCGATGTGAGCAAGGCCAGGCAATTATTAAATTATCAGCCAACCACTCCGTTTGCCGTTGGCATCAGACGCTTCGCCGAATGGTTCAAACGCGGCGCAAAGTTTTAAGCAGTCCCCAAAAAAAGCCAGCAGTATCAAAATCAAGCCCTCCCGCGTTGCCGCTCCGCAGTGAGTATTAATCAGAAACAGTTTGACCGGAGTGCGTTCGGCACATAGAATTCGCCCCGCATTGGCAAAGCTCCTCACGTGATCGTCAGTCGCATCATCGTTATTCGTCAGCAGCTTTGCCGGTGCCAATCGCGCACGTGGCGTTTTATTTGTCATCTTTGCAAGCGTGACCCGGCCCCGAAATGAGAGGCTTGCAAGACTAAAGCTGCCGCGTTGCCCTTCCCGCTTCCTTTCGCTTTCCGTCTCTTCAAACGACCCCTTGAGAGACTTCCATTTGCTGCCCCGAAATCATTGTGAGGTGTGACGCGGCTGTGCGCTGTTTTTCTGTTTTGCCACAGGCTGAACGGACGTTTGCTGCACGCCGCGCGCTCACTTCCTTTTAGTAGCACTCGCAGCACTTCACTTTGGAGTCACGTATGAAGAACTCTCCACGCATCCCTTCCTTGAACACACACACCGAACGTTTTTCCCAAATTTGGGGACAATGCCAGGCAATGGTTTGCCAGGCAAAAGCCAAACGGCCGCGGGTCTGGCTGTTGAGCGGCATGATGCTGGCTGGCGCATTGGGATTGGCAATCTGGCAGGGCGCGTTGGCGCAATCGGCGTTATTCAACATCAACACCGTCGTCGGCAGCAGCGGCGGAACCGGCTTGATCGCCGAATTACGCAATGCTCGTGGTGTCGCGGTTGACGGGTCACTCATTTATGTCACGGACACCGGCAATCATGTCGTGCGCCGGTTCAATACCACTGACAATAGTTCGGCCATCGTGGCGGGCCGGTTGGGGATTGCCTCAACTTCGCCAACGGATAGCAACGGTGATGGCGGGCCCGCGACGAATGCGACCATGAAAGAGCCGTATGACGTGGTCGTGGATCAATCTCACAATTTGTTCATCTCGGATACGGGCGACCGCAAAATCCGCAAGTTGGATACTGCGACCGGGATCATTACGACAGCCCTCGGCAACGGCTTGGCCTGGGCCGGCGATGGGGTTGTGATTGGCCCGGTGCTGACTGAGCCGCGCGGTTTGTTTTTGGCGAATGACGCACTTTACGTCGCCGATTCCGGCAGCCATCGCGTGATCGCGGTTGAGACGTTGTCGGCGCTCAACCCTACTTCCGTTACCACGGGCATCGCAGGCAGTGGAGATGCGGGAGACGATGATGGCGCCTCGGCGTTGACGGCGAAGCTGAACAATCCGCGCGACATCGCGGTGAGTACGGATTTCGTTTACATTGCCGATAGCGAAAACAACAAAATTCGCCGGGTTACCAGGCAGGGCAACCCCCGCACTATCGAGACCTATGTGGGGACGGGTACGCCCGGACATAGTGTCGACAATACGCCCCGGCAAAACGTCTTGCTCAGTAAGCCGCTGGGCGTGGCGCTCGACAATCAGGGCAGGCTTTACATCACCGACAGCGCCAATAACCGCATCAAGGTTGTAGAAAATGATTCGGTCTCGACCGTGGCCGGCAATAACCAGCAAGGCTTCAGCGGCGACGGCAGCCCGGCGACGGGGTTCTCGCTCAATGCGCCGAGTTGTATTGTCTTCGTCAGCGTCGCCAGTGGCCTGATCTTTGTGGATACGGGCAATCGCCGGTTGCGCCGCTTCGTCGGCACGACGCTCAGTTCGATTGTTAGCGACGGTTCGGGCGGTTTCAGTGGCGATGGCGGCGCGGCCAATCTGGCGAAACTGGATGGGCCGGGCGGTGTCGCGGTGGATGCGCAAGGCAACTGGTACATCGCCGACACCAACAATCACGTGATTCGCCGGGTGAACGCCGTTGACGGCAAGATCGAAACCATTATCGGTTTGCCGGGGATGGCTTCGGCCGATCCGGTCGGCGTGAACGGCGATGAGGGCGATGCGAAAATGGCGACGCTGCGTTCGCCCGCGGCCATCGCGCTCGATTTGGCGGGCGACCTGTTAATTGCCGATACGGGGAACCGGCGCATCCGCAGATGGTCGCGCAACACGATGAAAATCACCACTGTTGCCGGAGTTGTCGGTAACACGACAATCGGTAAACTTGGTGAATTGACGCAGCCGACCGGCATCGCGGTGGACAGCCTGAACAATATGTACATCGCTGATCCGGGCCAACACATCGTGGTGGGACAGAATAGCGCATTTACGCAGCAAATCTTTATTGCCGGCAAAGTCAACACCTCGGGTTTCGGCGGTGACGGCGGCTTTGCCAAGGATGCGTTTTTGAATCGGCCCTATGGCGTCGCGGTCTACGCCAATCTGCTTTACATCGCGGACACCAACAATCACCGCATCCGCCGTTGCGAGAAGATCAACGACCTTTGGAAAATTTCGAGCACCGTGCCGAAAAACGCCGGCCCCATTCAAATCGTGCCGCGTCCCGGTTTTGAAGGCGACGGCGGCATCGCCGATTTTGCGCGCTTGAATTTGCCTTCAAACGTGGCGGTGGATGCGCTGGGCAATTTGTTCATCGGGGATCGCGGCAACAATCGCATCCGCCGCGTTGACGTTGATAGCCGCATCATCACCACCGTGGCGGGCAACGGCGACATCGGCTTCAGCGGCGATGGCGGCCCGGCCACGGGCGCGGCGCTCGGCTTGCCGCTCGGCTTGACCGTGATTCCGAATACCAGTCCCGTGCAAATGCTGATCGCCGACACCGGCAACAACCGCATCCGCCGCCTCAACTCGCCGCCCAACGTCGCGCCCGTGCTGAACAGCCCCGGCGATAAGACGGTCAACGAAGGCGTCGCGCTGCAATTCACCGTGTCGGCCAGTGATAGCAACGCGGGTCAGACGCTGGCTTACACGATGACCAGCACGCCGCCGTTGCCAGCCAACGCGGAGTTGAATGCCAGCACCGGCGCGTTCAGTTTCACGCCCGGTTTTGATGTCGTGCCGAATCAGCCGAACGCGACGGTGATGTTCAACGTCACCTTTACCGCCACCGACAACGGCACGCCCCCGCTCAGCAACAGCAAGACCATCAAGATCACCGTCAACAACGTCAACGGCAAACCCGTCGTGGATTCGGGCACGATTCCCGCCACGGTCGAAGCCACCGGCCCGAATGGCGCGCCCGTGCAATTGACCGCGACGGCCGTTGATCCCGATAGCGATTCAATGACCTTCCTCTGGACTGATGCGCGGCCCAATCAACCAATCGCGACGATTGGGACGGCTCTTTCAATCAACCCCACGCTGGCGCTGGGGCAGCATTCGCTGATTTTTACCGCGACAGATTCGACTGGAAATTCGGCCAGCACTGCGGCGAAACCGCTCTCGGTCGTGGACACCACGCCGCCGAGCTTTGGCAGTCAACCCGCCGACATCACCGACACGATCACTTCGGGCAATGGCAAAGTCGTCACGTTCACGCTGCCGACCGCGACCGATTTGGTTTCGGGTGTGCGCCCGGTGACGGCGGCGCCGCCATCGGGCACGACCTTCCCGACGGGCATGACGACCGTGACGCTGACGACCAGTGACACGGCGGGCAACACGCGCACGGCCACGTTCAAAGTCACGATCAATTGCACGGGCACGAATTGCACGGGCACAGGCGGCGGCGATCCCAACGCGACGAATTACAACATCTCGGCGCTGGCCGGAAATGGCAGCTTTGGCACGACCGGCGACGGCGGCAGCGCGACGGCGGCGCTGTTGCGTGAACCGCGCGGTGTGGCCGTGGATGCGACCGGCAATGTTTACATCGCTGACGAAGAAGCCCACGCCATCCGCCGCGTCAACGCCCAAGGCAACATCAGCCTGTTCGCGGGCACCGGCGTCAAAGGTTTCGCCGGCGATAACGGCGCGGCGGCGCAAGCGCGCTTTAACGGCCCGACCGGGCTGGCGGTGGATGCGACACGCAACATCCTGTATGTCGCCGACACCGGCAATCACCGCATTCGCCGCATTGATTTGGCGAACAATATGATCACCACGTTTGCGGGCACGGGCCTGGCCGGCATGAACGCTGACGGCGCGGCCACCAGCACGCAACTCAATTATCCGGGCGCTGTCGCGGTGGACGGTGCGGGGATTGTTTACATCGCCGATACCAACAATCACCGCCTCGTGCGCGTCGCCACTGGCAATGCGGCGGCCTTCGCGGGCACTGGGCAGCCCGGCAACACGGGTGATGGCGGCGCGCCCGCGCTGGCCAAGCTCAATACGCCGACCGGCGTCGCCGTGACGACGGACGGCACAGCGGTCTTTGTGGTGGATCGCGGCAACAATCGTGTGCGCAGAATAAGCGGCAACGTCATCGCCAACTTCGCCGGAACCGGGGCCGCAACTTCGAGCGGCGATGGCGCGGTGGCCACGGCGGCGGGGTTGAACGCGCCGACCGATGTGGTGGTTGATGGCACGGGCACGGTCTTCATCACTGAGACCGACGGCGAACGCATTCGCCGCGTCGGCACTGACGCCAAAATCAGCACCATCGCGGGCACGGGCAATGCGGGCAACAGCGGCGACGATGGCCCGGCCATCAGCGCCACGCTCAATACGCCGACGGCGCTGGCGCGCAACGCCACGACAGGCGTGCTCTTTTTCTGCGACACCGGCAATCTGCGCGTGCGCCGCTTGATTCCCGCCGGAGCGACGAATCGTCCGCCGGTGCCTGACAACGTCGGCAACGCCTCGTTGTTGAAATCGCAAACGCTCAACCTGGCCTTGTCGGCGGCGGATGCTGACAACGATTCGGTCACATTCACCCTGGTGCCCGCGCTGGCCTTCGTCACGATCACCAATGCCAACGCGGTTGCGCGCACCGCGACGCTCTTCATCAATCCGGCGGGCAGTAACGCCGGCATCTACACCGTCCGCATCCAGGCCACCGACAGCAAAGGCGCCACCGGGCAGACACCCGAATTCACCATCACGGTGACGGACCCGAATAACAACCCGCCCGTGGCCCGTATGAACACGCTATCGGCGACCTACTTTGCGCCCAATGGTTCGGCGACGGCGTCCGTCGCTTTGGATGGCACGGGTTCGTCCGACCCGGATGGCGATCCGATCACCTACGCGTGGTTTGATGGCACGACGCAGATTGCGACCGGCCAAATGGCGACGGCGCAACTCGCGCCGGGGCAGCACGCCATCCGGCTGTTCGTCACCGATAACAAGGGCGCCAGCGGTTCGACCGCCGTGCAAAACATCACGGTGCAAGCCGTCACGCAAGGCAATCGCGCGCCCACGGCCAGGATCAAGAACCTGCTCTCGACAGTGCTCGCCGCCAACGGCACCGATGCGCTGGTCGTGTTGGATGGTTCGGATTCGACTGATCCCGATAATGACCCGCTTACTTACAAGTGGTTCAATGGCGCGACTGAGATCGCCACGGGCGTGCAGGCGACCGTGACGTTGCCGCTGGGCACGCACCAGATCAAACTGGTCGTGACCGACAACGCCGCCTTCCCAGCTTCGGGCGAAGTCGTGCAAGAAGTGGTCGTCTCGGCGACGGCGCCTGATATGGACATTTTCAGCGTCACGCCCAATACCGGCAAACAGGGCAGAACCGTCAACATGGTGGTGACCGGCAGAGGCTTCAACAATACCTCTTACGTGACGGTCAACAAGGGCGGCGTCACGGTGACGACGACCTTCGTTTCGAGCACGCAACTGCTGGCGAAACTGGTCATCTCTAATAACGCCTTAGTTGGGCCGCGTTCCATCACCGTTACCAATCCGGGTGGCGGATCGGCAACGCTGGCCAGTTCATTTACCGTACAAACACCCTAACCCGGTGTCGTAGGCAGGCAAACAAAACGAGCGCTGAGCGGCTGCCAAGCTACTCAGCGCTCGAATTTTTTTGCGGGAGCTTGCCCCAGTCTTCCGCAGGTTTATTTGGTACTCAACGCCGTCGCCGCCCGTTTCGCTTTTTCGTCTTTTCCCGCCAGGTCGAAACGCGCGCGGGCGCTCAGGTAAAACTGTTTGAAGTAGCCGAACATTGACCAGCACGACGAAATCACCACCAGCCACAACAGCCCGCGCCCCAGCCCGTACATCATCATCTGAAAATCGCGCAGCCCGAACGCGCCCGCGCCGCCCAGGTGTTCGAGCGCCGTGTGCATCTCTGGCACCGCCCAGAATTGCAGCACCGGAAAGGCCAGCGTCTGGGTCGGCGGCCCACCGTTGACCGACGAGAAGATCAGCAACGACACCGTCACCACCTGTGAAAACATTTTGATCTTGCCCGCGCGCGAGGCCGGGATGACAAAGCCTTCGGTCGCCGCGACTGAACGCAACCCTGTCACGGCGAATTCGCGCCCCAGAATAATCACCACCGCCCACGCCGGCGCGAGCCGATTTTCAACCAATGAAATAAAGGCCGACGAGATCAGCAGCTTGTCCGCAATCGGATCGAGCAGCGTGCCGAACTTCGTTACCTGCCCGCGCCGCCGCGCCAGCCAGCCATCCAGCGCATCGGTGATCGCCGCCGTCAAAAACAACGCCAGCCCCGCGATGTGTTGCGGCAAGCCAACGTAGTCCTCTGAAAAACGCGTCAGCAATACGACCACCAGAATGGGTACGAGGAAGATGCGCAGGAGTGTGAGCAGATTGGGCAGGTTCATTTGGATCAGCCGCGAAATTGATTGGTCAGCGGCATGCGGCGGTCGCGTCCGAAAGCGCGCGTGGTGATGCGCACGCCGGGTGCGGCCTGGCGGCGCTTGTATTCGTTGATGTCCACCATGCGCGCAATGCGGCGCACGAGGTCGGCGTCGAAGCCTTCGGCAATGATCGCGTCGAGGCTCAAGTCCTCTTCGACGTAAAGTTCCAGAATCGCGTCAAGCACTTCGTAAGGCGGCAGGGAATCGGTGTCCTTTTGGTCTTCGCGCAATTCGGCGGAGGGCGGGCGCGTGATGATGTAGTCGGGAATCAATTCGCCAGCGCGGTTCAGCCACTGGCAAAGCTTGTACACCAGCAGCTTCGGCACGTCTTTGATGACCGCAAAGCCGCCGCACATGTCGCCGTAGAGCGTGCAGTAGCCGACGCTCAGCTCGCTCTTGTTGCCGGTCGAAAGCACCAGCGCGCCGAATTTGTTCGACAGCGCCATCAGGATGTTGCCGCGAACGCGCGCCTGAATGTTCTCTTCGGCCACGCCCAATGGCGTGCCCGCGAACACGGGGGCGAGCATCGTCAGGTATTGGTTGAACGTTTCCTCAATCGCCACGACGTGGTATTGGCAGCCCAGGTTTTTGGCGAGCAACTCCGCATCGCGCCCGCTCTCGCCGGACGAATAGCGCGTCGGCATGAATACGCAGGTGACATTCTCCGCGCCCAAGGCCTCCACGGCTACGCACGCGACCAGCGCCGAATCCACGCCGCCCGACAAACCGATGACGGCGGATTTGAAACCGTTCTTGCGCACATAATCGCGCGTGCCCAACACCAGCGCGCGATAAACCTCTTCGACTTTGCCAGCCGGTTCGGCCAGCGCCGGTTGCGCCTTGTCCGTTTTGGCCGCGAGCGCCGTGTCGCGCAAAACAATCTGTTCAACCGGCGCGCTCTGCAACCGCTCCTGCCGCCTGCGCGGATCGTGCAGCCGTTCGTTGAAGACGCGCTCGGCGTTCAGGTCAACGACGATGAAGTCCTCTTCAAAGGCCTTGCCGCGTGCCAGTAATTCGCCGCGCTCATCCAGCACCAGGCTCTGCCCGTCAAAGACCAATTCATCCTGGCCGCCCACCAGATTGACATAAGCAACGGCGACCGCATTGTCTTCGGCGCGCGTCGCCATCATCCGTTCGCGCGCGCGCCCCTTGCCCGCGTGGTACGGCGAGGCCGAGATGTTGACGATGAGTTGCGCCCCGGCCAGCGCCTGTTCCTGCGTCGGCCCGCCCGGATACCAGATGTCTTCGCAAATGTTCACGCCGATGGTCACGTCGCCCAGCTTGAAGACCGGCGCGCGCTGCCCGGCGTCGAAATAACGAAACTCATCAAAGACGGCGTAGTTGGGCAGATACTGTTTGTGATAAACGCCCTTGAGTGCGCAGTCGCAAATGACGGCGGCGGCGTTGTGAATGTCGGCGGTCTTGTCCACGAAACCGACGATGACGGCGAGGCCGTGCGAAGCCGCGATGACCTCGTCGAGCGCGCACAGATTGGCCGTGACGAATTGCGGTTTGAGCAGCAGGTCTTCGGGCGGATAGCCGGGAATGCACAGTTCGGGGAAGGCCACAAGGTCAACTCCGGCGGCGCGCGCGCGTTCAAGGTGCGCGATAATCTGGGCGGTGTTGGCGGCGAAGGCACCGACGGTGGGATTGAGTTGGGCGAGTGCGATGCGGATGATGCTCATAACAAAGCTCATTGCTTGCCCGGCGTAGCGTTGCGCAACCAGGCTTCAACCTCCGCTTGAATGGTTTGTGTCAGCTCAGGCAGTGGGGCGGCAAGCAGCGCCAGCCGACGCCAATCGAGGAAGTTGGAATACGAATGGCGATAGAAATGACGAAAGGCCAGGTAATCGCGCAGCCGCTTGCCGGTTTCCGCCGTGAGCAGCGCGGCCCGCTCGTCAGTAGCTTGCGACATCTGATCCAGCAAGCCCTGATGCCAACGTTCGCCCGTGAGCGGTTGCTGGTCTATGCGCTTGGCGACCAGTTGAAAGATGTTTTCCACGCCGGTGTAGAAGGAGTGTAAAACCGAAGCCAGGGCCGTGGTTTCAATCAGTGTCGGCTCGCTCTCCGGCGTTTGGGCGAAGCGCGCGAGCAAGTCTTGATAGGACGTCAGCAGGCGTTCAAGCAGCGTGAATTCAAAGCGGATTTGTGCGGCAACTTGCTCATCCAACACGTTTCAATACTCCCTGCTGCAAGAGGAATTGCGCAAAAGGATCAGGCGCGTCGAGGTCTATCAGGTCAACGGCGTGGCGCAATTCAAACATCAGTTCGCCGTACAAGTGGAAGAATGCGCTGGTCGGACAGCCGCGCACCGCCAAATCAATATCGGAATGCTCGTGCGCGCGGCCTTCCGCCAGCGAGCCGAAGAGAAACACTTCGCTGCAACCGCCAGCTTTTAGGATGGCGACGGCACGGTCAATGTCGGGTTGGAAGGAAGCATCGGTCATCATCGTGCGTTGTGCTCAGATTAAGTAGCCGCCTGCCGTTTTTGCGGTTGCGGAACAGGGCGTCGCAATTCTCTGGCCGTTTCAATCCACTCCTCAATGACGACTTCGAAGTTCGCCACTGCCGCTTGGCGCGTCGGCCCGTCAGCGGCGCAGCCCTGGAATTCGGGTGCTTCGGCGATGAATGCCTGATCTGCCTCGCTCCAATTCGTGGCGACTTGGTAACGGCGAATGTTCATCGGGTTGGGGGCGGTTATTCTTCGTCAATGCCAAGCTGCTTTTTGATCAACACGACGAGACTGTCTTTGATTTCAGTGTGGCGCGGTACTGGGGCTTGCCGCCCGTTCCGTGGATTGGTGTAGATGTCGTGCCGTTGGCCGTGTCGTTTGAGCAGGCAGCCAGCTTGTTCCAATTCACGGATCAACTCACGCCGTTTCACACTTCAACCCCAATCTCTTTGAGTTGCGCCGCAGCGTGAGCGGGCAGGCGTTCCTCGCCCAGCAACATTTTGTAGGCATCGCGAATGTTGTCTTCCAATTCAGCCATGGTTTCTCCCTGGCTGAAAACGCCTGGGACTTCTTTCAGTTGCCCCACAAACCAGCCATCGTCTTGCCAGTATTCGAGTGTAAAGTGCCGCAACATAGCTGCTCCTGAACGTTTCAATCCGTCACTTCAATGGCGACCGCGCGTTCAATATCAGGTTGGAAAGAAGCATTTACCATCCAGGTTGTTCCCGCTTCAGACGACCGAAGCCTTCCAAGCGGTTACCGCTTGCTGCAATTGCTCGCGCGCCTGGGGCGAGAACGGAATACGCGCACGCCACTCTTCCACGTCTTTTTCCAACGACTCCAGCCGCTGAATTTCGGCCAGCAGATCGTTGAGTTGCGCAACGGCAAACGCAGGCAGCGCATTCCTGCTCAAGCATTGATTCGCCACCGCGCGGGCTTGCGCGTATTCGCCCGCCTTGTACCAGAGCGCGACGGCGCTGACGGCGGTGATGCCGAGCGTGCGCGGTTGCGCGTCAGTCAATTGGGCAAAGGCCAATTCTTCCTGTTCAGCCGCCAGCCGGGAAAAATGGCGCGCCTGGGCGAACTCGCGTTTGAAGCGCGCGCCCTCTGCCTGATCGGCGAGTTGTTCGCTCAGCTTGTGATAATGCAGCCAACTCATCTTGCGTTCCGGTAGCGGATTTCAGGCAGCAACACGCTGCTGACGTGGTTGCGGAATCGGACGTTTCAACTCCCTTGCGGTTTCGATCCATTCCTCAATGACCACTTCGAGGTTCGCCACCGCCGCTTGGCGCGTCGGCCCATCAGCGGCGCAGCCCGGTAATTCAGGCGCTTCGGCAATGAAGGCCTGATCTGCCTCACTCCATTCCGTGATGACTTGATAACGGCGAATGTTCATCGAGTTAGGGCAGTTATTCCGCGTCAATGCCAAGCTGCTTTTTGATTAACGCGACGAGACTGTCTTTGATTTCATTGTGACGCGGAACCGGGGCTTGTCTACCATTGTGTGGGTTAGTGTAGATGTCGTGCCGTTGGCCGTGCCGTTTGAGCAAACAGCCAGCCTGTTCCAATTCACGAATCAACTCGCGCCGTTTCACACTTCAACCCCGATCTCTTTGAGTTGAGCCGTGGCGTGAACAGGCAGGCGTTCCTCTCCCAGCAACATTTTGTAGGCGTCGCGGATGTTGTCTTCCAACTCAGCCATGGTTTCTCCCTGGCTAAAAACTCCCGGGACTTCTTTCAGTTGCCCCACAAACCAGCCGTCGTCTTGCCAGTATTCCAGCGTAAAGTGTCGCAACATAACTGCTCCTGAACGATTCAATCCGTCACTTCGACCGTATCAATAATCCCCACAATCGCCGCATCCACCGGCCTGTCTTTTAAGCCATCGGCCAGCCGCGCGCTGCTGCCCGACACGACCAGCACCTTTTCGCGGAAGCCCGCGCCGACCGTGTCAATCGCCACGACGTAGCTGTTCTCATCCTCGCCCGTCAGTGTCAGCGGGCGCACGAGCAGGAGCTTCTTGCCTTCCAGCCGCGCGTCTTTGCGCGTGGCGACGACGGTGCCGATGATGCGTCCAATAATCATAAAGCAGTAGTCGGTAGTCGGTAGTCGGTAGTCGGCTTAACTGGCTACCGACTACCGGCTACCGACTACTATTTTTTCCTTGATTCGATAGAGACCGGCAACGCTTCGTCCACCGACGAATGCGGGCGCGGGATGACGTGGACGCTGACCAGTTCGCCGACACGGCGGGCAGCGGCAGCGCCAGCATCAGTTGCGGCTTTCACTGCGGCCACATCGCCGCGCACGATGGCGGTGACGAAGCCGCCGCCGATCTTTTCGTAACCGACCAGCGTGACGTTGGCCGCTTTGACCATCGCGTCCGAGGCTTCGATCATCGAGACCAAGCCTTTGGTTTCAATCATTCCGAGTGCTTCCATTTAATGAGTGCTCCTTTCAGATGTAGCGTCCTGCTTGACGATTTCGTAGCCAGCCACGACCGGGCGGCCATCGGGCGCAGTCGTCCAAATCCAGACGACCTCTTCATCTTCGCGCAATTGGACGTTCAGAATTTGCGGCGCAGCCACCGCTGCATTGGGCGCGTGCGCCGTTTGAATGGGTTGTGTGTCTGTCATCGAAAAACCTCCGTTACGAATTACCGCTGCAACAATTGCGCGGATGCGGACAACAATTCAACCAACTCCGCGCGCGTCAACGTGACCGTCTCTCCGTCGCCACGTCCACCAATCTCGCCGATGCCGCACACCTGTCCGGCGCGCGCCTCAAACGGCATTGCGCCGTTGCGTTCGCGGATCTCAAACAGCTTCGGGATGGCGCGGTCGGGGATCACGTTCTCGTTGCCCAGCGTGCGCGCGATGAAGCTGATCTTGCAGGTGTGCTCCAGCGTTTCGAGCTTGTTGAACGCCTGTTCCAACGTAGCGGCAAACGCCACTGCGCCGTGATTCGCCATCAGCAACGCGTCGTGAAATTCCAGAAACGGCTCGATGGCATCGGTCAATTCGCGCGTCGAAGGCGTGCCATACGC
>JAYUCP010000005.1:0-16868 GCA_043740245.1 Acidobacteriota bacterium | reverse complement strand
GCTTTGTAAGAGCCATTTTCCGGGTTTGGCGAATCAACGACATACAAGACCTGCGTACTGATTCTAAAAGACTTATCCTTAACCTGGCGCACATGGGTTGGGAACCTGCCTTACGCTTCCCCTTGGAAGCCAGGCATTATTCGACCCGAAAGCTGGTTTCGCTCAAGACGCGGTCGCTCAGTTGCAGCGCCACTTTCCACTGCCCGGCGGGGGCCGCCGCGCCAAGCTGGCATTTGCACGAAGTCGCCCAGACCGTCTTGTCAGTGACGCGCGTTTCCCACTGGTTCTGTTTGAAAATCTGCCCGTTCGGATCAGTCCATTGACACGACAGCGCGAGCTTTTCGTTGAGCGGCACCTCGCGCAAGGTGACGTGGAAGACCGCGTCCTGCCCGTCGCGCGTGACTACGCTCAGCGCGCCGCCGTCATCCGCCGTGCGCGTAATGCGTCCGCGTTCGCCTGTGATTTTCGTCAGCGTCGCGCTGTGGCTCGACAGCCGCCAATAAAACAGCGCGAGCAGCAGGATCAACGCCGTTGCCGCCAACGCGGCGAGCCATTGGTTGCGGCGGCGTTGGCGCGCCAGGGTTTCCTTGCGCTGTAGTTCCGCGATGGCGTCGTCATAGAGGTCAGCAGGCAATTCCAAGTCGCGCAAGATGTCTTCGACCTGCTGGCGGCTTAATGATTCTTCGCGTGCTTGCGACAGGCGCGAAACTTCGGCGACCACGTCGGCCATCTGTCTGTCGGTCAGCCGGGTTTGTTTTTCCATCGGTTGCTTCTCCCGTCGGCGCTAGTGATGCAAGACCGGCGGCCTTGCTTTATAGTCAACGGCCTTGCACGGAGTTTTATAAACCACGCGCAGCACTCTGACCATATGAAAGCAGCTTCCCCTGAAATCGTCATCTTCGGCGCGACCCATGTCGGGTTGCGGCTGGCGCAGCGTTTGGCCGAGGCCGCGCGCCAGGTCGTCGTGATTGACCCCGCGCCGCAAGCGCCTGAAACGCCGCGCAATTGGGAATACATCAGCGCCGATTATGTTTTGCCCGACCACTTGGCCCAAACGCGCGTCGTTTACGCCGTGACGGACGAAGACCGGCTCAACATCCGGCTGGCGCTGGCGGTGCGCACCGTGAGCGAAACCGTGCCCATCGTCATCACCTTGCAACAAAGCCGGCTTGGCCAAAAGCTGGCGCGCCATCTGACGAATTTCTCATTCATCAATCCGCCTGAAATGGTCGCGCGTCAATTCGTAGACGCGATTGAAGCGCCCGCGCGCACCACAACAGGCGCGCTTTCGCTGCCGCCTGTTGCCGCCGAAACAGAGCCTGCCGTGTCGTGGAAACCCGACCCGCTGATCTTGCGTGCACTCTCGTTCATCCTGCTGATGGCGCTCTTGGCGACGTGTTACTTTCATTTTGCCGAACACCTGAAGTGGATTGATGCGCTCTATTTCGTCGTGACGATGATGGCGACGGTGGGCTTCGGCGACATCAGTTTGCGCGAATCCACCACGCTCTCAAAAATCATCGGCATACTGATTATGATCGCCAGCGTGACGAATACGGCGGTCATCTTTGCCTTGATTACCGATTCGCTGTTGCGCAAACGGCAGGCGCTGGTATTCGGACGCCGCCGCATCAAGCTGGCGGGCCACGTCATCGTCGCCGGCCTCGGCTCGGTCGGCTTGCGCGTCGTCGAAGCCTTGCTCGAGCGCGGCGAGACGGTCGCCGTCATTGATGCGCAAGCGACAGGGCGGTTTTTGCCGGCGATCTTTGCGCGCCGCGTGCCGGCGCTCATCGGCGACGCGCGGCTCGAACGCACCTTGCGCGACGCCGGGCTGCTCAACGCCAAAGCCCTGATCAGCGTCACCAACGACGATCTGACCAATCTGGAAATCGGCCTGAACGCCAAGGCGCTGACGCCCACGACGCGCATCGTCTTGCGCATTTACGACCAGAGCCTCGTGCAAACCTTGCACGAACGGCTCGAAATTCATTTTGCGTTTAGTGTGTCGGCGGTGGCGGCTGAGCGGCTGGCGCGTTATGCCGAAAACGCGCCAGCGTCATTGTGAATATGGGGCTTGGTTAGGGCTGCGCTGCGTCTGAATCGCCGGTCTGGTGATCGGTGATTTGAAAGCGCAGAAATTCGTGAACGGCCTTGCGCGCGTCCGGACTGGCAGTGCTGAGGCGCACGCGCCCGCCACGCCGCAGGGGTTCGTAGCGATAAGCGATCTCCGTTTTGAGCTGCGTCATTTCCGCAACGCCGGGCGGCACTTGCACGTGGGTGTGTTGCGGTTTGGCGAAATCGCCGTTGGCAAAGGCTTGCGCGATCTCTTGCAGGTGTTGGCGGATTTGCTGGCGGCTGGCAAGGTCTTTGGCGCGCTTGGCCGTGACTTCGATAGCGCCGCCGTCGGCGTATAGGCGGAAGTGATGCGTGGTTTTGGTTTGCGAAAAGCCCATCGCCTGCGCGCCGCGCTGGTTGACCTCGGCCTGATGCGCGGCCTTGGCCTTTTCAGCTTGATGCTGCGCGTGCAGCGGGCAAGCTTCCATGGATTGTTGGGCATAGGCCAAGCCGCTCAGCGTGAGCAGCACGAAGGTCAGCCGGTAGATGGTGTTCATATCTTTCTCTCCTTCTTCTTCGTTTTTTGCGTTTGCCAGGACGCGTTCAGCAACGCGCGTTGCTCCGTCCTGACCAGTTTGGTGGTCACAGGGAAAGTATAAAGGGCGGAACCAATTCCAGGGTCAAGCGAAATCTGGTCTGGCGTCAAATTCCTAGCGGTTCTACAATGCGGCAAACTTTTCTTACCGGGAGGTTGAGAATGAACAGTGAAAACTTCGGCACGGCCGTTTCAACTGAGCCACGCAACGAACCGTTGCCTGGCGCGAACGGCGCGGACAGCAGAACGGGAGCAGCTGTGCGCCAGGAATTGCAGGCCGCGTTCGGCTTACGATCAGGCGAGTTTACCGCTTGCCTGGCGGCGTGTGATGACGTTGATGTTGCGCTGCACGCTGGCAAGAATCTCGCCACGCTCAGCGAGATCAAAGAGGTCTGGGAAGATCAATTTGAGGCGCAGGCCTTGAAAGATTGGCTGCGCCAGCCTGTCCCGCTCTTCAAAGGGAAAACGCCTTTTGAGATGTTGCAGGCAGGCAAAGGCGCAGAGGTGTTGCATTCGCTCATTCGAATCAAGGAAGGAATGCATGTGTGATGGCCCTCGACCTCCTCATTCCGCCCTCATACGTCAAACCACTGTCGTTTACCTCCGTCTAACAACCGGTGTTGGCTGGCAGTTCTCAAAATTCGGAAACTGCACTATGCTGCCGCTCGTCTGAACCGTTGTACGCACTCGTTCAAGCTTTACTCACAAACCACATTTCCACCTCGTATTGAAAGGGGGCTTATCCGATGAACCGCATGCTTGCTCACTCACTGCGCAAAGCCTGTCTGCAACTGGCGCTGTTCGGTCTGGTCTTTTCGCCCGTGACACCCGCCTTCGCCCAGACGGCCAAGAAGAAAACCGCCGCGCCGGCGCCCGCCGCCGCCGCACCCGCGCCGCAAACCAATGACAAGGATTACACCGACGCGATCCTGAAGAACACCACCGAAAAGTTCTTCCTGACCGAATTGGTTGATCACCTGCCCGCTTCGGACAAAGTGCCGACGCCCGCCAAGGTGCTGGGCTATCCCATCGGCACGCCGAACAAACTGACCTACACCAAAGACCAGTACCGCTATTACCGCGAACTGGAGAAAGCCACGCCGCGCGTCAAGGTTTTCAGCGCGCCCGAAAAGAGCGAATTGGGCCGCGAGCAATTGCTGATCGCGGTCGGCGACGAAGAAAGCCTGACCAATCTGGCGAAATACAAAGACATCACCGCCAAACTCGCCGACCCGCGCCGCCTCAATGATGAAGCGGCCAAAGCCCTCATCGCCGAAGGCAAGGCAATCTATTGGGCGTCAGGTTCGATCCATTCGCCCGAAACCGGCAGCCCTGAAATGCTGATGGAAATGGCCTATCGCCTGGCCGTCGAAGAGACGCCCTTCATCCAGCAGATTCGCAAGAACGTCATCGTGCTCATCACGCCGACGCTGGAAGTAGACGGCCGCGATATGGAAGTTGACCTTTACAACTGGCGCAAGGCCAACGAAGGCAAACGCGCGCCGAGCCTGCTCTATTGGGGCAAATACGTGGCGCACGACAACAACCGCGATTCGCTGGGGATGGCGCTGGCCTTGACGCGCAATCAGATGGCGAGCTTCCTGGAATACCATCCGACGATTCTGCACGACCTGCACGAATCGCAGTCGTTCCTTTACACCTCGACCGGCACCGGCCCTTACAACGCCTGGCTCGATCCGTTGGTGATTGATGAATGGCAGGCGCTGGCCTATCACGAGATCGAAGAGATGACCAAGCGCGGCGTGCCCGGCGTATGGACGCATGGCTTTTATGACGGCTGGGCGCCGAACTACATGTTTTACGTCGCCAACGGCCACAACTCGATTGGCCGCTTTTACGAAACGCAAGGCAGCAACGGCGCGGACACGCGGGTGATTACGACGACCGGGCAATCCACGCGTGAATGGTATCGTCCGAATCCGCCGCTGCCGCGCGTGAATTGGTCCATCCGCAACAACATCAACTTGCAACAGAGCGCGATTCTGTTTGCGATGAATAAGGTCTCGCACGACAAAGAGAAATACCTGAGCAACTTTTATCTGAAGAGCAAACGCTCCGTCGCCAAGGCGCGCACCGAAGGCCCGGCCGCCTGGGTCTTGCCCGGCGACGACACACGTCCGACCGAAGCCGCCGACCTCGTCAACCTGCTCAAGATGCAAGGTTGCGAAGTCCACAAGGCTGACCGCGAAATCGAAACCAAGGACGGCAAATTCCCGGCGGGCAGCTATGTCGTACGCATGGATCAACCCTATTCGCGCATGGCCGATATGCTGCTCGACACGCAGTATTACAACGTCAACGACCCGCGCCCCTACGACGACACGGGCTGGACGCTGGGGCCGTTGCGCAACGTCAAGACCGTGCGCGTCAAGGATGAAAAAGTGCTCGACGCGCCGATGACGCTGATCAACGGCATGGCGAAAGTCACGGGCAATGTGATCGGCGCGGGCAAGGCCGGCTACGTCATCAATCACACGGCGGAAAGCGCGCTCACGCAACTGCGCTTCCGGCTCAAAGACGTGAAGATGAATGCCGCTGAAGACACGTTCAAGATCGGCGAACGCGCGTTCAACGCCGGTTCGTTCATCATCAAGGCCGAAGGGGCCGACCTCGACGCGCGTTTGAAGCAGGAAGTCACGGCGCTCGGCTTGACCGCGAACGCCGTGGACAAGCTGCCCGAAGTCGCGCAACACGCGCTGGCCGTGCCGCGCATCGCGCTCGTGCATACGTGGACGAACACGCAGAATGAAGGCTGGTATCGCGTTGAGTTTGATCGTCTCGGCATTCCATACACGTATATTTCTGATCAGGTGCTCGGCCAGACGGCGAACCTGCGCGACAAATGGGATGTGATTATCTGGGGCCCTGTGGGCGGCACGGCGCAATCATTGGTGCGCGGCATTCCCAAACGCAGCGACAGCGAACCGCCCATCCCGTGGCAGAAATCGGACGTGACGCCGAATATGGGCCAGTCGCCCGACACGACCGCCGACATGCGTGGCGGCATGGGCATCGTCGGCGTCGCCAACTTGCAGAAGTTCATCGAAGGCGGCGGCCTGTTTGTCACCGTCGGCGGCAACGCCGCCATCCCGATTGATTTCGGCATCACGGAGGGCGTCTCGATTCAGGATGCCCGCACGCTCAACGCACGCGGCTCGATCATGAACGCGAGCTTTGCCGACCGTAAGAGTCCGATTGCCTATGGCTACGACGAGAAGCTCTCGGTCTACTTCAACCAAGCGCCGATCTTGCAAGTCGCGGCGGGCGGTGGCGGTGGCTTTGGCGGCGGCGGCGGTGGCGGACGCGGTGGTGGCGGCGGCGCTGGCCCCGGTGGAGGAGCCTTTGGCGGCGGGCAACAAGGCCGTGCGAGCGGACGCGGCAGCTTGACTGACCCCGATGTCATTCAAGGCCGCAAGCCCATCACTGTGCCACCGCCCGCGCCCGGTGACGACGGCATTCCGCCGGAGATGCGTGAATTGCTGGCTGCCAACCAACCGCCGCCAGAGATGCGGCCGCGCGTGGTGTTGCGCTTCGCCGATGAAAAGGATTTGCTCGTGAGCGGCATGCTCGCGGGCGGTTCCGAATTGGCGGGCAAACCAGTCGTGCTGGATGTGCCCGTGGGCAAAGGCCACGTCGTGATGTTCGCCAACAATCCGATGTGGCGGCATGAAACGCACGGCAGTTTCGCGCTGCTCTTCAATGCGGCGCTGAACTATCAGCATCTGCACGTGGGCCGCGCCGCACCGCGCCGGGGCGGGCCGCCGACGGCAGGGCAAAACGGCGACGAGCAAGAGCAGTAAGCTTGCGCTAAACAGTGCTCAAGGTGCGGGGCAGTCAATTGGCTGCCCCGTTTCTTTTTCCCGCCACTTCCATTAGGCTTCCCGCCGCAGTCCTGCGCAGTAAAACACGATCACCAGTTCAGTAAAGCCAGTTCAGTGTAAGCCAGTTCAGTGTAAAGGAAGACGCACGCATGCCGATTGCTGAGGGCACGCAACTCGATCATTACGAAATCCGCTCGTTGCTCGGCGTGGGCGGCATGGGCGAAGTCTATCTCGCGCAGGATTTGAAACTCAGCCGCAAGGTCGCGCTCAAATTGCTGCCCGCCAAATTCACCGCCGACCCCGAACGCATACGCCGTTTTGAGCAGGAAGCGCGGGCCGTTTCGGCGCTCAACCATCCCAACCTGGTCACGATTTTTGAAATCGGCCAGGCGGCGGGTCAGCATTACATGGCCTACGAATTCATTGACGGCCAGCCGTTGGGCGAACGTATGCGGCAAGCGCGGCTGTCCGTCGCCGAAGCGTTGGACATCGCGCTGCAAACGGCGACGGCGCTGAATGCCGCGCACGAAGCGGGCATCATTCACCGCGACATCAAACCCGACAACATCATGCTGCGGCGCGACGGCATCGTGAAGGTGCTCGATTTCGGCCTCGCCAAACTCTCTGAATTGCAGATTGCGGAGCGCGGATTGCAGATTGAGGAATCTGAAACGCTGCTGCAAAACGGGCCGAACAATCCGCAATCTCCAATCCGCAATCCGCAATTGACCGATCCCGGCACGGTGATGGGGACGCCGCAATACATGTCGCCCGAACAGGCGCGCGGACAGAAGGCCGATGCGCGCACAGACATCTTCAGCCTCGGTGTCGTGTTGTATGAAATGCTGGCGGGCACGCCGCCGTTTGAGGGCGTGAATGCGCTGGAAGTGATCGGCTCGATTCTGAAAACCGAACCCGCGCCGCTGCAGCGTTACGTCGCGGATTGCGCGCCCGAACTGGAACGCATCGTCAGCCGGGCGTTGCGCAAAGATCGTGACGAGCGCTATCAGCGCGCCAAAGATTTGCTAATTGAGTTGCGGGATTACAAAGAGGAACTGGTCTTTGCGGCCAAGCTCAGCCGGAAGGCGGAGTACGGAATGCGGAATGCGGAAGCAACGGCGGCGGTTCAACCCGCAGCCGTGACGGACGCAACGCCGCCAGCTTCGACTATTCCGTCTGTGCAATTCCGCATTCCGCACTCCGCGCTTCGCATTGGCCTGGCGGTCGTGGTGCTGGCCATGCTCGCGGGGTCGCTCTTTTACTTCCTGCGGCCAAAGCCTGTGTTGACCGACAAAGACACGATCCTACTGGCGGATTTCACCAACACGACGGGCGATGCGGTGTTTGATGGCACGCTCAAGCAGGCGCTGGCCGTGCATCTGGGGCAATCGCCGTTTCTGAATCTGTTTGCGGACGAACGCGTGCGCGAGACCTTGCGCTTGATGAATAAATCGCCGGACGAACGAGTAACGCCGACCGTAGGCCGTGAAATCTGCCAGCGCCAGGGATTGAAAGCGTTGCTGACCGGCTCGATTGCGAGCCTGGGACGCAATTACGTGATCAGCCTCGAAGCGGTCAACGGGCAAACGGGCGATGTGCTGGCGCGCGAACAAGCCGAAGCCGAGGGAAAGGAACAGGTGCTGCGGACGCTGGGCGAGGCGGCGACCCGGTTGCGCGAGAAGCTGGGCGAATCGCTCAGTTCAATTCAGAAGTTCGATGCGCCGCTGCCACAGGCCACGACCTCATCGCTGGAGGCGCTCAAGGCTTACTCTCTGGGATCGGTGCAGGATGCGAAGGGCAAGCACTTTGAGGCGATTGCGTCGCTGAAACACGCGATTGAACTTGACCCCTATCTCGCCCTCGCCTACACCGTCCTGGCGTCTGCATACTTTAATAGCAATCAGCCAGGGCTTGCGGCTGAAGCAGCGCAAAAAGCCTTCGAGTTGCGAGAGCGGGTTAGCGAGCGCGAGAAATTTAACATCACGGCGTATTACTATTCGAGAACAACAGGTGAATTACACAAGGCTATTGAGGCAATAGAATTATGGAAGCAGACCTATCCAAACGATGGTTCAGCTCGCGGTTACCTGGGTGGCAGATACACCCAAACAGGGCAGTACGAGAAGGCCGTCGAAGAACTTCGCGAAGCCATTCGCTTGAATCCCAATGCGATCTTTCCATATGAAAACCTCTCATCTATTTTCTTGCGGCTCAATCGTTTTGAAGAGGCTAGGGCGATGGGCGAGCAAGCACTGGCGCAGAAGCTAAGCTCCGTTGTTATTCACAGTAACTTTTATAACATTGCGTTTATTCATGGGGATACCGCCACCATGCAGCAACAAGTAGACTGGGCAAGCAGACAGTCGGGTGAATACGCTCATCTGAATTGGCAAGCCGGTGCCGCAGCCTTTGCCGGCCAATGGCTGAACGCGCGGGAATTTAACACCCGCGCGTTTGAACTGGCTGAGCAGCGCAAATTGCAGGAAGTGGCTGGAGAGATTGGGTCATCGAATGCCGAGTTCGCCGCCGTGCTGGGTAATTGCCAGCAGAGCCGCACTGAACTAGCACACGCCGCAGCCTTGCCCCGCACTCCGCTTTCGTACTTCCGCGCAGGCATCGCGTTGGCGGTGTGTGGCGCAGCGGCGCAGGCACAAACGCTCACCGACGAAGCCGTCAAGCAGTATCCCAAACACACGCTGGTCAACGAAGTCTATCTGCCCCTGATCCGCGCCGCGCTTGAGCTGCAACGCGGCAACCGCACGCAGGCGATCCAAATCCTGTCAGCCGCCAGCCGCTATGAAAACGTGAGCAACTTCTACCAGAACTATCTGCGCGGGCAGGCTTCCTTGGGCGAACGCAACGGCGCAGCAGCGGCCAGTGAGTTTCAAAAGATTCTGGATCATCGCGGCTGGGCACCCACTTCGCCGCTCTACCCGCTCGCGCATCTCGGACTGGCACGCGCGGCAATGCTGCAAGGCGACACGGCGAAAGCGCGCCAGTCGTATCAGGATTTCTTCGCGCTGTGGAAAGACGCAGACGCCGATTTGCCCGTGTTGATCGAGGCGAAGAAGGAATACGAGAAAGTGAAATAACACGGGAAACGCGCAGCGCCTGGGAGCGCAGGCATCCCTGCCTGCTGTAAGAAAGAAGCCGCGCAGCATCTGATGTCAGGACACTTTTGCCTACGAAGGCACAATAGGTACGCGGATAACGCGGATGCAGCGGATCAACGCAGATCCATTCTGAAAAAAAATCCGCGAAAATCCGCCGCATCCGCGTTATCCGCGTATCTATGCGCACTCACTTTGAAATAGCTTCTTCCAACGGACAATACTGATTTCGGAAAAGTGTCCTGACATCAGGCGCAGCATCCTTTTATTTCGGTTTCGTTGAGCGCGGCGGCAGGGCTAAGGAAAGCTGCGCGGCGTTTATTTTTAGCAGGCAAGGATGCCTGCGCGCCCAGGAAAGGAATGAATGATGAACCTACCAGAACACTTGCCAACATTTGCCGAATTGCCGATCAAGCCGGGCTATCCGCCGCATTCCGCCTGGGGCGTCTTTGGCGGCGACGATCAAATCGGCACGTTGAATCTGCTGACGCCGGAACGCATCGCGGCGTCGGCGCAGTTGGTGCAACGTGGCGAAGTCTTCGCTATGAATTGGGCGTTGGAGTTGCCCGATCCGCCGCTGTTCGCGCGCCCGGCGTTGCGGCATACGATCAACAAGCGGCGGCACAATGTGTTTGACGATGTCTACGACAACTTCAACACGCAATCGTCATCGCAATGGGATGGGCTGACGCATTTCGGCCATCGTGAATACGGCTTTTACAACGGCGTGACCGCCGAACAAATCACCGGCGCAACGGGCACGCGCAACGGCATCGAACACTGGGCGCGGCGCGGCATCGCGGGGCGCGGCGTGTTGGTTGATTACGCGCGCTTCGCCGCCGCGCACAACCTTGAATTCAAACCGGGCGAACGTTGGCCGATCACGGCGGCGCAAATTCAAGCGGCGGCGGATTGGCAGGGGTTGCGCTTTGCAATCGGCGACATTTTGTTGCTGCGCACGGGTTGGATCGAATGGTATCTCGCGCTGAATACGGAGCAGCGCACGACGCTGGCCCAACCGGGCGCGTTTGCCGCTTGCGGGTTGGATCAAAGCGAAGACTCGTTGCGCTTCCTCTGGGACAATCACTTCGCCGCCATTGCCAGCGACAATCCGTCGTTTGAGGCCTATCCGCCCCCGCCCACCACCGACGGCAAGCCGGGGGAAATGCTGCACAGCACGATCATCGGCTTGTGGGGCATGCCCATTGGCGAGATGTTCGACCTGGACGCGCTGGCGGCGGCGTGCGCGGCGGATGGGCGTTACGAGGTTTTCTTGACCTCGGCGCCGCTCAACAAATTGGGCGGTGTGGCCTCGCCGCCCAATGCGTTGGCGCTTAAATAAAGCGCCGCCACATCATGGGAGTTATGGGAGCCATAGGAGCCATGAGACGCTGCGTGAGCAGAAACACTGCACACCCATATAGCTCCCATAACTCCCATAACTCCCATGACGCTGTGTACCCAGTTCTTAACATCAGGCGACCGCAGCCGCAAAACCCCCGTCAGTCAGCGAATCGCCAGCGTCACGCTGTTGCTGGTGAAGCCGCCGCGCGTGATCGTCAGCGTGTAAGTTCCCGCCGCAATGCCCGCCGGCAACACGACGTTTAATTGATTCAAGCCCGCCAGACCCGGCACGCGCCCGGCATAGAGCAATGTGACGACGTTGCCGTTGAGCCGCGCGGTCGTGCTGGCGCGCACATCTCCATCCACATCGGTCGCATCGCCGCCCAGGCCGGTGCCGAACGCGGCGATGATGTTGGGTTGGCCGTTGCTTTGCGTCGCGTTGAAGGGGCCGGGCGTGAACGTGAGCGCATCGAGCGCCGCCGCCGCGCCCGTGCCGCTCGCGTTGGCCGCAAACAGCGCCGGGGCCGCCGTCAGCACGGCGAGTGTGGCCGTCTGGCTGATGTTGTTGCTGGTGGTGATCGTGACGGTGGCGGGGCCGTTGACCGTCCCGGCGGGCAGTTGGTAGTTGATCTGCGTCGGCGACACGAAAAACAACGGGGCCGCGCGCTCTACGCCCGCCGCGTCGCGCACGCGCACCGACGTGCCGCCGAGCGTCGTGGGCAAGGGCAGGGCGCTCGCCGAGGCTGTGCCGGTCGCCAGCGTAGTGCCGAAGGCCGCGACGATGGTCTTTTCGGCCAGCGCAAAGGGGCTGAAGCTGGCGGCGGAGACGTTGGCGAAATCGTCTTCGGTTTGGAAAAAGACGCTGTTGCCAGAGGTCGCCAGAATCAGTTGATTGCCGCGCGTCGCCAGTTGGATCAGCCGTCCGAACAGGCCGCTGTTGTTGGTTTGCCAGGTCGCGCCGTCGTCGCGGCTCACCAAACAACCGGCCAGCCCTGATGCATACAACGCGGTCGGCGTTTGCGCGAGGGCGAAGTAATTGGTCGGGGTCGCGGGTGTGATCGCCCACGTCGCGCCGTTGTCAGCGGAGCGATAGACGCCGTTGGTCGCGCCGATGAAAAGATTGTTGCCGCGATAGAGCGAAACGTAATGCCCCTGCGCGTTGATCCCGGTGTTCGACGCGGCGAAGGTCGCGCCGCCATCGGTTGAACGAAACAGTCCCTGCGCCAACGTGGTGACGATGATGTTCGCGTCCTTGAACGTGAATGAAGTCACGTCGGCGGCGGCGGGCAGGCCGTTGCGCAAGGGCGTGAACGTCACGCCGTTGTCGCTCGACACCAACACGCTGGCAAATACCATGCCGAGATAAATCTTGCCGCCGTTAATGGCGATTGATTCGGGAAAATCGCTGATGTTGTTGGCCGAAAGCACGTCGCTGAGTTTCGTCCAGGTCTCGCCAAAATCGGTCGAGCGATAAAAGCCGAGCACCTGTTCCAGACAGGCATACAGCGTATTCCCGTCCGCCGCCAACGCGCTGACGAAGGCGCCGAAGGGCAGGCCGTTTTTCAATTGCCGCCAGGTCGCGCCGCTGTCGGTCGTCACCCAGACGCCGCCGCCGTGCGTGCTGACAAAGGTGCGATTGCCCAGCACGACGATGTCGCCGAAGGGCGTCGCCGACGCGCGGAAGCCCCGGTTCTTGATGGCGAAGCTCGTGCCGCTGCCGTCCACGCGGATGATGCCCACCGGGTGGCCGACAAACAGCGTCGCGCCTTCGACCAGCACCGAGTAGGCCGTCGAGAAAGGCAGCTTCAGCTTTTGCGTCCAGGTCACGCCGTTGTCGGTCGAGAGAAAGAGGGTGGATTCGCTGCTGAAACTCCCCAGCCCGAACACCCCGCCCAGCATCAGCGCATAGACCGTTGCCCCATCCGCATACGCGGAATAGCCGAAACCCGTGCTGGCGGACGGCAAGCCGCTGACGGGTTGCCAGGTCTGGCCGCCGTCGGTGGATGAGAGCAAGCCGGTCGTCGTGCCGAGAAAGGCCTTGGTGCTGTTGCTAGTGAGGATGACATACGTGGGCGCGGGCGTGGCGACGGTGACCGGTGTCCAGTTCGTGCCGTTGTCGGTCGAACGGTAAAGCTCCGCCGGATTGCCTGCGGGATTGACCAGCAACACCTCGCCGTTGCTGATCGCCAGGGTGCCGCCCAACAAGGTTGTAAGAGTATTGGGCAAACCGTTGGTCAGCCGCGCCCAGTTGTCGCCGTTGTCGGTCGAACGATACAACTCGCCGGCGAAGGTCACGGCGAAGATGTTAGGGCCGCTGACGACAAGGTCCGCAATCGAGCGTGGCGCGGGAAAGCCGTTGTTAGCTCCCGTCCACGTTTGCCCGTTGTTGGTCGAGCGGTAAATGCCGCCACCCGTCCCGCTGAAATTCATGCCCAGGAACATCGCCGTCTCGTTGGCCGCCAGCGCCGGGACGCCGCGTCCGTTGGGCAAGCCGTTGCCGGTTTGGTAGGCCCAGTTCTCGCCGTTGTCGTCCGAGATAAACAAGCCGCCGAAGGTGCCGGCAAACAGCCGCTGCCCGCGCCGGATCAGATCGAAGGGATTGCCGGTGTCGGGGCCGTTGGCTTGCGCCCAAACGGCGGTGGGCGCGGCCAGGGCGAGTTCAGCGGTGGAAGTGCTGGCTTCTGCCGATTGCGCCGGTTGCGTTGGCTGGTCATTCGCCACGAGGCGTGGGTCAAGACGCCAGGGCGAATACGTAGGTTGTTGTTGCGCGCGGGCCACAACAGACAAAACGAAAATTGACAACACGAGGCCTAAGCAGGCCAGTTTCTGCCTGTTCATAACGATGCTCCTTTTGTGCGTGAAAGCGGCGTGTCGGGCCGTGAAGCTTGTCCGCCGCGCCTTGAAGAAATTAAGGAAAGCAGCCACGCGTGTGGGCTGGTTGCGCATTGTTTTCCCAGTCAAACAATGCGTGCGTCCCTTTGCCCAGCCCGCGCGCGTAGCCGCTGCCGCGCCAAACCGTTAGTTCGTGGCTTGGCAAACCTGAGCCGCCATTAGCGGTAGGCAAGGCGTTTGCTCGTTCTGTTCATGTCAAACCTGCTCAGCAAATGTACCGTAGGTTGTCCAACCTGCGGAGACTCGATGGGAAAAGCGCTCCGGGACACCCAAGCGACTAGCGGCTGAAGTGCTCCGCAGGTTGGACAACCTACGGTACAGCGCGCGCCGCGTTTGCATTCTTTCTGGGCGTCGCCACGCGACAAGAACAACTCCTTTAGCTTGGTTGACGAAAGCGCGTTGCTTACTGTGCGCCGCCGGTCTTTTCCGGCGCTTTCCTGGCGGCGGCGGGCGCTTTTGCCGCCGGCTTCGGTTTCGGATTCCAAAACGCCGGATCGCTGGCGGCGAGTTCCTTTGGCACATAGCTCATCTTCGCGCTGATGCCGAAGTAGTTCGACTCGGTGCTCAGCGTGAAGGCCGCTTGTAGCTCACCCATCTTCTTTTGATTGTCCGCGCCCAGCGCGTCCGCATACGCCTTGCTGTGCATACTCGGCGCCTGGTCTACGTCCTTTAGCGATTTCAACGGATGAAAGACGAGCACAGTGCCGGTGGGCATGCCCGCCTCTACGTAATAAACCGCCCAGTGCTCGTCAATGTTGGCCTTTTCGTGCGCGGCGTTGATGAGGCGCCGATACTCGGCGAACTCGGCAAAATGGCCGGGGCGCACGCGAAAAGTCTCGACCCAGAAAAAACGCATCTGCGCCAGGTTGACGGCGGGCCGGTAACTCAACTCATCGTCGAAGCTGGCGAGAATGCCACGCGCACCGGCGATCAGGTTTTTGTCTTGCTGGCCGAGTTGTTCGACTTCAGCCAGAAACGCCGGATTCTTTTCCCCAAACTGGCCGGCTTGCTCGATGGCGGCGAACGAATCAAAGCTATTCAAAAACCACGCTTCATTCGGGCCGGAGAGCGAGGTCAGGCCCAGCCAATAATTCGGGGACTTCGTTTTGGCGAAAGCCTTGGGCCAGCCCGCTTCCACTTTCTCGTGCGCGACGTTCATGTAGGGTTTGACCTCTTCGCGGAAGAGTTGCAGGACTTTGGGCGGCGCTTGCGGCGCGGGTGTTTGCGCCAGCGTCGTCAAGTGAGGGATCACAAACTGGGTGGCGCTGAGCAGCAACAGCACGGTCAAGCTTCGTTTCATGGCGATTCTCCTTTTGGTTGGGTTTGCAGTCAGTTCGTTCGTAGCACCGGCTTCGGGCCGGAAGCGTTTTTGGTTGGTTGCAGGTGATCCGTTGTTGACGCGCCCGCCACTGCTACGTTGGGCGCGCGCGCGTGATGTTGTCGAACAGCGGAGCAAAGCGAAAGAATCAAGGGCACAACGTGGCGACGATTGATGAAGCGCAGTGGCGCGCGCGCTTGCGGACAAATGCGGCGGCGTGCTTGGCAGGCCCTGAAAGGGCCGGATTCAATAGCCGAGGGCAACGCCCTCGGAACGGCGTGCGAAGATTTGTGACCCTGAAGGGGTCGGGTTTGATTTCAAGTGCGGCCCTTTCAGGGCCGGGAAATCCTGCGTGGCTTTCCGGGGGCGTCGCCCCCGGCTATTGAATCCGGCCCTTTCAGGGCCTACATCGCCACTGCCTGCGCAATGACGATGGGGCTAATCCACGAACCACTGCATCTGCCAACGGCCCTGATCGTGGCCGCGCATCGTGTGTTCGCCGACACCCCAGCGAATCTGTTCCAAAACGCCTGTGGTGCTGGCGATGAGCATGTAGTAGTAGGAGTCGTCCTTGAAGCGCAGTTCATCGCCCACGAAGCCGCAACTGACATCGAGCGTGTTGGTCGCAAAGACCACGCCGTTCCGCACATGCAAGGTGTGCGATTCAAAGCTGTAAACATAGGGCCGCGTCTTCAAGGGCGCATGCGCATCATTGGATTCGCATACCACCTTGACGGAAGCGCCGTTGCGCACCGCGCGAATGAGCGTGTCTACGTCGCCAGCCAGCCGTTTGCCGGCCGGGTCATTGGAATAAACCATTGTCCACGACATAAGTTGACCTGCCTTTCTGTTGGAACAGGAGGAATCCTGTTCGAGGTTAGGTTGAATTGCGCCGCCGGGTTATTTGACCACCGTGCCGGCGAGGCGATTGGCCGGCACGATGCCGAAGCTGGCAATGTATTTCCCGCCGGCTTGCACGAACGCGGCCTTGCCCACCAAGGCCGCGCTAAGGATGTGCCGCGCGGCCGGGCCTTGCCCGCGCCCCACCAGCCAGCCTTCGGCGTGTTCCCGCTCATCGCACCGTTCGCCGAGCGCTTCGTGCGAGCCGCTCCGAAAGACGAGTTCCAGCGTGCCCGTAAAGTAAGTGGTCTTTAGCTGGCTGATCTCGAACGTGCCGGTGAAATAGGCGAAGCCGTCGGCCCGCAGCACGACCTCGCCAGTCGCGGCCAGCTTGCTGGTCTTGGCTGGCAGCACGTGGCCGCTCTCATCGCACTTTGTCAGCACGGTGATGCGCCCGGCCAGCTTGGCGGGGAAGCGCTTCGTGATTTGTGTGGCCGGCAGCGTCCCGCACGTGTATTCGGCATCCTTTTCCACTATTCCCACACTCGTGAGCGCGCCATCCCAGGCACGGTTGATTCTTGTGATGCATTTTTTAGCGGCCATTTCATTGCTCCTATGGTTGGTTGTTACGGCGCTTGCTGCGGCAGTGTGCAGGTTGCGCCTGGGGCAAGATCAAATCTTGTCCCAGGCACAACGCTTGCCCGCGGTTGCCGCAGTGAAAAGCCGTGAGTGATGACAAGCCTGCGGCGCTTGTCCCGCGCCTGCCGGCCAATGCCTAAATGGGCAGTGGCTAAATCGAGTGGGATGGCGTGTCAGTAGCCCGCGCGTAAGCAAGGGCTGACTTCCGCCAATCAAGCCCTTGCTTACGCGCG
>JAYUCP010000004.1:0-16875 GCA_043740245.1 Acidobacteriota bacterium | reverse complement strand
CCCCAGGGCGACATTCGTTTCATCCTGCGTAACGAGGAAATCCGCCAGGGCTATAGCTGTCTTCATTCCGCCGACGCTTTCTATCTCGCGCTGGCTGAAGCATTGGCGCAAAGCGGCTCGGCAGAGTTTTTGACCTTCGACAAGCGAGCGGTGAACGTAGCCGCCAATAACGCGCCGACCGTGAAAGTAAATCTTCTCCCTTCGTAATCAAGCTCAGTAACGCTGACCGCAAGCTATCATTTCGCTTTGAACGCGAACAATTGCGCTGGCCGATGTGCGCCGTCTTTGCGGGTTTCGTTCAGCTCGCGGATTTGGCCTTGCGCGAGGATGCGTTTGCGGAAATTGCGTTTGTCCACGGGCTTTTGCAGGATGATTTCGTAAACGCGCTGTAACTCAGACAGCGTGAATTTCTGCGGCAACAACTCATAGCCCACCGTCGTCCATTCGATCTTGTTGCGCAAGCGCCAGACGGCGTATTCCAAAATCTGGCGGTGGTCAAAGGCCAGGCGCGGCGGTTTGAAAACCGCTTGCCAACGCGCATCGGCGGCATCGTCAGCGGCGCGGATGTTTTGCCGTGAGGCATCAATCAACGCGAAATAGGCCACGCTGATCACGCGCCCGCGCGGATCGCGTTGCGGCGCGCCGAAGGTGTAAAGCTGTTCCAGATAAACATCGCTGACGCCGACCTCTTCTTCCAACTCGCGTGCGGCGGCCTTTTCGAGCGCCTCATCCATTTCGACAAAGCCGCCCGGCAGCGCCCATTTGCCTTTGAAAGGTTCCTGCGCGCGGCGAATCAACAGCACTTTCAGATCGTTCGCGGCAATCGTGAAAATCACCAGATCAACCGTCACTGCTGGTCGCGGGTATTCGTAGGTGTAAGCCATGCTGTCAGCTTTTCTCCTCGCGGCTGAGAACTTCATACTGCGTCAGCCAGCCGTTTCAATACTTCATCCGTCGTCGTAAAGGTCACCCCAGCAGCGCGCATTTCAACGATTGCCTGGGCCGTCGTGCCGGGCGCTACGCCGCGCACAGCGTCTTCGACCAACAAAACGCGCGCGCCGGATTGCGCCAAACCCAGCGCCGCCGCGCGCACGCAATAATCGGTCGCCACGCCAAAGACCACACAATCCTCACTGGCAAACACACCGCGCGCGCGCAAATCGTTCAGCCAGGCATTCGAGAATAAATCGTAGACTTTCTTTTTCACCACGTAATGATGGCCAGCCGCGATGACGGCTGAGCTGCCGGGCCGTGCGTCAACAGCGATCTCGGTGCGCGGCAATTGCGGCAAGGCGGCGAAGATGCGCTCGGCGCCCGGCGTGCCTGCCAGGCAATGCGGCGGAAAGATTTCAAACTCGGCATCGCCCGGCTCGTGCGCGCAACGCGAAGAGATCGTCGTGATGCGGCGTTCGCTCGCCGCGCGCAACAAAAGTTCGAGTTGCTGCTTGATGGCTGCGGCCTCCGGCACCGCCAGCGCACCGGTCGCGTCCATAAAATCGTGTTGCGTGTCTATGTCGAAAAAGATCATCGCTATTCGTTCGCCCGGCTAAACACATGAAAGTCGTCTTCGGTAAACAACACAAAGACGACCAATGCAAGCGAGCTTTTCGGGTTTGCCGCCGCGTATTCGCGCACCGCGCCGAGCATGACTTCCGCGCATTCGCCCATGGGGAACCCTGCCACGCCTGTGCCCAGCGCCGGAAAGGCGAGCGATTTCAACTTGCGCTCTTCGGCCAGGCGCAAACTGTTCAGCGTCGCGTCCCGGATAATCGCGGCGCTGGTGTCAGTGCCCGGCTTCTTCGGCACCTTGGCGTCTTCCTTGGCGTAGCCCATCGCCGCCGCGTGAATCACGCATTTGTAGGGCATGGCGCCCGCCGTCGTCACCGCCGCTGCGCCCAGTTTAATCGGCGCTTGCGCGCGGCCTTCGCGGTCAATGATGTGGCCGCCCTTGCGCCGAATCTCGCCCGCCACGCCGGAGCCGAGCGAGAGCCAGGTATTCGCCGCGTTGACGATGGCCTCGACATCCGGCTGTTCGGTAATGTCGCCCTGTCGTATTTCTATTTTCATAATCTGCCTTTATTTCCGCTCAAGTAGCTTGAGCAAGTTGAGCCGTCTCTGTTCGAGTTCGGCGCTGTACCGCACCGGATATTGCACGGGATCGCGCAACGCTTTGAAGCGCGCCGGCAACGCCGCGAGTTGCTGTTGTGCGTGCTGTTGCGCCGCCGCCAGCTCCGGCAACGGCGCAAGCAAGCAGCCATCATGCATCACCGGCTGCAACAACGGCCAATCCGAAACCGGCGCTTCATCGCTCGCCGCGATCACATCGCCAGCGAAACTGCCATCCCGCGCCACCGCGCGCCAGACTTGTTTGCAATATGGATAGGTGGCTTTCTCCTCGCTCAGCTTCATCTTGGGCTCGTGCCGTCCGTTCTTTTCAAGTTCGACCAATTTGTAAACGCCGCCCAACGCGGGCGCATCGCGCGAAGTCGAAAGCTCAGTCCCTACGCCAAACGAATCAAAGGGCGCGCCCGCCGCCAACAGCGCGGCAATCTTGAATTCATCCAAATCGCCGCTGGCCATGATTTTGGTTTGCCGCATGCCGGCGGCATCCAAAATCGCGCGCACCTGTTTACTTAACTCAGCCAGATCGCCGCTATCCAAGCGCACGCCGCGCAACACCTGACCGAATTCAGTCGCCAGCCGCGCCGCGTTCAACGTGTCATAGGTATCGAGCAGCAAGGTCGTGCTTTGGGGAAAGACTTCGTTATAAGCGCGAAAGGCGTCTGTCTCGTTTTCAAATGACATCACAAACGAATGCGCCGAAGTCCCATACACGGGCAGATCGAACAATCGCCCGGCTTCTACATTCGACGTGCCGATGCAGCCGCCGATAAAGGCCGCCCGCGCCGCATAAATCGCCGCACCGAAGCTATGGCAACGCCGCGCGCCGAATTCGATCACGCCGCGCCCTTGCGCCGCCGCCACGATGCGCGCCGCCTTGGTCGCAATCAGCGTTTGAAAATTCAGCGTCGCCAGCAGGAAGGTCTCGGCCAATTGCGCTTCGACGAGCGGCGCAGTCACCCGCAACAGCGGCTCGTTGGCAAAGGCCACCGTGCCCTCCGGCATCGCCCAGACCGCGCCGCTGAACCGAAAGCCGCGCAGGTAAGTCCAGAAATCCGGCGCGACATGCGCGAAGACAGGCAGGCTTTGCAAATACGCGATCTCTTCTTTTGTGAAGCTCAAATCGCGCAGGTATTCCAAAGCCTGCGCCAAGCCCACGACGACCAGATAGGAACGCTCCGGCGGCAAGCGGCGCACGAACAGCTCGAAGCTTGCCCGTTCACCGCGCCCGTGCGCGTGATAGGCCGCCGCCATCGTCAGTTGATAGAGGTCGGTCGCCAGCCCTGAATAGCGCGGTTCTTTTGATTGGATTGCTGAATCGGTGTGCATACTGCTTGTCTTAGTGTAGGAAGCACACTAAGCCTAGCTTGCAGGCGCGAACTCTGTCAATCACAAAATTTGGCGAGCTTGCTATGCATTTAGGCGGAGGCGGGCTTGCGCGTGTTCGTCCTGGCAATGGCTGCTTTTGCGGCGACGGTTGAAGCCGCCGCGCGGCTGGTTAATTTTACGATGGGTTGGGCGGCGCACACCTGGCGCAATTTGGTGATGTCGCTTTGCATGGCTTCCGCTTCGGCACAACAGGAATTCAAACAATCCAGCACGCGCCGGGCGTGTTCAGACAGCGCGTCGGTCAGGCGGTAATGCACCCAGAGGCCGTCTTTGCGGTCGTTGACCAGACCGGCGCGTTTTAGGTAAGCGAGATGGCGCGAGACCTTGGGTTGATTGGCGCCCAGCACGTCAACCAAATGACAAACGCAAACCTCGCCTTCGCGCGCCATCAGGTGCAACAAGCGCAAGCGCGTTTGATCGGCGCAGGCTTTCAACAACGCGGCCATCTGCTGCGGCCATTGGCGGGTTTTGGTGTCTAAGTTTTTTTTGGGTGTCGGCATAATTTATTGATGCAATCAGGCCGCGCTTGCCTAGCGCAAAGAAATTTTGCGCGGACAGTATATTTGCCTTGACAGATATACCCACTGACATTATCTTGCGCCTGTATACGGCAAGGCGAATATAGCCTAGCATAACCAAGAACGACTTTTGAAACTGAAATTGGAGGGAACGTAATGAAACCGAAACTGCACGTCGCGTTGAACGTCAACAATCTGGCCGAATCACTGGCCTTTTACAAAGCCTTCTGGGGTGCCGAGCCAGTCAAGGTGCGCACCGGCTACGCCAAATTCGATTTGGATGAACCGGGCGTGAATCTGACGCTGAACGAGCATCCCGTGACCGAAGCGGGTGGCCTCAATCACCTCGGCATTCAAGTTGGCAGCACCGATGACGTATTGTCGACCAAGCTGCGCTGGAAAGCCGCCGGGCTGTTGACTGAAGACGAGATGCAAACCAATTGTTGTTACGCGATTCAGGACAAGGTCTGGGCGATTGATCCGAACGGTTATCGTTGGGAGGTTTTTGTCGTGCTGAAAGACCAGTTGCCCGAAAGGTTGCCGAAGGCCCAGGCCACCGCGTGTTGCGCGCCTGTAGCGCAACCGGTGCAATTGAGCGGCATCGCGCAAGGAGTGGCGCAATGAACATCCGGCCAGCACACGACTCGGATTTCGCCGAAGTCGCGGCGCTGTTGCACGCGGTCAAACTACCGTTAGAAGGCGTGCCAGAGCATTTCAGCGAATTCCTGGTAGCACGCGCTGACGCTGGTGAGTTGTTGGGCTGTGTGGGACAAGAGCGTTATGGCGACGTAACGCTCTTGCGCTCGCTGGCGGTCAACCCGTCGCAACGTGGCAACGGGCTGGGGCGCGAATTGACGTTGGAATTGCTCTCGGCAGCGCGCGCTTACGGCACGCGCGAAGTCGTTTTATTGACGAACATGGCGGCAGCTTTCTTCCAAAAACATTTCGGCTTCACGCCGGTTGAACGCAACCGTTACGATGGCGTGTTGGCTGCTTCGGTGGAATGGAAGCTGCCCCACTGCGCTTCGGCCGTCTGCCTGATGTTGCCGCTGGTTTGAACAGCGGGAAAGTTGCACTCGCCTGTTTGACCGCGAACTTTGGCCGCGCCCTTTGCGTAAGCTATGATCACAGGCATTCAATTCAATCATTCTTGGAGGAGGCAGCGATGAATAGCATCTTCGATCAAATGCGCGACGCGGCGCGGCGCAAGGCCGCCGAACTCGACGAAAAATTCGATCTCAAAACCAAACTCGAACAAGGCGTGAATACGGCGGGCGACTTGGCGCGCAAGGCGGGCGCGACGGTCAGCGAAGCCGCCAACGTCGCGCGCGCCAAAGCAACTCAGGTTGACGAAGAGTTGCGCGTGACCGAGAACGTAAAGACTGCCGCGACCAAAGCGGGTGAGACCATCCGCGAAGGCGCGCAAACCGCCGAACAAACTGCCCGCGAAGTTTTCGGCGGCGCGCAGACTTATTACAAACGCGCGGAACAAGCTTACAACGTCGGCGCGAGCGGCGCGCGGCTGACCGAAGCGGCGCTGAGCGGGTACGAAAAGACGCGCGTCTGGCTCAGAGACAATCCGGGCAAGGCGACGGTCGTCACGCTCTCGCTGGTGGCGGGCATTCGCGCGGGTTCGGCCTTGCCCGGCTTGGGCGCGACGGTGCTGGGTTCGACCATCGCGGGCAATTGGTTCTTTCACAGCGCGCTGCCTATCGTCGGCATGCGCAAGCTGACCGAGAGTTACACCGGCTATTTGAAAGAGCAGGAACAACGGCTGGCCGCTGGGCAGATGGACGATGCGGAACGGGCGCGGCTGGAATTTCAACGCAACATGACCAAGTACGTGGGCGCGCCGTTGCTGGGCGCTTTTAGTGTGGCGGCGGGCGCGACGATGATCGGCTCGGCGCTCTCCGGCGCAACGGTGACGGGCTTTCCGCTGAATTTGATTATCGGCGGCAATCCGTTGCTCAATGGCATCTGGTTCTTTGCCAACGGCGTGATCTGCATCAGCGAGGGCTACAAATTCTTTATGATCGCGCTGGCCGACGAAGCCGAAGTGCAACGCGTGGTGCGCGAGATCAAGGGCTTGTTACCAGCCGCAGCCACCGCATAAACGAAAGTCGGCGAGCCGCAAAAAAGCGCAAGAGACGCAAAATGGTTTTAACCACCTTTTGCGTCTCTTGCGCTTTTTTGCGGCTAAATGCGTTGATGATTTATGGCGCGAGCCGCAGCCTGCGCCACGCGCCGTCTTGCAATGAATAAACAATGCGGTCGTGCAAACGGCTCTCGCGGCCCTGCCAGAATTCGAGGTGATCGGGGCGCAGCAAATAGCCACCCCAGAAAAGCGGGCATTGAATCGGCTCTGTTTCAAACCGCGCGGTGAACTCGGCCACGCGCTGTTCCAGCATGACGCGGCTGTCCAATTCCCTGCTCTGCGGCGAAGCCCAGGCCCCGATCTGGCTGCCGCGCGGGCGTGTTTGATAGTAAGCCTCGGACTCCGCGCGCGAAATCTTTTCGACCTTGCCTTCAATGCGCACCTGCCGATTGAGCGTGTGCCAGTAAAACGTCAGCGACGCAAACGGGTGGTTCGCCAGTTCCTGTCCTTTGCGGCTTTCGTAATTGGTAAAGAAAACAAAGCCGCGCGCATCGCAACCTTTCAACAACACAATGCGGCCCGACACGCGCCCGTCACTGGCTGCTGTCGCCAGCGTAAAGGCTTCGGCATCGGGCTGCTCTGCCGTCAAGGTGTCGTGAAACCAGCGGTTGAATTGTTCGATGGGATCGGCGGCGACCGAGTCTTCGGTCAACGGTTGCGAAACATATTCGCGGCGGCGTTCCGCCAATGCTTGAGTGATGTTTTCCATGGCTCGAATTATACGCCCGCCGGCCGGGCGAAAAACAAACGGGCCGAGAAAACCTGCGCTCTCTCGGCCCATTCGTTTTGGGTTCACTGGGGAGTGAAATTGATTTAGTAGCGATTGCCGCCGCGTTCGCCGCCGCGATCACCGCCACGACCGCCGCCGAAGCCGCCACCGCCACCACGGCCACCGCCACGACCACCGCCGCCACCGCCGAAGCCGCCTCGACCACCGCCACCGCCGCCACCACCGCGGCTTTCACGCGGGCGGGCTTCGTTGACGGTCAGCGCGCGGCCACCGATTTCGCGGCCATTGAATTGTTCGATCGCCGCATCGGCGGCTTCCTTCGTTTCCATCTCGACGAAACCGAACCCGCGTGAACGGCCCGTATCGCGATCAGTCACGATGTTGGCCGATTGCACGGCGCCGGTTTGCGAGAACAAGTCTTCGAGTTCGGCCTCGGAGACGTTGAAAGACAGGTTACCGACATACAATCTAACGGACATAGATTCTCCAAAAAGCAAAAGAAGCAGGCAAGCTGTGTCGGGAACGGCTTCCGACAGGCGCATTCAAGACATGGCAAGTAACAGAGCTGCTTCCGGGGTCTAACATTAACCTGCTCTCGAACAACTGATCGCCCAAGCCGAAACTACTGACTAACAGCGCATCACCGTTGATGCTCACAGAGTAGGGATTGCTGGAAGAAAAGAACGCGCTCCGGATCAAGGAGGGGATTCACGCTGGCGCGTTACGCATCAGTGCGCCTCAGCCAATCAAGAGGGGACCTTCCATCGGCGCGCAATATAGCACAGCAGTTTTAATTTCATGTCCCGATTTTTTTCGGGCAATGCCAGCTTATCGCTGTATTGACGGGACATTTTTCACGTTGCCTTACCATTCCGGCGAACGCTGTGCATAATGCCGCTGCACGCAAATCATTCAGGAGCTACCCAACATATGGCACCCTTCAACGAATTAATCTGGCTCGACGCCACCGCGCAAGCCGCCCTCGTGCGCAGTGGCGAAGTCACGCCGCTGGAATTGGTGGACGCCGCCATCCACCGCATCGAACAAATCAATCCGCAACTGAACGCCGTCATCACACCGATGTTTGAATTGGCGCGCGCGGCGGCGCAACAACCGCTGCCGTCAGGCCCTTTCACCGGCGTGCCGTTTTTGTTGAAGGATTTGCAGGCGGCCTATGAAGGTGTGCCGCTGAGCGCCGGTTCGCGCTGGTTGCGCAACTTCAAACCGAACGGCGACAGCGAACTGGTCAAACGCTACAAACGCGCGGGGCTCATCGTGGTCGGCAAAACCAACACGCCCGAATTCGGTTTGCTGCCGACGACCGAACCCGAAGCGTTCGGCCCGACGCGCAATCCGTGGGATGTGACGCGCACGCCCGGCGGTTCGAGCGGCGGTTCGGCGGCGGCGGTCGCGGCGGGGATGACGGCGTTTGCGCACGCGAATGACGGCGGCGGTTCGATTCGCATTCCAGCAGCTTGCTGCGGGTTGTTTGGTTTGAAGCCGACACGCGGGCGCAATCCGTTGGGGCCGCACTTCGGCGATATTTTCAGCGGGCTGGTGGTTGAACACGCCGTCACCCGCTCCGTGCGCGATAGCGCCGCCTTGCTCGACGCGACCGCAGGTTATGACCCCGGCGATCCCTACATCGCGCCCGTGCCCGTGCGCACATTCTTGCACGAAGTCGGCGCACAGCTTCAAGGGAATTGGGGCAAGTTGCGCGTTGCGTTTAGCACGCAAGCTTACACAGGCGTGCCTGTGCATCCCGATTGCGTGGCCGCCGTGCAAGACGCCGCCCAGCTCTGCGCCAGCCTGGGCCATGAAGTCACCCAAGCCGCGCCCGCATTGAACGGCGAGATGTTAGCGAAAGCCTTCTTCACGGTTTGGGCGGCAGGTTGCGCGTGGACGATTGACAGCTATTCCTTTGCTGTAGGCGGCAAACCAGCGCCGGAAGAGATCGAACCGCTGACGCGCGTGATGATCGAACTTGGGCGCAAACGCAGCGCGCCCGAATACCTGCTGGCGATACAGACGCTGCAAATTTTCGCCCGGCGCGTCGCGCAATTTATGGAGTCATATGATTTGTTCCTGACGCCCGTCTTGGCCGAACCGCCCGTACCGCTGGGCATGTTTGCCGCCACCGCAGACGACGCAATGGCCGGGATGAAGCGGTCTGGTTTGTTCACGCCCTTCACCGCCTTGCAAAACATGACCGGGCAACCGGCGATGTCTGTGCCGTTGTACTGGCCCTCGAACGGAGATGCCGCGGGCTTGCCGCTGGGCGTGCAATTCGCCGCGCGTTATGGCGACGAAGCGACGCTCTTCCGGCTGGCTGCGCAATTGGAAATGGCACGCCCGTGGGCGGATAAGCATCCGCCCGTGTAACGAAAATCAAAAGGCAAAAGGCAAAAGGCAAAAGTAAGGAGGAAAAAGTGCAGTGCCGCATTTTTGATTTTTGATTTTTGCCTTTTGCCTTTTGATTTCTTTCTTCTCGCACTCTCAAAACTATGGCAACGACCTCCCTCTTCGGTTCCTGGAAATCGCCTATCACGGCGGATTTGATTGTTTCAGAAAGCATCGGCCTGGGTTCCATCGCGCTGGATGGCGCCGACGTTTATTGGGTGGAAATGCGCCCGGCGGAAAAAGGCCGCTACGTCATTGTGCGCCGCGCGCCTGATGGCCAATACACCGATGTGACGCCGCCCGAATTCAACGTGCGCACGCGCGTGCACGAATACGGCGGCGGCGCGTATGCGGTGAGCGACGGCACTGTTTACTTTTCCAATTTCGCCGACCAGCGCCTGTATGGCCAACGCTCGCCCGCCTCGCCGCCTGTGCCCTTCACGCAAAAGACTGCGCTGCGTTTTGCCGATGCCGTGGTGGATTGCCAGCGCAACCGTTTGATTTGCGTGTGCGAAGACCATCGCACTGCTGGCAGCGAGCCAATCAATTCGCTCGTCACCTTCTCGCTCGATCAGCCGATTTCGAGCGTGACCCCGCCGGGCAAAATTCTCCCGCTCGCCACCGGGCATGACTTTTTCTCATCGCCGCGCTTGTGCCCCGACGGCCGGCAGCTTGTCTGGCTGGCGTGGAATCATCCGAACATGCCTTGGGATGGAACCGAACTGTGGCTGGCCGAAGTCAATGCTGACGGCACGCTCGGCAATCTGCGCGTGATTGCAGGCGGATTGAAAGAATCCATCTTTCAACCGCAATGGTCGCCCGATGGCACGCTCTATTTTGTTTCCGACCGCACCGGCTGGTGGAATCTGTATCGCTGGCGCGACGGCCAGACCGAAGCCTTGTGCCCAATGGAAGCTGAATTCGGCTTGCCGCATTGGGTCTTCGGCATGTCCACTTACGCCTTTGCTTCGGCAGAGCAGATCGTTTGCGCGTACCTGAAGGACGGCTTCGCGCACCTGGCCTTGCTCGACACGCGTAGCAAACAGCTTGAACCGATTGCCACGCCGTACTCGCGCATTGACGGCATCCGCGCGAATGCGCAGCACGCCGTGTTCCTCGCCGGTTCACCGACTGAAAGCACCGCCATCGTCAGCTTTGATCTGGCAACCAGACAATTCACCACGCTGCAACAAGCCAACAAACTGGCGATCGATCCGGGCTACCTCTCAGCGCCGCAAGCCATTGAGTTTCCCACGACGAATAGCCTGACCGCGCACGCCTTCTTTTATCCGCCACAAAACAAAGATTGCGCCGCGCCCACGGGCGAACGCCCGCCGCTGTTGGTGATGAGCCACGGCGGGCCGACCGCGCTGGCCGCGCCGACGCTCGATCTCGAAACGCAATTTTGGACGAGCCGCGGCATCGCCGTGCTCGATGTGAATTACGGCGGCAGCACCGGCTTCGGGCGCGCCTACCGCGAACGGCTCAACGGCAACTGGGGCGTCGTGGATGTGGATGATTGCGTGAACGGCGCGCGTCACTTGGCTAAAAAAGGTTTGGTGGATGGCAAGCGCCTGGCAATCACGGGCGGCAGCGCGGGCGGTTACACGACGCTCTGCGCGCTCACCTTCCGCGATGCTTTCAAAGCGGGCGCGAGCCATTATGGCGTCAGTGACCTGATTGCTTTGGATGAGGACACACACAAATTTGAAGCACGTTACACGCAAGGCTTGGTCGGCACGAGCCGTGACCTTTACCTCGCGCGCTCGCCGATTCATCACGTAGACAAACTCAACGTGCCGGTCATTTTCTTTCAAGGCTTGGAAGACAAAATCGTGCCGCCCAATCAGGCTGAAAAGATGGTCGAGGCCTTGCGGCGCAAAGGGCTGCCCGTGGCTTACGTGGCGTTTGCAGGCGAGCAGCACGGCTTCCGGCAGGCGGCGAATATCAAACGTGCGTTGGAAGGTGAGTTGTATTTTTATGCGCGGGTGTTTGGCTTTGCGTTGGCGGATCAGATCGAGCCGGTGGCGATTGAGAATCTGTGAGGCTCAGATTTCGTGATGGAAGAGCGCGGTTTCTGACCAGCAGATCACTTTGCCGCAGCGCAAACGCTTCGTGCGGTATTCGGGCCGCCGCAAAATTTCGCGCAGCAAGCCGGGGATGCGCAACGCCTCTTCGTTGGTTAGGCGAAAAGCCACGATGCAATATGCGGAATGCGCCAGTTGTCGTTTGTTCCAGTCGGTGTAATTAAGCGTGATGAAGGTGGGTTGATTGAGTTGAATCAGATGGCGCGGAATGTCTTCGTCGAGCAGACGCGTGTTAGGGCGAAATTGTCGTGCGCTGATCACCGCGCCCGGATACCAGCGCACGATAGCAGAGATGAGACGCGGATTGCTGATCGTCTCGTCCACGACAATCATGCGTAGCTCCGTTCATAATCGTAGACATCGGCTAAGGCCACGGCTTCGTGTACTGCTTCGACGGGAATGTTGTAATCGTCTGCAATCAATTCCGGCGAGTCGCCACGCCGCAAGGCGCCCAGAATGTGCCGCGCGTCAATCCGCGTATTCCAAAGCGTCGGACGCCCGCCACACACGCCCGGCTGCACGACCACGTGTTTTCCCAGCGGGTAATACTCGACAAGGATGCCGTGAATGTCTTCGCGGATCAGCGGCAAGCCCTCGACCGTGAGAAGCTTGCGAGTGCGCGTCTTTGCTTTCGCTGTCATAACTGTCATAACCGATTTGCTCCTTTCGCGCGCGATCATAACACGACCACTGAACTCTCAAACGCGCACTGCCGACCCTGCCGGAACCTGCCGAATCACGCCCAGCCGTCCCGCCAGCAAATGCACCAATAACAACGCCAGCAAATACATTCCCGCGCACGCCGCGAAGATCGGCGCGAATGACAGCGTATCCACCACACGCCCGATATATTTTTGCGTCAACGCTCCCATCAACGCGCCCAACGCGCCGCCCAATCCTGTCACCGTGCCGATGGCGTGGCGCGGAAAGATTTCAGCCGGCAGCGTGATATTGCCCCAGGCCGCGTGGCCGAACATCATCCCGGCCACGACCACCACCGCCACCGCAGGACTGGCAACTCTGGTGACCAGCAAGCACAACACCGGCATCGCCAACGACACGCACAGCATTGTGGTTTTGCGCGCGCGATCCAATTCCCAACCACGCGCAATCAACCAGCGCGGCATCGCTCCACTGAACAGATTGCCCAGCGTCAACGCGGCAAACGGAATCCAGACGAACATGCCGATTTGCTTCAAATCAAAGCCGCGCTCTTTTTGAAAGTAGAGCGGAATCCAGAAATTCAAAAAGTAACTGATCGGATCGGTCAGCACACGCGCCAGCACGCAACCCCAGGTCTCTTTCATCCGCATCAACACCCACAGCGACGCGGGCGCATTGTGCTCGCCCTCAGCCTGTTGGTCGGCCAAAATCAACTCGCGTTCTGCTTCGCTCAAACGCGGATGATCTTTGGGCAGAAAGTAAATCAACGCCCACGCCGCCACCCAAACAAACCCCAGCGAACCCGTGAACACAAACGCCGAACGCCAGCCGAATTGCAGCGCGATAAACGAGACAATCGGCGCGGCCAGCATCGAACCGAGCGCCGTCCCCGCGTTGAAAATGCCCACGGCCATCGCGCGTTCTTTGATGGGGAACCATTCGGCCACCGCGCGCACGCCACCGGGGAAGCTGCCCGGTTCGAAGACGCCCAGCAAACCGCGAAAGAACGAAAACTGTCCTACCGTGCGCGCAAACACGTGCAAGATATTCGCCAGCGACCAGCCTGAGACAAAAAACATGAAGCCGCGGCGCGTGCCGATGGTGTCAATGACGCGCCCGCTGACCAGATACATCACGCCGTAAGTCAGCAAAAACCACGCATTGATGTCCCCGTAATTAGCCGAACTGAGGTGAAGTTCCTCCTTGATCGTACCGATCAACACCGACAGCGTCTGCCGGTCGAGGTAATTCAGTTCGGACGCCAGACAGAGCATGATCGCAATGTACCAGCGCAAATGTTTGATCGGGGGTTTGGGTGAAGCGGGCATTGGGTGTGCTCCTGGTCATGCTCAAGAAGTATGAACTGCGCTACGGTGCATTGCCGCGCAATTAGCAGGTAAGTCTCACGCGATCAGTGCTCAGAGTTCTCTGAGGCGTTGCAGGAAATCCTTTGCGTGCGGACAAGCCGCTTCTACTTTGCGCGGGTCGAGCTTAGCCAATAATTCAAAGGAAACCTCACCTTTGCCATACCGCTTCGAGCAGCGGACTGTGGCTTGCTCAAGTGCGTCGAACACACTCAACTTTGGAACGGCCTCTAAATCCGGCCAGGCCGGTAGACGTTTCTCGTTGAAGTTCCTTTTGAAGTGGCTGCGCAGCATCTCTTTGTCGGCAAGGAACCAAGTCTCCATCACCCGCACCATCAGAAAGGCCTGATTGTCAGACGCTCCGGCTGGTTTCTCCCAACCGTCACGTGCTTTCAAATGCTGCCAGACTGTGTGCCCTTCTTTAACGGCAGCTTCAGCGTCTACCAGCAACAGTGGCAACTCGCCTTGCCGAACTGACTTAACCGCCGTGACGAAATCGTCATAAGCCGATTGACGTCCGCCGCACGGCACTGTGCGCGGGCGTCGGCTGATCCCGGCGGATTCAAAGAACACGCTGAAGGCCTGGCGGCACTGCGCGCGTTCCAGGTCGGTCTGTCCCGCGCCCTCAACATAAACTTTGACCATCACCATCGGTTGCCTCCCAGTTCGCCCATGCTCCACAGATGCCCCAGCGAATACTTCTCCAACCACAACGCCAGTTCATTTGGCTTCAACCGTTCAAACCGCGACTCGCCATCTTCTTTTTGGCAGACCACAACGCTGGCCGGGTCTTCTGTCAGCGCATCTATCAGCATGCGCGAATGTGTCGTGACCACCAGTTGCGTCCGTTCGGCGGCACGTATCAGCAATTCCGCCACGTGAGGGATCACATCCGGGTGCAAACCCAGTTCGGGTTCTTCCAGCGCGATCAAGGGCGGCGGGTCAGGGTGCAGCAAAATCGCCAGCAGGCATAGATAGCGTAGCGTCCCGTCCGAAAGCCGCGTGGCCGGAATCTCACGTCCGCCGCGCTCTTCTAAAAACAGCAGCACGTTGCCCCCGTCAATGGTCAATTGCACATCCTCGATCCCCTCGTAGAGTTTCTTCATGGAATTAAGCAGGTCGGGTTTGACACGAGTGCGAATCTTCGACAACACCAGCGGCAGATTCTCTCCGCCGTCGGCCAGGAAGTCGGCGCGTCCGTGCGTGCTCTGTTCGTGGCGCAACGGCGCGCCAGGGCCGAACGACCAATTGCGGAAGAGCCGGATTTGCTCGTATTGCTGTTGCAGCCAGGCCAGCGCCGGGAAACGCTCAGGGTCACGCACTTGCGCAAGAATGGATTGTTCGGGTTTTAAGCTGTGTCGCGGCAAACTGCGTTGGGTGGCCGGGAAATCGTTGAGCACCGGATTGCCGCGGCGAAAATTGTAGAAAAACTCAGACTGCGTTTCGCCAGCCAGGGCTTGTTCGTTTCCGATCCATTCGTCCATCACTTCAAAGCGCCCGCCGTAGTCGGTAATGTACAAGCCATGTCGAAGTGGCTGATTGCCTTTTGGGTATTCGACAATGGCATCAATCATTGCTTCCGGCATTGATGGTGACGGGCTGCCTTTCCACAACCATTCCCGCATGCCCCCCATATCCTTAACCGGTTGCGAAAGATTGGTGGGCGCGGCTTTGAGCAAGGCGAGCACTTCCAGCAGATTCGACTTGCCTGAGCCGTTTGGGCCGATGAGTACATTTAGGTTGCCCAACGCCAAATCTATGCCGGATGGCCCGAACGACAAAAGGCCGGAAACCTTAAGATGTCTAATCAGCATAATCGTGTCCCTTCATCCGTGGTTCTAAGGAGGCGCGGCGCGGAAGCTTGCTCTACAACTGCATCGGAATTTGTGATCGCCGTGCGGCGGAGTATAAGGATGCGGTGTTCATTTGCCCAGTTAGCAATCTCAGCGCGTCAGCAAAACTCCGCTCCCATCGCTAAACATTCCCGCCACACACCCCGTCATCAACGTCGCCAGCGTCGCCGCCAACAACGCGCGCAGGCCAAGGCTCGCCAGATCATCGCGCCGCGCCGGAGCCAGCGCCGCTGTCCCGCCCACAAAGATCGCCAGCGAGGCGACGTGCGCAAACCCGCACAGCGCGTAACTCAAAATTACCACCGTGCGCGGATCAACCAGCACGCCGTGCGCGGCCATCTGCGCCATGTCCTGATACGACACGACCTCGGTCAGCAAAACGCGCTCACCCAACAGGCGTCCGGCTTCGGCCCAATCGGGCCGCGCGATGCCGAGCAGGATGGCGAAAGGATAAAAGACCCAGCCGAAAAGTTTGACCAGCGTCAACGGCTCGCTCATTCCCATCCAATGCGTCGGAAACAATGACAGTGCTTTGTCGAATAAGGCCACGATGCCCAGGCCCGCGATTAACAACGCGGCGATGCCAGCGGCCAACCGCAAGCCGTCCATCGCGCCCGCAATAATCGCGCTCATCAAATTGCCTGCGCGTTCCTCTTCATTATCGGGCGGCAGCGTGCCCGCCGTTTCGGGCGCGCCGGTTTCGGGCAACAGCAGTTTGACCATCACGACGGCAGCGGGAATCGAGATAATCGAGGCCGACAACAAGTGTCCGGCAATTTGCGGGAAGCTCTTGCTCAGCATGAACACGTAAATCCCCAACGTCGTCGAGGCCACCGTCGCCATCCCCGAAGTCAGCACCATCAGCAACTCCGATTGGGTCATACGAGCTAAATAAGGCCGGATGACCAGCGCCGATTCGACGCCGACGAAGATGTTGGCCGAACTGCACAGCGCCTCGGCGCCGCTCAAACCCAGCGTGCGGTGGAAGAGGCGCGCGAACAGCCGCACCACCGGTTGCAGCAACCGCAAATGATAGAGCGCCGCCGCAAACGCCGAGACGAAGATCGCAATCGGCAAGGCTTGAAACGCCAGCACGAAGCCGATTGAACCCGGTTCGCCGGGCGCGGCGGCCAACGGGCCGAGCAGAAAGTTCGTCCCGCTTTTTGAGGCGTCGAGCACCGCCATTACGACGTCGTTGAGCCAGACGAAAGCCTGCCGCGCGCCGGGCAAGCGAAAGACCAGCAACCCGATGGCCAATTGCAACCCCAGTCCCCAGGCAATGGGTCGCCAGCGAATCTGGCGGCGGTTGGCGGAAAGCAGCCAGGCCAGCGCGGCGAGCACAAAGAAGCCAAGCAGGGACGTTAGGTGTTGCAGCATGCGAATGATCCTCGTTTCGTATGCGCCAGCCAAAGAGAAAAGATTTTGCCGCAGATAAACGCGGAACAACGCCGATTCAAGCTGGTCTCAATCTGCGCGTATCTTCGTTTAGCTGCGGCTTAGAGCGGGTTGCAGGTCGGTGTACGGCAAACTGTTAGTTTGCCGTAGGCTCAATCCGCAAACCCGCTGTGCCGGCGTTGCTCACTGAGCGGTTTACT
>JAYUCP010000003.1:0-6758 GCA_043740245.1 Acidobacteriota bacterium | reverse complement strand
CCGCCGATCAGCGCGTCGAAAAGGATGAAGCGCAGATCAAATGCGCCATTGGCGGGCTGGCCGCCATCCGTGAGCTGGCCTTGATAGGTGAAGGCCGGGGCCTGGGCCAAGCCGGTCAGCGTACCCAAACAGACGAGCCAGACGCACAGGATGGCCGCCCGGCAGGGGGCGCGTAATTTCGATTGATGGCTTGACATGTTCTAGCTCCTTTTGGTTGCCAAAATTGAAAGGATCGGCGGAGCGGAACTACCCAAGCTCCGCCGGTTCATTGAATAGCTAGCAGCCGCCAGGATCGAAGCGACAGGCCTGTGCTTCGCGCACTTTTTGCACGGCGGGCAGCAGCAAGCCGATAGCGCTGGGGTTGTTGTTATCCACCAATTGCAACGTCGCGGGGAATTGCGGCAGATTGCGCCCGTTCCACAGTGACCCCAGCACTACGGGTGACAACATGGCCCGGTACTCCACGACCAACCACACCGTCAGCCGTCCCGTGCCGGGGTCGCCAGGCTCCGTAATCAGATCGCGGTTGAAATCCACGACGAGCGTTTGGCCCGGCCGGAAATTGAGGTGGCGCACATCCACCGACGTCGGCTCTCCTAAGTTGTCTTTGAACTTGAGAAAAGCATTGAAGCCAGCCGCGGTCGGCAGCTCCACGCCGAACACCCATTGATGCGCGACGTTCAACCGCAGGGTCTGCCCATAGGCCAGGCTGAGCGGGGTGAAGTGCAGATCAATGGCGAGTTCGTCGTCTCCATCCGCCGGACGGTGTTGCAGCGTCAGTCCCTGGCCCGTGTGATAGAGCACGCGCCCGCTGCAACCATCCACGACTTCGGCTGAGGCCGGCAAATCTCTGCCAAAACCGCCAGGGGCGGCAATCACCCATTCGGCCAGCAGCGTCAGCGGCCCGGTTTGCGGGACGGCCAGTTGGCGGCGGCTGATTCTTTCGGTGCGCGTGCCGCCAATCGTGATGGTTTGGTTGTTACTGATAAACAGGACGCGTCCGGTCAAGTCCCGGATCCGCGCGAAGGCGCGCACCGTCGCGGGCGTCGCGCGCCCCGGGGCCAAGTCAGCGCTGTAAGCCAGATGGAGGTTCAGCATCTCACTCTGGCTACAGGCGAGAGGGCCAGCGAAAGTGACCGTGTAGACGTTGTTGGATTGGGAGGTTGTTTGAGCTTGCGCCAACCTTGACGCGCCAGCCAGCAGGCACAGCGCGCCAACGATGAAACAAACGAGGGTGCGAAGGCGGTTGCTTGCGTTGATCATAACTTGCTCCTTTTGGTTTGGGCGCTGCCTGACAGCAACGCGTTTGTGCTCTCGCTGCAGGCGCATTGGCGCTTGACGGTCAACGGCCAGTTCACCCGGCCTGCGGTGTTTGGCGTTGCAGCACGCGACCAACGCGCGCAACCACGCCCAGCCCGGCGGATTTTTTTCAAGTACTTTCCCGCGCCGCGCCACGGCTTCAGCGATTCACCACGATCTGCCCTTGCGCTTCCCAGGTCGCTTGGACACCGGAGCCGAGCGTCGTGTAAATCAGGCAATCTTCCGACGCGGCGGGGGTGATCGTGACGACGACCAGGTTGCCCTCCTCCGTGAGCCCCCGCACCATGACTGCCGCTATGTCATGGCGAATGAATCTCACGCTGCCGTCGCCCATAGCCACATTCAGCCCGCCTGGGCGCCTGTCCGTTGGCATAAGCGTCAGAGAACCGATAGCCGCGCGGTTCGGAAAAACCTGTACTGCGCTCTGAAAAACGGCGTTGTAGCTGCCTCTGGGCGTGTGGACTTCGACTGTTTGTGGGGCTGACTGGCTTTCGATCAGGATCCAGCCCACATGGTCCGCCATGGCCGGGGGCGCGCAACTACCCCAAGCCAACAGCAGCGTCAGACAAAAGATTGTTTTCGGAAAAGCGGTAAGTTTCATGTTCTGTCTCCTTTTGGTTAGGTGGTGGAATGGCGCAGCGAAATGCAACTACGCGCGCTCCGCCAGTTTGTTGAAGAACTACCGGCCCGCGCGATAGGTCGCCCACAACGCAGCGGCGCGCGCGGCTTGATCGGCTTGGTGAACTATGCCTCCCCCGTCGTCAGCGGGGCCTGGGCGCACACTTCCGCCTTGCAAGCGGCAACTGCATTGGGAGAGATTTTTCGGCGGCTGTTGTATAACGCGACAAACGGGCGTAAAAACTCCCATCCCCCTGAGAATTTTTTTTTGCAGACTCCTCCCACCGCGCAGGTTCAGGCAGATGGATACGGCTTCATCAAAAGAGATCACTGGCGAGATCACCGGCCAATTGCTCGCCTGGCGCGCGGGTGACGCGGCGGCGCTGGAGCGGTTGATTCCGGCGGTCTATCAGGAATTGCGGCGCATGGCCGAGCGCTCTCTGCGGCAGGAAAGTCCGGGGAATTCTTTGCAGCCGACGGCGCTGGTGCACGAGGCTTACTTGCGGCTGATTGACCAGACCCAAGTTGACTGGCAAAACCGCGCGCACTTTTTCGGCGTGGCGGCGCAGATGATGCGGCGCATTCTGGTAGACCACGCCAAAACCAAACACCGCGACAAACGCGGCGGCGGCGCGGTGCTACTCTCGCTGGACGAGGCCTTGAATTACGGGCACGAACGCGCTGGCGAATTGGTCGCGCTCGACGATGCGCTGCAAGGGCTGGCCGCGTTTGACGAACGCAAGAGCCGCGTCGTCGAGCTGCGCTACTTCGGCGGGTTAAACGTGGATGAGACGGCCCAAGTGTTGGACATCTCGGCGCAAACGGTGACGCGCGATTGGAACATGGCCAAGGCCTGGCTTTATCAAGAACTCAGTAACGGATGACAACCGACCGCTGGCAACAGCTCGAAACCCTCTTTCAAGCCGCGCTCGAACGCCCGGCCAGCGAACGCGCCGCGTTTTTAGACCAGGCCTGCGCGGACGACCCGGCCTTGCGCCAGGAAGCCGAAAAGCTGCTCGTATCTTTTCACGCGGCCAGCCAGGCGAAAGGCGGCTTTCTGGAAACGCCCGCCGCCAGTTTGGGTTTTGCAGCACCCGGCGCGCGCGCCGTCGGGCAGCGCATCGCGCATTACGAACTCTTGTCGGTGCTGGGCGCGGGCGGCATGGGCGAAGTTTACTTGGCGCATGACCCGCGCCTTGAGCGCCAGATCGCGCTCAAGCTGTTGCCGGCGCAATTCAGCCGCGATGCCGCCTGGGTGCAACGCTTCACGCGCGAAGCGCGCGCCACTTCGGCGCTCAATCATCCCAACATCCTGACCATCTACGAAATCGGCGAAGACGCCGGGACGCACTTCATCGCCGCCGAATACATCGCGGGCCAAACGTTGCGGCAAAAACTGGCCGTGGGCTGTCTGCCGTTGCGCGAATGTCTGGACATCGCCATGCAGATCGCCCACGCGCTGAGCGCCGCGCACGCCGCCGGCATCATTCACCGCGACATCAAACCCGAGAACGTGATGCTGCGGCCCGACGGTCTGGTCAAGGTGTTGGATTTCGGTTTGGCAAAACCTTTTGAAATGCTGAGCGTGGAGGGCGGAAGGCGGAAGGAAGAAGACCAAGCCGCTCCGCACTTGCGCAGCGATCCGGCCGTGCTGCTGGGGACGCTGGCCTATCTCTCGCCCGAACAGGCGCGGCGCGCCGCGGTGGATCAACGCACCGACGTGTTCAGCCTGGGCGTTGTGCTCTACGAGATGCTGGCGGGCGCGCGGCCGTTCGGTGGCGTGAACGAGGCCGCCGTGCTCGACGCGCTGCAACAGCGGCAACCCGCGCCGCTCGCCACGCTGCGCCCCGAACTGCCCGGCGCGTTGGAACAGCTCGTGGCGCGCGCGCTGGCGAAAGAACCAAACGCGCGCTATCAAACGGCGGCGGAGTTGCGCGCGGCATTAGACGCGTTGGCCCGTCAATTCGAGGCCGGCGCGGCACGCCCGCGCTGGTTTAGGCAAGCCGCGCTGGCTGCCGTGTTATTCGTCAGCCTGTTGGCGGCCTGGTTCATCTGGCGGCGTCCGGCAAGCACCAACACGCCCGCGTCCGGCGAAACCACTTCGCCCTGGATCAACGCCGATGCCTCGCGCCTGACCGGTTATCCCGGCCTTGAGTTATTCCCGACCTTTGCGCCCGACGGCGAACATCTGGTTTATACGCGCGTCATCAACCAGCAATCCGACCTGATCGCGCGGCGCGTCAGCGCCGAACCCAGCGGCGAAGTGCAGGAAATCAACCTGACCGCCGATTCACCGGCCAACGATATAATGCCCGCTTATGCGCCGGACGGCGCGCGCCTCGCCTTTCGTTCAGGGCGCGCGGGCGGCGGCCTGTTCGTGATGAACGCCGACGGCACGCACTTGCGCCAGCTTACAGCGGAAGGTTTTTTCCCGGCCTGGTCGCCCACGGGTGAGCAAATCGTTTACGCCACCGAAGGCCCGACCTCTCCGTACAACCGCGCCAGCGACCAAAGCCACTTGCGCGTGCTCGATCTCAAGACTGGCGCAACGCGCCAATTGCCGACCGGCGATGCCACCCAGCCACACTGGTCGCCGCACGGCGACCGCATCGCTTATTGGGGCTTGCGCGGCGTGCAACGCGATCTGTGGACGGTTCCCGCCAATGGCGGCGAGCCTCTTGCTGTGACGAATGACGCGGCCACGGATTGGAATCCGGTCTGGTCGCCCGATGGACGTTATCTGTATTACACCAGCGGCGACCGCGGGCCGATGCGTTTCTGGCGCGTGCCGATCGAGGAAAAGTCAGGGCAGGTGCTGGGCGCGCGCGAGGCGGTAACGGGCGGGGCTTCGGAAAGCTGGCATCCCAGCCTGTCGCGCGATGGACGGCTGCTGGCTTACGTGCATTACAACACGAAAGAAAATCTGCAACGCCGCGGCTTCGATCCGCGCGCGGGGCGCGTGACGGGCGCGTCCAGCGCTATCACCACGGGCGAACGACGCGTGACTTCGCCTTATCTTTCACCCGATGGCGCGTGGCTCGCGTTTTATTCCTTCGGCAATCCGCAGGAAGACCTGTTCGTCGTCCGCCCGGATGGAACCGGGCAACGCCAATTGACCGATGATCGTTACAGCGACCGCGCACGCGGCTGGTCGCCTGACAGCCAACAGATTCTGTTCGCCTCAACCCGCAGCGGCAGTTATGAAATCTGGGCGCTGGGGCTTGACGGCCAGCACGCGCGACAACTGACGTGGTGCGGCGGAGGCGGCGGTTGCCAATACGCCGCCTGGTCGCCTGACGGAAAATGGCTGGCGATTCAACGGCTGGGCGCGCAATCGTTTTTGTTGGAGACAGACAAACCCTGGCAGGCACAAACACCCAGCGAACTGCCTCCGCTGCCCGCAGCCGGCAGCCATTTTCTGGCTTGGGCGTGGTCGCCCGATAGCCAACAACTCGTGGGCTGGCAACGCCAAACCAACGGGCAAGAGGGAGGGCTATGGGTTTATGCGCTGGCGACGCAACGCTATGAACAACTGACGGCTTTCGGTATCCAACCGCATTGGCTGAACGATCAGCGCCACTTGATTTTCACCGAACAGCGCCGGCTCTGGTGGTTTGATCGCGACACCAGGCAAGCCCGCGAACTCATGCGCCTTGACCCCTTAGGCGTCACCCTGGCGGTTCTTTCACCCGACAACCGCCAGCTTTATTTCAGCCTGATCACCAGCGATGCCGACCTCTGGCTGTTGAAGCTGCCTTAGCTCTAACGGCTCACAACACGTCGGCAAGCGCCTCGCAAATCCCGCCGATATTCTGCTCATTCAGCGCCGCCACACAGATGCGCCCGCTGCCGACGATGTACAGGCTGTTCTTTTCGCGCAGCGTCTTGACCTGCTCTGCCGTCAAGCCCGAATACGAGAACATGCCGTGCTGTTGCTGAATGAAGCTGAAATCCTGCTCAATGCCTTTCTCGCGCAGCATCGCCACGAACTTGCCGCGCATTTGTTGAATGCGTGCGCGCATCCCGGTCAACTCGGCTTCCCATTGTCCGCGCAAATCGGGATCGCTCAAGACCATTGCCACAAGCTGCGCGCCGTGCGAAGGCGGGCTGGAATAGTTTGTGCGAATCACGCGCTTGACTTGACTGAGCACGCGCTTCGCCTCGGCGCTTGATTCGGTCAGCACGGTCAACGCACCGACACGCTCGCGGTACAGCGCAAACGATTTTGAGAACGAACTGGCGATCAAACAGGGAATGCCCGCCTCGGCAAACGCGCGCACGGCAAAGGCGTCCGCCTCCAAACTCGCGCCAAAACCCTGATACGCAAAATCGAGGAAAGGCACTAAACCGCGCTGTTTGACGACATCAATCACCAGCGCCCACTGCTCGTTGCTCAAATCTACGCCCGTCGGGTTGTGGCAACAGGCGTGCAACACGACGACGCTATGCGCAGGCAAAGTCTTCAGCGTTTCGAGCATGCCGTTGAAAGCGAGACCGTGCGTCTCGGGGTCGTAATACGGATAGCCGTTCACTTTGAAGCCAGCGGCCTCGAACAGCATCTGGTGGTTTTCCCAGCTCGGGCTGCTGATCCAGAGTTGCGCATCAGGCAGAAAGCGTCTGAGGAAATCCGCGCCGATTTTCAAACTGCCCGTACCGCCCAAGCCCTGCACTGTCACCGCGCGCCCTTCGGCGATGACTTGCGAATCTGCGCCGAAGAGCAGCTTCTGCACTTCCTTGTTATAGGCAGCCAGCCCGTCAATCGGCAGGTAGCTTTTGCTCGCCTCTTGTTCGTAGTAACGCGCCTCGGCCGCGCGCACGAC
>JAYUCP010000002.1:0-6762 GCA_043740245.1 Acidobacteriota bacterium | reverse complement strand
TCCGGCTGAAGGTTTATCGCACGAACAACTTCACGCTGTCGGCCAAGCTTGCCAGAACAGCGATGCCCCGGGCGTTCTGACAAACCGACCCCGGCCACGTTTAGTTCTTCGCGCGATAACTCATCAAACGGGTTGTAGACACTTAGTCTCAAAGATCGTTCTCCTATGGCAGCGTTTGCACGCTAGTTATGAAGGCCCGATGGCGCACCAGTACCACGGAGTAGTTCGAACCGATTGGTTGATCGTTCTTTTGAGCGGGTCGTGTGCGGGGTCTATTCGACCTTGACCAGCGCCAGGCGGCACTGGTGGCGGGGCGCGCCTGTGCGCGCAGTCAATCTTGCTAGGAGCCATTTACGCCAATCCGAACACCCGACCTGCTCCAGAATCTTTACGCTTGCAACCTACGGCAACGCACGCCACTGCCAGGGCCATACCGGCGCTCATCAGCACTGCCTTGTCGTATGAAGTTGTTTATTCTTCGTTGTTGCGCCTATGAGTGGGGGAGTAGATGAAACGTTACACATTGTCTCAGCGTTTCGCTGGGATAATTTTGGCACTCAAAGCTGATGTCGTAAACGCGCTGAAACCCCTGTCAGACGGTGTCAGACGAAGGCTGACAGGCTTGAATCATTGACTCAAACGCGCAATCGCGGCGCGCAGCGCGGACATCTGGTGGAACCGCAGTGCTGACAGATTTGGTAACTGTGACCGCAACGCGCGTGACCGATTTTGCCGCGCGTTGCCAGCGTGGGTAATTGACGATGACTTGCTACCCGGCAAGCGCCTCGCCGTCTTGCTTCGCCAACACGCAGGCTTGCCAGCCCTCTGCCAATCAGTCTAAATTGACGTCGGCATTTGCCCCCAAAATAGAAGTTGTTCAAACCGCACCGGCGTTTCCGCTCTGAACTTTTGAATTGAATTTACAAGATAGCTAACACAAGCCCTGCGGAGCGCCTCAAACTTATGGCAAGCTAGAGCAGACTTTTTTGAATTCTGTGCACACGCGCTTTTCTCCCTTTATCCCCTGGCGTAGTGATGCTGTCGGCGCAATCGCATTGTTGGTTGCCGCTGCTTTCCATTCAGCGAGAAGCTCGCGCGTTCGTCCCTACGGCTCGGCTTCCCCCTGACAATTTCACCAATCGCATGAGCTGGGATCCGAGCGTTCGCACCAGGCATTTCACCGTGATTACCGCACTATTGTTAGTGGCGGTGGTGGCTTGGCTATGCTTCAACCTGACGCGGCAGCTCAACACCCAACTCGTCGCCAAGCACCGCGCCCTCGAAACGCTGGCCGATCAGGTCACGCTGATTGCGCAACAAGCCATCCTGAGCCGCCCGCAAGAAACGCCGCAGGCCGCCGTCGGCCAGGATCAAGCGCTGACTGCGTTGGTCAAGGCCACCATCGGCGACCGCAAGGATTTCGCGTACTGCGCGATCCTCGCCGAAGACGGCACGATCATCGCCCAGTCCGACCCAAAGGATTTGCGCCGCCAAACCGACCGGCTCTATCCCTTTGAATCTTTCGAGGCCGCGCGCTGGATCAAGCAATTGGCCGTCGTGTTGCGCCGCAACGATCTTTACGAACTGAACCTGCCGATCAGCCTGAGCAACAAACCCTTCGTCAACATCCTGGTGGGCGTGCCGTCCGCCTCTTTGCGCGGCGAATTGGTGCCCTCGCTCAAACTGGGCTTCGTGTTGGCAATGATCGTGCTCGGCGGCGGAATGCTGTTTGCGGCGCTGCTCTCTGGTTATGTGCTGCGCCCCTTGCGCGAGATCGTTGCCAGCATCGAGAACCTCGAAGAAGAAAGCCTTTCGCACGCCGCCCTGGCCGCCAGCGCCAATCCGGCGACCAATGGCGAATTGCCAGCCGCGCCTGTCAGTCAGCCACACGACATGCAAAACATCGCGCAGCGCTTGCGCGAACTGGGCCGCCGTTTCGCCGGCAGCCGCAACGAAATCGAAACCATCCGCGACCAATTGCAACAAGTCGTCGGCAACCTGACCGAACGCGTCTTGTTGCTCGACCGCGATCAGCGCGTCATCCTCGCCAGCCCCGAAGCCGAAAAGCTGCTCGGCAATGGCAACTTCACCCTGCGCGGCAAACGGCTGCCCGACGCGCTGACGCGCACGCATCCGCTCTCCATCATCACCGAACGCGCCTTCAGCGGCCGCCAATCGTTGCAGGAAATGGCGACCCTGGCGGCGAACGGCGCCGGGCATCCGCAAACGATCCTCGCCTCGCTGCAACTCTTTCAGGACCGCGGCCAACCGGCGGGCGCGTTGTTGACGCTGCGCGATTTTGAGACGATTCAACGGCTCGAAACGCAACTCGATTTCGCCAGCAAGGTTGCCGCGCTCAACCGCATCACCGCCGGCGTCGCGCACGAGGTCAAAAACCCGTTGCATTCGATGGTCATCCATCTTGAATTGCTTTCGGCCAAGCTGGACGCGGGCCTGGACGCCAAACAGCACCTCGACATCCTGACCTCCGAGGTCAACCGCCTGAAGCGCGTCGTGCAGACCTTCCTCGATTTCACCCGGCCCGTCGAAGTGAAGCTGAAGGAACTGGACGCCAACACGCTGGTGCGTGAAGTCATACTGCTGGCTGCCGACGCGCGCGAACAAGGCGTCAACCTGGTCGAGCAATACGGCAAAAGCCCGCTCACGATCAAAGCCGATTCCGATCTATTGAAACAAGCGCTGCTCAACATCATCGTCAATGGCTGCCAGGCCATGTTAGAGAAAGGCGACGGCGGCAAACTGACCATCGAAACGGGCCGCAGCAAAGAAGACGAGCAAGAGATGGTCTACATCTCGATCCGCGACACCGGGCCGGGCATCCCCGCCGAAGTGCGCGAGAAAATTTTCAACCTCTATTTCACCACCAAACCCCAAGGCAGCGGCATCGGCCTCGCGCAGGCCTTTCGCGCCGTGCAATTGCACAACGGCAAGATTCAACTCGACACCGAATTGGGCAAAGGCACGTGCTTTCGGATTCTGCTGCCCAAAGCATAGTAGTTATGGCTCATGTGCAGAATTTGTGCGTCGTGTCAGTAGCCCGACCGTGAGGGAGGGCAAGCATTATTTGTGCGCCGTGTCAGTAGCCCGACCGTGAGGGAGGGCAGGCATTCGGTCAAATCCAATGGATGTCACTCAATGCCTGCCCTCCCTCACGGTCGGGCTACTGACACGGCACGCCCTTTGTACCGCCTTCGATACGTTTTCTGAGGAAAGCCGCGATGCACGATGCTCCCTTTCGCCAGGCTGAACCAACCGACGCCGAGGCCATCGCCGCCCTGGTCAACGCCGCTTTTCGCGTCGAACGGTTCTTTATTGAGGGCGACCGCACCAACCCGGAGCAAGTGCGCACGCTGCTGGAATCCGGCGTTTTCCTGCTGGCGGAGGAAGGCGGAAAGCTGGCTGGCTGCGTCTATGTTGAATTGCGCGGCGCGCAAGGCTACTTCGGTCTATTGGCAATTGACCCCGAACGGCAAAAGACAGGGCTGGGCAAGCGCCTGGTAGCGGCAGCCGAAGCATACTGCCGCGCGGCGGGTTGCCGTGAGATGGAATTGCAAATCGTGAATGTGCGCGCGGAATTGCCCGGCTATTATCAACGGCTGGGCTACCAGGAAACGGGCGTCGCGCCTTTCAAGGCTAATCATCAACCGAACATTCCTTGTCACTTTGTAAAGATGTCGAAGCCGCTTTAACCAGGCAATCCGCTTGACCCGGGCGCGGCGGTCACGCAAACGCAAATTCTTGAAGGAGACACTGGATGCCTCGGCATTTCGCCACCGGCCTGCGCCGCCTCGATTACAAACCATTCCTTTTCATCGCCCTCTTTTTCGCAGCCTTCTTTGCGCCGATCCTGTTCACGGGGCGTTATTTGGTCGGTGGCGATGCGTTGATCTATTCGTACCCGCTGCGCACGGTGGCCTGGGACATGATCCGGCACGGCCAATTGCCGTTGTGGACACCGTTGATTTTGTCGGGTTATCCGTTGCTCTCGATGGCGCAACTGGGTCTCGGCTATCCGGGCACGTGGAGCTATCTGTTCCTGCCCGGCTATCTCGCCGAAGAGATTTATGTGCTGCTGCCGTTCCTGTTTTCGCCGCTTTTTTGTTATGCGTACCTGCGCGCCGTCGGTTGCAGCCGGATGGCGTCGTTATTGGGCGGCTTGAGTTTTGGCTACGGCGGGATGATGGCGGGGGGCCTCGCGCACAACGGCATGTTCACGAATGCGGTGATGTGGCTGCCCTTGTTCTTGCTCGCCATCGAACGTTCGCGCACATGGCGGTTCGCGCACGCGCTGGCGCTGGCGGCGCTAGTTTATGCGCTGGCGATTCTGACCGGCTTGGGTCAGGGCTTTTTGTATTCCGGCATCATCGCGGGTGTGTATGGCTTTTGTTTGAGCTTGACCAAAGAACGCACCGCAGCGCGTTTCTTTTCGCTGACACGCTGGCGGCCCTTGTTCGTCGCGGGTTTCGGCATTGTGCTGGCGGCGGGTTTGGCGGCCTTTCAGATTTTGGAAACGCTGCGCGCGCAACGGCGCAGCATTCGCAGCGCGCTGAATTACGAAACCTTCAGCACGGGCTCGTTCACCGCCAATAACATCTGGCATTCATTCCTGACGCCGCTCTACTACTTCAATTACGAAACGACGGCGTATGTGCCGGGGCTGGCGGGCGTATGCATCATCGCAGCAATAGGGGCCGCGCTGCTTGCGGGCTTGCGCATATTGCCTGTGCGTTGGCGGCTGCCGTGGCCGGGCTGGTTTTGGCTGGGGCTGTCGGTCGCGGGCTTCCTGTTGATGCAAGGTGACGGCACGCCGGTGTATCGCTGGCTTTACCGTTTGCCGCTGGTCAATCTGTTCCGCATTCCGTGGCGGCACGCGTTTGAGTTCACGTTGGGGCTGTCAATGTTGGCGGCGTTCGGCTGGGACGCGGTGCGTAACTGGTGCGGTACCGTGAGCGGTAGCGACCGGGTGAGGTCTGCGCCAGAGAGTGACGACGCCACATCCGACCCGATCGCTACCGCTCACGGTACCGCATCGGCCACGCGCGCGGATTGGCTCGGCTACCTCGTGCTCGCCGTCATCACAGCCTTTGCCTTTTGGTCAATGCGCAGCGCCGTGCCGGTGACGACGCCGGGCAGCTATCCGTTCTTCTACCGCGAACAAACGTGGCTGGCGTTCAAACTGATTTTGCTGGCGGGCTGGTGCGCGCTGGTGTGGTGGGGCTGGACGTGCATGAGTCAGCAGCACGGGCGCGTCGTGCTGCTGACGGTGATTTTCAGCGCCTGTTTTTGGGAACAGCAAGTGCTGGTCGCGCACTGGTGTTTTCCCTTCCTGCCAAATGCCGCGTATTTCGCCACGCCCGCGCCTTCGACCAAGTTCATGCAGCAGTATGAGCCAACGCAAAACCGCGTCTTCACTTCGACCTCGACCTATTTCAACCTGAAGCTGCCGGTCGCCGAACCGCACAACATTTCGATGGTGCGCGGCTTGCACAACGCCGCCGGATACGAACCGCTCTTGCCGAAACGCTATGCCGACGCCTTTGGCAGCGGCTTGTTGTTTAACACGCCGACGATCAATGCGCCGCTCGATCCGCAGATTTTGCAGCCCGAATGGCAGGTGCTGGATTTGTTGAACGTGCGGCTGGTCGCCGATTTCAGTTCATTCAACACCGAGTTTATCGAAAAAGAAGGCGTGCTGTTCCCCGTCAACGATAGCCAGATTCAATTGCAGCCCGGCCGCGCTATCACGCTGAGCGGTTCCAATTTCAAAGCCGAAGGCGTTGCCATCGTCACGACGCTGGCCGATGCCGGCGACATTCCGCAGGGCGAAACCGTCGCGCAACTGACCGTGCACACGACTGACGGACGCCAATACGATTACGAATTGAAAGCCGGCGTTGACACCGCCGAATGGGCGCACGAGCGGCCCGATGTCAAAGCGCACATCCGTCACAACCTGCCCAAGGTCTTCGATCAAGCGGTGGGCGATGCGACGAATTCGTTTCCGGCCTATCACTACCGGACGAATTTCCGCTTCGAGCAGCCGAGCCAGATTGAACGGATGGTGTTGCAGAGCAAGACGCAACGCGCGCCGCTGATCGTCTGGCGCACCGGTCTTTACAGCACACAGCCGCGCCAACTGGTTTCGGTATTCGCGCGCCTGCCAGGGCATTGGCGCAAGGTTTACGATCAAGACCAGACGCAGATTTATGAAAACAGCCGCGCGCTGCCCCGCCTCTGGCTCACGCCCCAAGCCGAGGCTGTGAATGCAGAAGAGGCGCTCAAACGCATTCGCGGCGAGAGCACACAGCCTTTCAATCCGCGCCAAACAGCATTGGTTGAAACTGCCGCCGCAGGTTTGCCGAAAGAGTTGTTGCCAACGGCGAATAATCAGTTGGGTGACGATGCCAGTGCGCGGTACGTCAGCTATCAACCCAATCATCTGTTGATCGAGACGAACGCCGACAAACCCGCCGTGCTGGTCGTCAGCGAGGCGCATTATCCCGGCTGGTCGGCGCGGTTGGATGGGCAAGCGACGGCGATTTACGCGACGGATTATCTGCTGCGCGGGATTGTGCTGCCGGCGGGCCGCCATCGCGTTGAGTTGCGGTACACGGCGCCAGCGGCACTCAGCGGTTTGGGCTTTTCGGTGCTGACGCTGGGTGTTTTGCTGGGCTTGGTTTGGCGGGCGAATCGCAACAAGACTTGAAACGTGGCGCGGGTTCTTTACCCGCGCCAACTCAG
>JAYUCP010000001.1:0-16892 GCA_043740245.1 Acidobacteriota bacterium | reverse complement strand
GCCACGCCCGAACACGTCAAGGCCGAATTGATCGGAGGAGTTGTTTATATGCCCTCACCCTTAGGTTGGTCGCACGCGCACGCCACCCGGCTCATCAGCAACTGGTTGGGCGCTTATCAATTCGTCACGCCCAACGTAGATGGCGGAGATAATGCCACCACGCGCATGGGCGCCGATGACGAGCCGCAGCCCGATGCTTCGTTGCGTTTGATCGAAGGCGGCACGTCGTGGCTGAGTGCGCCTGTGCAAACGCCGCGCGGCAAGACGGTCTATCTGGAAGGCGCGCCTGAACTGATTGTCGAGGTCGCTTTCAGCACCGCTTCCTATGATCTGTACGACAAGCAGGAAACATACCGCCGCAACGGTGTGAAGGAATATCTGGTCTGGTTGTTGACCGAAGAGCAATTCGTCTGGTTCCGCCTGCGCGATGGTGATTACGTGCGCGTCAATCCCGACCGGCGCGGCGTGATCGAAAGCACAGTCTTCCCCGGCTTGCGCTTGAAGGTCAAAGCCCTGCTGGCGGGCCGGATGAATGAAGTGCTGGCCGAACTGCAAGCCGGTCTCGCGTCACCCGCGCACGCCGCATTCGCCGCGCAACAATCCCGCAAAATGAAAACGGCTAAACGGCGCAAACGGCGCTGAGCACGGTTGTACCGTAGGTTGTCCAACCTGCGGAGCATTTCGGCAGCAAACCGCTTGCTGGCAACCGGACCTTTCCCACACCGAGTCACCCGCAGGTTAGACAACCTACGGTACGTTTCTTCGAGGAGAGCAACACCCCAATGGCACGCCCGCATATCGAACCCTATGTTGACCGCGAGGTCGAATTCAAAAAAATGACGCTGCCCGGTTTCCCGCTGGGCCTGCACTACAAGCTGCTCAGCATTGATTCTGACACCGGCGCCTGCACGATGACCGTGCAATACGAAGCCGGGTACAGTCAGCCGCCCACCGTTTGTTACTCCGACGTAGAGTTGCTGGTAATGGAAGGCGGCCTGCAAGTCGGCGAACAGCGTTGCGGCCCCGGCTATTATTTCTTCGTGCCCAAAGGCGTTGCGCTGCCCGCGCTCACGAGCGCGAAAGGCGCGCTCTGCCTGTTGATGTACAACGACGCCGAGCCGCATCTGGTCGAATCGGATCAGGACAGCGCGGGCGCCGAGCGCGAGCAGTTCATCAAGATTCAATCCTACGAAGACATGCCCTGGCAGGTGCCGACGCTCTTTCCGCAAACGGCGTCGGGCTGTTTGCTCAAGCTGCTGCGTTTTGACGAAAAGACGCACGCGATGACCTTCCTCTATTCTATGGTGCCCGGCTTCTGGCAGGACAACATCTCGTACCACGATTGTTCCGAAGAGGCTTATCACATCTACGGCACGTCTTGGATGATGCAATTCGGCGAGTTGCCTACGGGCGGCTATTTCTATCGCCCGGCGTATATCAACCACGGCGCCTTTGCCAGCGAACACGGCGTGCTGGCCTTTGGCCGCACCGATGGCGAGTTGCACAACCATTTCCACTGGAACCCCTGGTCAACGCCGGATGAGAATGCTGACCGCGCCGCCGCGCGCCTGACGCGCCAGAAACCCGAATTGCACAAGTGGATCATCGCCACCGATCACAATCATATTCATTTCAACGACTTTGAATTCCCGGAAGACGGTTATGACCACGCGCACGTTGACGCGCAAGGCGGGCTGCGCAATCACAAACACAAGTAGAAATCAAAAGGCAAAAGGCAAAAGGCAAAAGGCAAAAATCAAAAGGTCGGCACTTTGCCTTTGTCTCTTCATTTTTGCCTTTTGATTTTTGCCTTTTGCCTTTTGATTTCAAGCTATGCCCAAACCCAGCACAGCCTTTGTCAGCAAGCGCATCCCGCTCTACTACCAGTTAGAGAACCTGCTGCGCGAAACGATCACCTCGGGCCAGTTTGCCGAGGGCGACCGGCTGCCGACCGAGAGCGAATTGATTCGGCAATACGGCGTCAGCCGCATCACCGTGCGGCAGGCGCTGACCGCGCTGGCCGACGAAGGTTTGATTGATCGTCGTCAGGGCCGCGGCACCTTCGTCGCCGAACGCCGCAGCGCCAAACGTCGCCCCTTCGAGGGCCAAACGCATCTGACCGGTTCGCTCGACGAAGTCATTGCGATGGGCGTGGATACGCCGGTCAAGGTGATCGAGATGAATCGCGTCGAAGCCGATGCGCACGAAGCCGAACTGCTGGGCCTGCAACCGGGCGAGCCGGTCTACCGCCTCAAACGGCTGCGCTCGCGCGAAGGTAAGCCGTACAGCTTCATCGTCAACTATCTGCCGGCGGAAATTGGCGCGCGCCTCACCCGCGAGGATTTGAGTTCGGGCGCGCTGCTGCAACTGCTCGAAACCAAGTTCGGCTTCAAGCTCAAAGACGCCAAACAGCAGATCACCGCCGCGCTGGCCGACCCTTACGTCGCCGGGCTGCTCGACGTGCGCGTAGGCTCGGCGCTGCTCTGCATCGAACGCACGGTTTACACCACCGAAGGCAAACCGGTGGAATACGTGCACGTGCTCTATCGCACCGATTTGTATAGCTACACGGTCTACCTGACGCGCGATCGGGCGAATGGCAAGAAACCACGGGCGGGCAAGAAGTGAATTTTCGCTTGCTTCGACCGCCTGTGGGCGGAAGTCGGAAGAGAGCGGCTCGAATGCGAAAACCAGACGCATGAAGTTGCGCAAATAGCTGCCTGATTGAGAGAACTGCTATGTCTGACACCCTCGACTTTTATAAAAGCCGTGGCTTTGCCAATCGCGTCGGGTTCGGCGCGCATCCGGCGCTGCTCATCGTAGATTTCATCAAGGGCTTTTCTGACCTCGCCTCGCCGCTCGCTGCCAACCTGGACAAAGAGATTGCCGCGACCAAGAAGGTGTTAAACGCCGCGCGCCGGTTGAAACTGCCGATTGCCTTCACGACGGTTGAATATGACGCGGGCTTCCGCGACGCGGGTGTGTTCATCAAGAAAGTCCCGTCATTGGCTGTGCTGAAAAAAGGCTCGGCCTGGGTCGAAGTGGATGACCGTTTGAAGCCGCGCGCCAATGAGCATGTGTTGGTCAAAAAATATGCCAGCGCCTTTTTCGGTACCTCGCTCGCTTCGACGTTGACGGCGGCGGGCGTGGATACGCTATTGATCGCGGGGTGCACGACTTCGGGCTGCGTGCGCGCGTCGGCGGTGGATGGCTGTCAGCACGGTTTCCGCACGATCGTGATTGAGGAATGCGTGGGCGACCGGGCGCAAGGGCCGCACGTAGCAAACCTGTTCGACATCAATGCGAAGTATGGCGACGTGGTTTCGCTGGCGGAAACGCTGGCTCATCTGAAAACGGTGGCGGCATGACGCAAGCGGTGATTGAAACTGAACGATTGTGGTTGCGCGCGATCACGCACGACGATTTCGACGCGCTTTTCGCCATCTGGTCGGACGCCGAGACGATGCGCTTCTATCCGCAAACACTCGACGAAACGGCGATGCGCGCTTGGATTGAGCGCAATCTGAAACGCTACGAAGATTACGGCCACGGCCTTTATGCTGTGATTCGCAAAGCCGATCAGCAATTCGTCGGCGATTGCGGCTTGGTCGTGCAAGACGTTGACGGTGTCGCGGAACTCGAAGTCGGCTATCAATTCAACAAACAATTTTGGGGCCACGGCTATGCGACCGAAGCGGCGCGCGGGTGCATGGAATTTGCGCGTGACCAGTTGAAGCGTGAACGCATCATCTCGATGATCCGACCCGAAAACATGCCGTCGCGCCGCGTCGCCGAACGCAATGGTTTGCAGATCGAAAAAGAGGTTTTCTGGCGGGGTTACTCACACTATGTTTACGCCATCGCGGTGAACCCGTTTGATGGTAGGAGGGGAAGATGAACTATCTGCTGCCAGCATTGTTTGGCTTATTAGCGTACATTCCTGTCTTGGGCATTTGGAGCATTGGTTGTGCGCTTGCGCTGAAAAACCGGAAAGCATTTCCGCAAGCCGCCAAAGCGGCGTTGATTGCCTTTGTCCTCTTGATCGTCAGCCAATTGTGCAGCGCGTTGGTGCGAATTCTGTTACCGCTCCTGATGCATGATCAGGGGTACAGCAACACCCAAATCGGCTATCTGGCCGCAGCGAATAACTTGCTCAACATACTGCTCTCCGCCATTGCCTGGGTTCTCATCCTGGCGGCGATTTTTGGCTGGCGGGGCCAGACTGCCCCCACCCAAGTCGCTCAACAATTACCACCGAATTCATATGTCGCATAATCATCATTCGCCGCGCCCGTTGGAAGGCGTGCGCATTTTGGAAATGGGCCAATTGCTGGCCGGGCCATTCGCCGCCGTCTTGCTGGCCTGGTTTGGCGCCGAGGTCATCAAGCTCGAACCGCCGGGCACGGGCGACCCGCTGCGCAAGTGGCGCAAGGTGCACAACGGCACGGCGCTCTGGTGGTACATCCTGGGGCGTAACAAAAAATGCGTCACGCTCAACCTGAAAGACCCGCGCGGTCATGACATCGTGCGCAAGCTGGTCGAACGCGCCGATGTCGTGCTCGAAAATTTCAAACCCGGCACGCTGGAAAAATGGGGGCTGGGTTACGAAGCATTGAAAGCCATCAATCCAAAATTGATTGTGGCGCGCGTGTCTGGGTACGGGCAGACGGGGCCGTATTCAGCCAAGCCGGGTTACGCGAACGTCGCCGAAGGCTTCAGCGGGATGCGTTATGTCACGGGTTACCCCGACCGACCGCCTGCTCGTCCGAATCTGAGCATGGGCGACACGCTGGCCGGCTTGCACGCGGCGTTAGGCATAATGATGGCTCTCTATAATCGAGATGCTGGCAAGGGCACAGGCCAGGGGCAGATGGTGGATGTGGCGATTTACGAAGCCTGTTTCAATATGATGGAATCGCTGATCCCCGAATACGACAAGCTCGGCGAAATCCGTGAGCGGCAGGGCTCCAAGCTCAGCGGCATCGTGCCGACGGGCACCTATCCGACCAACGACGGCAAGTACATCATCATCGGCGGCAACGGCGATTCGATTTACAAACGCCTGATGACGGCGGCGGGGCGCGCGGATTTGGCGAACGATCCGCAACTGGCGCACAACGAAGGGCGCGTCGCACACGAACCGTTGATTGACGCGGCGCTGGAAGAATGGACGCGCAATCACAGCTACGACGAATTGATTGCGGCTTTAGAAGCTGCCGATGTGCCGAGCGGGCCGATTTATAACGCCGCCGACATCGTCAACGACCCGCATTACCAGGCGCGCGGCATGTTCGAGGACTTGGACATCGGCGGCGGCGAGACGGTCAAGTTGCCGACCTTCGTGCCGAAGTTGAGCGAAACGCCGGGCGGGACATCGTGGATCGGGCCGGCGTTGGGCGCGCACAATCAGGAAGTGTATGGCGGGCTGTTGGGATTGAGCGCGGATGAGATCGCGCAGTTGCAGGCCGATGGTGTAATCTAGCGGCAAGGAGTAACAACGATGCTCGACCTGGAACGCATTATCACCATCGAACCCGGCAAACGCGGCGGCAAGCCATGCATTCGCGGCATGCGCATCACCGTCGCGGATGTGCTCGGCTGGCTGGCGGCGGGAATGACACTGCCGCAAATTTTGGACGACTTTCCCGAACTGACCGAGCAGGATATTCAAGCCTGTCTGCAATTCGCGGCACAACGCGAACGCCAAACTGTTTATGCTTGATCAGCGATGAAACTGTTGCTGGATCAAAACCTTTCCTACAAGTTGCTAAAACAGCTTGAGCCTTATTTCCCCGCCTCGGCGCACGTGCGTTTGCTGGGCATGGCCGAACGTGACGATCGCTTGATCTGGCAATACGCCAAAGCCAACGGCTATGCGATTGTCACGCAGGACGCTGACTTTGAACTGCTTTCACAACTCTACGGTTTCCCGCCCAAAGTAGTCTGGCTGCGTTGCGGAAACACAGCCACGGCCCATATCCTGCGCCTGTTAATCGAAAACCATGAACTGCTCCAGGCCTTCGACACCGACGACTCGGCGGCTTGCCTGGAATTGCGCTGACTGAATTCCTATGACACCCAGACCAACCGAAGGCTACAGCATCACCCTGCGTTTACGGCTTGCCAACAAACCCGGCACGCTCGGCAAAGTCACCTCCGCCATCGGCGCGGCGGGCGGCAACATCGGCGCGATTGACATTGTCGAAGCCGGTTCCAACCAATTGGTGCGCGACATCACCGTGGCGGCGGGCAACGATCATCACGCCCAAGAGATCGCCGAGGCCGTCAATGCGCTCGACGATGTGACAGTCATCAACGTATCCGACCGCGTCTTCCTGTTGCACATCGGCGGCAAGATCGAGATCAAGAGCAAGATTCCGATTCAAACACGCGCCGATCTGTCGCGCGCCTACACGCCCGGCGTGGCCCGCGTTTGCACCGCGATTGCCGAAGACCCCAGCAAGGTGTTCAACCTGACGATCAAACGCAACACCGTGGCCGTCGTCACCGATGGCACCGCCGTGCTCGGTCTGGGTGACATTGGCCCCGCCGCCGCGCTGCCCGTGATGGAAGGCAAGGCCATGCTCTTCAAAGAATTCGCCGGCATTGACGCCTTCCCGATTTGCCTGGCCACCAAAGACGTGGACGAGATCGTGCGCACCGTCAAAAATATCGCGCCCGTCTTTGGCGGTATCAATCTGGAAGACATCGCCGCGCCGCGTTGTTTTGAAGTTGAGCAACGCTTGCGCGCCGAATTGGACATCCCCGTCTTTCACGACGATCAGCACGGCACCGCCGTCGTCGTGCTGGCCGCCGCGATCAATGCGTTGAAGGTCGTGGGCAAACCGATGGATGCGATCAAAGTCGTCGTCACCGGCACCGGCGCGGCGGGCACGGCCTGCGCGAAGATGCTGATGCACGCGGGTGTGCGCAACCTGATCGGCTGCGATGTGCACGGGGTGATCTATCACGAACGCGCCGAAGGGATGAACGAAGGCTTGCGCTGGTGGGCCGAAAGCACGAACCCCGACAACCTGCGCGGCACGTTGAAAGACGTGATCGCGGGCGCGGATTTGTTCCTTGGCGTTTCGACCGGCGGCGTGTTGTCGGTCGAGATGGTGCAGAGCATGGCGCGCGACCCAATTATCTTTGCGCTCGCCAACCCCAACCCGGAGATCGCGCCGGAAGACGCCGCGCCTTACGCCAAAGTGATCGCCTCGGGCCGCTCCGACTATCAGAACCAGATCAACAACGTGCTCTGCTTCCCCGGCATCTTTCGCGGCGCGCTGGATTGCCGCGCGTCTGAGATCAACGAAGAGATGAAGCTGGCGGCGGCCTACGCGATTGCCGGCATCATCACGGAGGCGGAACTTGATCCCGATTACATCATCCCGTCGGTCTTCAACCGGCGCGTCACGCCAGCGGTGGCGGCGGCGGTCGAAGAGGCCGCGCGGCGGACGGGCGTGGCGCGGCGCGAACGGTCGAACCTGGACGGCTGAGGCTTGCCCGGCCAGTGTGGAGGCTGGCAACATACGGCTATGATCGAAAAGATTTCCATCAAGAACTTCAAGAGTCACGCGGACACAACCATTGAATTGGGAAGGGTGACGGCGTTGGTGGGGCCGAATGGGTGTGGGAAAACATCAGTATTGCAGGCGGTACATCTTGCGAGCCAGTTTTTACATAGCAAAAATGAATCGCTTTTCAAAGGCAGCTTTAACCCAAGTTACTTGATGAGAAAGGGCCAGCGCCGCTGGGAAATCTCGCTTGGGGTCCCCGATCAGTTGAATCAAGCGGTTGAAGCCGGCGTGGATTTTGATATTAACGATAACTCTCCTGCCGCTTTCATATTGTCAGGGCCGCAAAGAACGCGTTTACCAGAAATTGTGGAGACGCTAGCCCAATCAAAGGGTAGCGACTTCTTAGCCAGGTCTGCGGTGGATCAGATGGGAACCTCAATATTTTTCAGAGGAAGCGCAGAAAACCTTGCGACTCCTTCCTACTCTGAATCAACAACGCCAATAGTATCCGCGGATGGGAGTGGGCTTGCTTCCGTAATTGCCAACCTGATTCTCACGGATCGCGGCAAGCACGAAGCGATGGAGCATGCCTTGTCAACAATTGTCCCGACCGTAAAAACGTTTCGAGCTAGACCAGCCAAAGTTGTCAGGAAAGAGAAAAAAGTATTTTCAGTAAATGGCACTCAATTTCCTTACGAAGAAGATAGAGACTTAATTGGGCACGAATTGATCTTTGATATGACTAGCGGTGACGCGCTGACAGCGGATTTAATTAGCGAAGGCACGTTACTTGTTTTGGGGATTCTTGCCGTAACCTACGGCACTGACTCCCCTCAAATGATCCTGCTCGATGACATTGAGCAAGGGCTGCATCCACTTGCTCAGATTAGGTTGATGCAAACACTCAAGGCTTTCGCCGAACAGCATGATCGTCAAATCCTCTTAACAAGCCACTCGCCTTATATTCTCGACGCACTTGAAGTCAAAGATGTTTGGGTCATGGATACAGACAAAGAGGGCATCAGCCGATGTAAACGCCTCAGCGATCACCCCGATGCCAAGCACGCGTTAGAAGTTCTGACAACCGGTGAATTCTGGGACGCCGAAGGCGAGCAATGGGTAACAGGTGAAACCGAAGTGATGGAGCCGGTGCATGCTTGAGTTCATGGTTGTGGTAGAAAACAATTCCGATGCTCGCCATATTTGCGCCCTTGCCGACCGTGTTTTTACCGAGCGAGTTGATTGGATTGACGCGACGACCATTGATAACTTTCGCCTTTGGCGGGGCTTTGAAACTGGCACAACTAGCACAACTTGGCGCGAGATCAAGACAGATGCCAAGCAAAAACTACCGCGCTTCCGCCGTCGCTCAAATGACGAACCGCAAGGCATTGCCTACGCGGAAAGCCGCAAAGCCATCGCGTTAGTTGAGAAGCTTCAAAGAACCCAGAAGATTGACGCTTTGATTCTCTTCAAGGATTTAGACAATCAGCCAGACAGGCGCGCGGGGATGCAGCAAGCCAGAGATGAAGTGAAGGAACAGATCGTCGTCGTGCTGGCGACCGCCAAATGGAAACGCGAGGCGTGGATATTGAATGGCTTTGAGCCGCTGGATAAGCGCGAGCAAGTATTGCTGGCTGACCTCTGTCAAAAGCTCGGATTCGATCCCCGGCTGAAAGCGGAAAACCTGCGCCATCTGACCACTAACGATTCCAAGCAGATATTGGATGAGTTACTGCAAGATCATACTTCGGGCAAGAAACGCTATGAACGCGAAGAGCAATGCTGGCTTGATGCTTCGCTTGAAACACTACGTCAGCGGGGCAAAGAGACTTTGTTGGCTGATTACCTGGATGAGGTAGAAGCACATTTGCTGCGACTCCTTGACCCATCATCTACCTATCGAAAAACTGAGCAATGAACTTACCCAACCGCGTCACCCTCATGGACGTCAGCCCCCGCGACGGCCTCCAATCCGAACCGCTCTTCGTGCCGACCGCAAAGAAGATCGCGCTGATCGAACGGCTCATCGCCGCCGGTGTTCGCAAGATTGAAGCAACCTCCTTCGTCTCGCCCAAGTGGGTGCCACAGACGGCCGATGCTGAACAAGTCTTGCAGGCCGTCGTTGCCCAGCATCCCGGCGTGACCTTTGAAGTGCTGTTGCCGAATGAGAAAGGCTACGACCGCGCGCGGGCGACGGGGCTGCTCAAAGCGGCGGGCTTCGTCATCGCGGCGACCGAGGCGCTGAACATCAAGAACGTCAATATGAGCGTGGCTGATTCGATGCGCCAGTTTGCCGCCATCGCCGCTCGCGCCCGGGCCGATGGCGTGCGCATGCGCGGGACCATCGGCGTCGCGTTCGTCTGCCCTTACGAAGGCAAGGTGCCACGCGCGCGCGTCGTGGCGCTGGCTGACGAATACTTCAACGCGGGCGCGGATGAAGTGGCGATTGCCGACACGATTGGGCGCGCGCTGCCAAATGATGTTTACGCGGTCTTCGCCACGATCAAAGACCGCTGGCCCGACAAGCCGCTGGCCGGGCACTTTCACGACACTTACAAAATGGCGCTGACCAACATCTTCGCGGCTATGCAAGCGGGCGCGGACGTCTTCGATTGCGCGGTCGGCAATTTGGGCGGCTGCCAGTTTGTGAAAGGCGCGACGGGGAATGTTTCGACCGAACGCGTGGTTTATCTGCTCAACGGCATGGGTATCGAGACGGGCATCAATTACGAACGCATTGTGGAAGTTGGGAAATGGGCCACAGGCTTGATCGGGCCGCTGACGGCTGAGACAAGCGCATAATCGAAGGGCAACAATGACAGACACAAACAGCAATTACGCCGAAAAAACAACGCCGGAATTGCTAGACCTATTGGTCACCGAAGAAGACCGCGTCACGCTGGAACATATCCAAGAACTGGCCGCGCGGCCTGATGCGATTGAGCCGTTGCGCGCGTGGCTGACCGATTATGACCGCTGGTCCGAGGCGCGCGATGGTGAATGGTGGGCGCTCTATCACGCCTTCACGATCTTGAGCCTGACGCGCCGCCCCGAATTGTTGGACGATCTGCTTGAGGCGTTCAAGTACGCGTACATTGAAGATTTCGACTGGCTGCACGAAATCAGCCCGGCGGCCTTCGCGCAATTTGGCCCGGCGGCAATTGACCGGCTGATCGAATTCAGCAACCGCGCGCGCCAGGCCACGCAAACCCCCGACGTTATGTACTGGCGTTCGCGCGCGAGCACGGCCATGACCCGCATCGCCATTGAACATCCGGCAGAACGTCCGCGCATTGCCGAGTTTGTGATTAGCCATTTTGCCGACCCGGAAGAAACCGACGAAACCTTCCTCGGCTTCATCGTCGGCGACGCGCTCACCCTCGATTTTGAACGCGCGCAGGAGCCCTTGCGCGCCGCCTTTGCCCGCAACGCCGTGGACGAAACCATCTGCGGCGATTACGAAGAGTCACTGGCCTGGTTTGCGACATTCGAAAAAGATGAGGCCTGGGAATACACTCAAGACTTGCTCAAGTTTTACCGGCCTGAAGAAATCGCCAGACGCCAGGCGCGCTGGCAGCATGAGAAAGAAGAGGAGAAACGCCGCGAAAAACAAAAAGAGTCGAAGGAACTCGCGCACCGGCTCGGCTGGGATATTCCTGATGAGCCAGTGATCCCGAAGCAGGGCTACACTCCAACCGTTGCAGGCACCGTCGTGCGCGAAGACGCCAAGGTTGGCCGCAACGATCCGTGCCCATGCGGCTCCGGCAAGAAGTACAAGAAATGCTGCGGCGCATAAAACATAGGGGAGCCTGCTCTCGCTCCCCTTTTGCGTTTAGACCTTAATGAAAATGCGCCGCTGATAAAGAATCGCCATCAGCCCCAACCACAACAGCACATATGCCAGCGCATACCCCAACGATGCATTCACCGGCGCCAGCCACGACAGAAAAGCGTGTTCGTACAGCCACGTTTTCAAATCGCCCGGTGTGCCGTCCAGCTTGACGGTCGGGATGATGCCGAACACGCGCGCCAGCAGGGCCGAAAAGACATAGAGCGCCAGCGCATTCACGCCGAAGATCACAAACGGCTTCGTCCAGCCTTTGACGCCCTTGATGTCAATGGCCCAGTAACACAGCGCCAGCAAACTCAGCGCGAGGCCCGTCGTGAACAGCACATACGAACTCGTCCACAGCGCCTTGTTGATCGGGAAGGCCAGGTTCCAGCACCAGCCGATGACGACGCACAAGGCACCGAAGCCGAACAGCCCGGCGGCCTTGTCCAACGGCTCGCGCTGCGTGCGCAACCACGTCCCGGTCAGCACGCCTGACAGACACGTCGCAATAGCGGGGATCGTACTCAGAATGCCTTCGGGATCATAGAACGGTTTGTAAATGTGGCCGGGCAGCAGCGTGCGGTCTACCCACGAAGCGAGGCTGCCCTCCATCGTCAAATCGCCGGGCGCAAAACCGGGCGCGGGGATCAGCTTCATCACCGCCCAATAGCCGAGCAACAAGGCTGCGCCGATAATCGCCTGCCCGCGCCAGCGGACTTTCAGATAAATAAACGCGGCGATGCCGTAACACACGGCGATGCGTTGCAACACGCCGGGGATGCGGAGGTGGCGGAACTTGTCCAGCGTGTAAGGAAAGCCGTGCAGCACGATCAAGCTGATGAAAAAGATCAACAGGCTACGGCGGATGATCTTGATATAGAGATCGCGCTGACTGCTTCCTTGTAAAGAGGCAGCTTCGACGCGCTTTTCAAAAGCCAGCGGAATGGCGACGCCGACGATGAAGACGAAGAACGGGAAGACCAGATCGGTCGGCGTCCAGCCGTGCCAGGCGGCGTGACCCAGCGGCCAGTAAATATGCCGCCCATCACCCGCGTTGTTGACCAGCACCATCGCGGCGATGGTCAGGCCGCGAAAAACATCCAGCGCAAGCAGGCGGCCTGCTAATGGATTTGACACGGAAGCCGAAGCTGATTGCGGCGCATCACCAGCAGCCGTTGTGCTGGCCGTTGCTGATGCTTCGTCAGTGAGTTTGAGCATGGAGCGTTCTCCAATCGGGCAAATTGTTTTTAGCGCTACAGCGGTGAGCAAAAGGCTGGCACATTCATCCAAACTGCCGTGCGCTTGTCAATAGCGGCAACTGGCACATCGCCGGCCACCCTCGCACAAATCAGTCTTTTGGCAAAGGACGGATGCGTGTTAATCAGTCCTTCATAAAAGGACTGATATGCGTGACATCATCCGCCAGAAACTTGCCGATGCGCTGGTCTTCGAGCCGCCTGACCTGACCTTGCGCGACGTGCAATTGCCAACCGTGCCGCGCCGTGCGCACGCCATCATCGGCATGCGCCGCGCGGGCAAGACGTATTTCCTGCATCAACGCCTGCGCGAACGGCTGGCGAGCGGTGTGCCGCGCGAGGCGTTGATCTATTTCAGCTTCGAGGACGAACGGCTCGCCGGACTGGCCGCCGCCGATCTCGGCCATGATCTCGATTGGCTTCTCGAAGAGTATTTCACCCGCCATCCGCAGTTCCGCGACCGGCAGCGCGTGACGTTTTTCTTTGACGAAATCCAGGTCGTGCCGGGCTGGGAGACGTTCGTGCGCCGCCTGCTCGACACCGAAAAAGTCGAAGTCTTCGTCAGCGGTTCGTCGGCCAAAATGTTGAGCGGCGAAGTCGCCACGTCGCTGCGCGGGCGTGCCACCGAAACGATCATCTTTCCCTTCAGCTTCCGCGAATACCTGCGGCACCGCGGTATCAAACCGCCCGACGATCCGGCTATTGTGCCAAAAGCCAAACGTTCGCAACTGGAAAAACTGTTCCGCGCATACCTCAGCGAAGGCGGTTTTCCCGAAGCGCAAGGGTTGCCGCCGCGCGAACGCTTGCCCTTGCTGTAAAGTTACGTGGATGCCGTGATCTTCCGTGATGTCATCGAACGGCATGGCATCACCAACGTCGTGGTGCTGCGCCGCTTGACGCGGCAACTGCTGGGCGCGGCGACGGGGCTGTTCAGCGTGCATCGCTTTCTCAACGACCTGCGTTCGCAAGGCGTCACGGCGGGCAAAGACACGCTGCACGCGCTGCTGGCGCATCTGGAAGACGCCTTTTTGGTGCGGCTCGTTCCGATTGCCACCAGCAGTGAACGCCAACGCCAATCGAATCCGCGCAAGGTTTATCCGATTGACATGGGCTTGATCGAAGCCTTTGATCGCAGCGGCACAAGCAACTTCGGACACGCATTCGAAACCGCCGTGCTGATCGAATTGGAACGGCGCGGCTATGAACGCAGCTACGTGCGCACGCCGGATGGTTTCGAAGTTGATTTCCTCGCCACGCCCAGCACCGGCAAACCCGTGCTCATCCAAGTGTGCGCCGACCTCGGCGAACCGGCCACACGTGAACGCGAATTTCGCGCGTTGCAATCCGCGCGGGCAACGCATCGCCGTCATACAGGGCTGTTGCTGACCTTGACCACCAGCGACGCCCTCGTCGCGCAAACCGAAGCGCCCCACGGCGTCATCGTCCAAGCTGTGTGGGAATGGCTGCTGACTCAAGGGAAATGAATCCCCCTTCCACTCCATCCGGCAACCCCCGCGCAAGCGGCACGGCACGATCAGGCCGATGAAACGCAACAGCCACAGCCAGGGTTTGCTTCGCATAGCCTTCAGCCCTTTGCGCGCGCCGGTTTGAGTTCGGCTTGCGGCGTCATTTGTTCCAACAGCCGGAAGCGGCTGCGCGCTTCGATGAGCACGACGCGGCCCGCTTTCGTCACTTCGTAATACTTGCGCGCCGGGCGCTGTTCGGCCTGGGCGACGCTCTGTTTTTCCCATTTGGATTTGATCAGCGCCATCGTGTAAGAAAGATATTTGTGCCCCATCGCCTGTTCCTCTCTTGCGGGTGAATTTATTCGGACTAGATGTCTATGTGTATAACTATCTACATAGGACTGTCAGGCAATGGCGGGCCAGCGGTTAAGTTTAGTATCGCGGCCGCGCTGTCAGCATCAATTAGGAATGGCGTGGAAATAACCGTGGCAGTTTACTGATTCCTGACTCCCGGTTCCTGACTCCTGGCCGAGAAAATGCGGCGGCTTTTCATTGGTCAGGGAACAGGCATCAGGAGCCCGGAATCAGGCAAGCAAGGTTCAATAGTTTGACTTGACGCCCGCAGGCGGGGACGCCTGCGCTCCCAGGTAGGAACAACTAGCATTGAATCTCCAGCGGCTTCCCGGCAAAGGTCACCGTTTGCGTTTTGGCTTCACCGGCCAACCGCACTTCGATCTTGCGCGGCGGCGGTTGTTGTCCGCGCGCCCCCGCCGCCAGGCGCAAGCTCAAACGCCGGCTGCGATCACTCCAAACCATCTGCACGCGCGTGAATTCGCCGCGCTGGTAATTGAAGGTCGCGCCGTCGTCTTCATACAGCGCGAACGCGCCGTCTGCGCCGGGATAGACGACCAGCGTCAACGGCGCATCCACTTGCTCAGCGGTGTATTGCTTGACCGGGCCGAGCGGCAGAATCGCACCGGCGCGCACATAGAGCGGCGTGGTTGCCAGATCAACGGCCTTGCTGATCTCGCGTCCGCCCGCCAGTTTTTCTTCCGTCCAGAAATCGTACCAGTCGCCGCGCGGCAAATAGACGTTGCGCGTCGTCGCGCCTTTTTCGACGACGGGCGCGACCAGCATGTCGCGGCCCCACAGATACTCATCGCCGCGCAACACCGCCGCCGCGTCGTCAGGATAATGCAGCCAGAGCGCGCGCATGATCGGCAACCCGGTCTCGTGCGTTTCGCGCACGGCGGAGTAGAGATACGGCATCAAGCGGTAGCGCAACTCCAAATACTTTTTGCAAATCGGTTCGACCTCAGCATTGTGCAATTCGCTCAGATCAGGATTCGCCGCACCGCCGGTGTAGTTGGAAATTTCGTTGTGCCCCAATTCGCCCGTGTTCCAACCCCACGGCAAGCGCAGATGCCACGTGCGCCCGTGCGCGCGAAAGAGCGGGCAGAACGCGCCGAATTGAAACCAGCGCACGTGCAATTCGCCGGTGTATTCCTTAGTCGGCACAAAGCCGCCGATGTCTGTGCCCCAGTACGGAATGCCAGTCAAGCCGGTGTTGACGGCGATGGGCACGTGCACCTTCAACGTTTCCCAAGTCGTATAAACATCGCCCGACCAAAGAAAGCCTGCAAATCGCTGCATCCCCGCATGCCCGTTGCGATGCAAAGCATAGACGCGCTGATTCGGACGCAGTTGCTGCGAACCGTCGTAATACATGCGAATGCGCGCCAGCCGCGACGTGGCATCCAAGCCATCGCCCTGATCGGGCCACCAGCCGTCAATGCCCGCGTCATAAAGCGTTTTGTGCACGGGCCAATAACACGCGACCTGACGATTGTCGGGCCACTTGCCATCGGGCGTGCGGCCGCTGGGCAAGGACGCGGCGGTGCAGGGGTCGGCGACTGTGCCGGTCAACTTGCGGCCTTCGATGACGGTATGCAGCACGACCTTGAAATGCTGGTCGTGCAATTCATCAATCATCTTTTTGGGTTCGGGGAAATTCTTGGGATGCCAGGTGAACTCCCCGTTGTGCGTGTTCCAGCCCGAAGGCGTGAAATCGGTGCCGAGATAAATCAAGGCATCGCAGGGCAATTTCTTTTCGCGCAGCGTGCGCGCGACCCATTTGATTTCATCCGGCCCGGCCAGCGTGCGATGCGATTGCAAATAGCCGAATGACCACAGCGGCGGCAGTTCAGGTTTACCGGTCAACCGCGCGTATTCAGCCATCACTTGCGCCGGTTCGCGCGCGGCGACGATGAAGACATCCATCGGCAACGCGCCCAATTCGCTGCCCGCCAATTGGCCGGCGACGCTGCTGTCCGGCCTGTCCACGCCGCGCGGCGTTAGCTTGCCTTCTTTGCCGGTCAGATCAAACGTGCCCAACGGATGATGAATAAACATAGCCCAGCCGCCCGTGCCAATCAGCCATTGAATCGGCACGCGCCCGCCGTGAGTCCGCAAACGATAACCGCCCTGACCGTTGCGTTTGGTGTACGTTTCCCCGCGCCGGTCGAATTGCGGCCCGCCTTCGCCAAAACCGAGGATGGGATTGTCGCCGGTGAGAAACGTCAGCACGCCGGTTTGCTCATCCACGCGCAGTTGCTGCACCACGCGCCCGTCACTGGCCGTTACGCTGATCGTCAACGGCGCGGGCGAGAGCTTCACCGTCAAGCTGCCGCAGCGCACGCTTTGTTCACGCGGCAGCGTCGTTACGCGCGCAACCGGTTTCGGCCACGCTGACGGCGCGAGCGAACCATCGAGCGGAATCGCCTGCGGCTGACCGTTTACGAGCGGGGTGACACTC